>DAOUCN010000196.1:0-3148 GCA_034431995.1 Chloroflexota bacterium | reverse complement strand
TCCGCGGTCGCCTGCCGGCAGGGCGGGGTGGAGGGCCGCGGGCCCTCCACGAACTATTCCATTCGTTTCCCGTCTCGCCAGACTGCCTGGCCGCCACGGGCGGGAAAGGGGGGCATGCGAGGAGGCGCAGCCTCCCCGCCTCCCCTCCACCGCGTACCTCCTGTCAATGACACGATTGTCATCTCTTTGTAATCTTGAAACCCTTGTAACGCCACAGGCGCGTAGGGTAGAACAAGGCCGCGGCAAAAGCCGGCTGCGCGCTGCCTTCGTGGTGACGGCGCGCGGCGCCCCGTGTGCTGACAACCTGTTTTGTTCCAGCCTACCACGCCGCGGAGGAGCTTATGCAACGATCTTCAAGGCCCGGCCTGGTAACCGTCGCCCTGATCGCCCTTCTGAGTATCGTCGGAGTTCTCCTGCCCTTTCAGCTCACCAGCTTCGGTCAGCGGTCAAACGGTCCGATCCTGTTGCCCTTCCTCGCCTCGCCCGGCCTGCCCCCTTCCAACCCTACCACCGAATGGTCGCAACACGCCTTCAATGCCCAGCGCACCAGTTTCTATCCCAATGCCGTTCCGGCCCCCTGGCGCTGGAAGTGGGCCTGGAACGGCCCGGACGCAACCGGCGGCATCGCTGCCGGCAAGTTCGGCTTGCCACGCAACAGTCAACCCGTGACCGGCGGTGGTCGCGTGTACGTTGCTGCGGGCAGCCGCGGCGTCTATGCGCTCGACAACGCCAACGGCGCTCCGATCTGGAACCGCAACCCCGGCGGGAGCATCAATTCAACGCCTGCCTATGACGCCGACACCGGGGCGCTGTTTGTCGTATCCAGCAATGGCACGCTCTATAAGCTCGACGCCGCCGATGGTCGGACCCTGGGTAGCTTCGCCGCTGCTGGCAGCAGCAACTTGCCCTTGCCTCCCGCCACCAGCGGCGACCGGGTGTTCTTCTCGATGGGCAACTCAGTCTATGCGGTGAACAAGACCAGCATGCAGCAGATCTGGCGCTACGATGCCGGCTCGCCCGTTGATACACCGCCGGCATACTCTGCCGCCCGTAACCTGGTGGTGGTTGCCTCGCGCGATCTCTTCGTCCACGGCATCCGCAATACCGACGGCGGGCGAGCGTGGCGTACGAAGACCGCCGCGCAAACCCCTGGCGATCCCACGGTCTCCGGCAACAACGACTTCGCCGCAGTCAGCAATGGCTGGCCGGTGATCGCCGAGCAGAACGGTCTGGTACTGATCAAACTGCAACTCGACTGGCAAACCCTCTGGACATGGAGCCCCTGGCCAGGAACCAATGCGGAGATGCGACGCAACTTGCAGAACGATCCGCGTGAGCAGGCCTTGCTGGCGCTACGCCTCGATGACGGCGCCACGGCCTTTGTGCCCAACGTCGGCCACGGTGGCTTCGGTGACGGCGATTATATGCCCATGGGGCCGCAGCCCGTCATCAGTCGCCTGAGCGACGGTTCGGAACTGGCCTATGTCGTGATGCGTGGTTCGCCGTGCAAGGCCAGCCCCTGTGATGGCCGGTATGACTCGCACCTGGGCGAGATGATGCTCAACGATACCACCGTGCCGGGTTACCGGTCCGGCGAGGTGCGATTCATGCAAGGAACGTTCGTTCCCACCGACGAGCAGCCCTACCTGGCGATGGCCGGAGATCAGATCTTCGCCGCCCACTGGGAAGTCGGGATGGCCCATACCATCACCGACCGCTCACCAGGCCGTGGGGCCGGCACCAACCCCATTCGAGTGACTAACCTGCCGCACATCGCCACGTCGCAGGACACCGATACCTGCGGAACGGGTTTCAGCACCGGTCATTACTGTGGCACCAGCCTCTACAATACCCGCCTATGGCCGACCGCTGGCTTCTACATCTACTGGCGACAGGGCGCCGTTTACGACCGGTACTGGAGCGAATATGCCGGTTGGGTGATCAGTAACAATACGCTTTACTTCGTGAGTACCGATGGGGCCGTTGTGGCTCTGGAGCCCGGTCAACCACGGGGTGTCAGCGTCCCCGGCGCAGCAGGTCGGGAGGTGACTATCGCGGAGGCCCGCACCTCACAAGAGGTCATTGACTATACCCTGGCCCGCGCCTACGCTGGCCGCACTATGACCGTCGAGGGTGTCCTGCGCGAGGTCTTCAACAATGGCAAAGCGGTCTACCTCGGCTACCACGCCCCGCACCGCGGCCACTTCCTGGTGCGCATCTTGAAGGCGGACTGGCCCAACTTCGAGCGGTCCCCTGAGCAACTCTATGCGCCGGGACAGCGTGTACAGGTCACGGGGAGCATTGAGTGGTACCAGGGCGACCCGGTGATCTATGTGCGCAACCCGGCGCAGATCCGCGTCGTTGTTGCCCCTAGCGCCGCTGCGCCGCGCCCGTAGCCTGGTTTGCCGCGTCCGGGGGAAGGTTCGGAGGGGCCACGGGCCCCTCCACGGGGCTTGTGCGCAGTCCGGCTCCAGCAGTGGGCCGTGGAGCGGGTAGTCGCCCCACGGGTTGTTTTGGGGTTGGAAGCACGTTGCACAAGCCCCGCCTCTCCCTCTCCAAATCTCCAAAAAAGATCTTGACAACCTGTCCACGGCCGCGTATACTAATCGGTGTTCATGGTCTCACTCCTGCAGAGGTAGACATAGACAACTAAAGCATTCAGGAGCGACAAGCGAAGCGCTTCAGGAAAACCTGAAGGTCGCTGCCAGGATGGAGGGGCCGTCCGCCACCTGGTTTTTTGTGGGCCTGATAAGCTCTAGTGCACCTGCAATGCAAGCTGGAGAAACATGGCATGGCCTCTTGACAAACCTTGAGGTTCGTGCTATACTACCAGAGTTGAAGGTCTCACTCTAACGGAGGTAGACCCAGACAACCGAGAGCCTTGCGACCGACAAGCGAACCGCGCCGGATAATCCGGAGACGTCGCCAGGATGGAGGGGCAACCCGCCACCTGGTTTTTTGTCGGCCAGGTCTCGGGCCCGCACCTGAACAACTGAACAGTGACAGTTTTACATAGTCCACGTCATCAACGGATGGTGAGGGCGCCGGGAGGCGCACTTCACGATCCCACGCAGAGTTTGATCCTGGCTCAGGACGAACGCTGGCGGCGTGCCTAATGCATGCAAGTCGAACGCAGGGCGCTTGCGCC
>DAOUCN010000195.1:0-8571 GCA_034431995.1 Chloroflexota bacterium | reverse complement strand
CGTGGCCCTCTCAAGGCCAAAACGGGGGTTCGAAACCCCCTGGGGGCACAGGTCGACGGGAATGGCCCGAGCCCGGCAGCGTTCCTGCCGGGCCGTCTGTTTTCCTGGGGGCTCGCCCGATCCGCTACTCGTTGCGAACGCAAGCGTCGTTCGCCCGGATGAGGGTAGCCCCCTTGCGTGTGATTTCTTGCGAGGCCCGAACGTGTGCAACCATCGTTCCGAGCTCCTGAGAGAGAAGCCCGTGTTGCGTGTAGCCAGGTCTTATCGATTACACGAAACCAGCGCCCAGCGACGCAACGTCGCAGTTGGTGTTGCCGCCACATCGGAGTCGGGCGCAGGGGACTGGCTGGGGACAGATGGAAGATAGGACTGAGGGACTAGTGCTGGGGCTAGGACCCTAAGGCGCCTGTAAGGTGTCGAAAGCGGCCTTCGGTTTGTACTGGGCTCTAGCAGGTCTTGGGACACCTGGCCTGTTGGTGCGGCCCTATGCGGCTTCTGCCCAGGGCGGAGGAGACTCTCAGCAGAATGATCAGGCGACTCTTTTGCGGGCTGGCGCTGAGTGTGGCTTTGCTCATGATCTGCTTCTCTGGTGGGAGCGCGCAGGGCTCATACCGCGGCATGATCCTCACGCTGACAGCACAGGGGGCTCAGCAGCCCGGAGACCTGATAAGGATTGCTAGTCGGGTGCTGGCGATTCGGAGGATCCCGCGCTCGAACTTGTACTACGAGGTGAGGGCACCGAGCGGAGCAGTCGTCGCCACGCGAACTGTCTATCCTGGACCGATGTACCCTCGCCAGATCTTTGGAGACTCATGGTCGACGCCTAATACCCCAGAGATCGGCACCTACGTGGTATCCCTTTGCTGGAGCACGGGGGACAGTCGAAGATGCGACATCGACTATGCCGAGACTGCTTTCTATTCTGTGCCCACGTTGGGGCCTGTACTGGGGCTCCTGAGCCTGGCACTGCTAGCAAGCTGGCTCGTAGGGCAGCGAAGAAGGTTTGCCGGGAGGTCGGCGTGAGCCCGTCCCTGCTGGGCACTTGCGTGATTGTCTACCTGGCCGGAATGCTGGCCTTGCGGCGCTACCAGGCCAGCCTGACCGGCTATGTGTGGATGTCGTTCGGCCTGGCGGCTATCCTCGTGCTTGCGGCACAGATCGGGGATTGGGACGAGCCACTGGGACATTTCCAAGGAGAGGCGACGGTGCTGCTGACTGGGCTGGTTGGGCTACGGCTGGGGACCCTGGGCCCGACGTCCCTCGTCGTCCCCGATCCCAGCGGCTGGTCCGTCTTGCAGATCGGTATTGAGTGTTCGGCTCTGATCGAGGCTTGCGTATTCACCGGCCTGATCCTGTTCTACCCGCGACTACCTCCGCGAGAGCGGATGGGCCGCCTGCTGGGTGGGTTGACGGGGACACTTGCTATCAACCTGGTCCGCATCTTGACTATCGTTGGTCTGGTGGCCTGGATCGGAAAGCCGGCGGTCCCGTGGGCGCACGCCATTGTGGGCCGGTTGGTGTTCTTCGTCGGCATCGTTGCCCTCTACTGGCGTATGCTCACGCTGCCAACGCTGCGGATCGTGCGGCGGGACCTGGAGGTGAGCGGCCGGGCAGTTCTGTAGCCGAAGGGGCCGATGGTGCGATGGGAACAACGCTGTTCCATTTCCTGATGTTCTGGGGGGTTTGGATCCTGATCCCCCTCCTGGTCGACATTGCTTCGGCCGTCTTCGACGCCTGGACGGTATGGAGACACCGTTGGCAGCCCCGAATGTACCCGCCGTTGGTGCAGCCGAGCGCCCCTAAGGTCTCGGTCATCATACCTGCCTTCAATGAAGAGGTGAACATTGACCGCTGCATCACCAGCCTGAAAGCGCAGACCTACCCCCATCACTTGATTGAGGTGATCGTCATCAATGATGGCTCGACCGACCACACCGAACAGGTGGTCAACGGTCACATCAACGGCAATGGGCACTGGAACGGTCACATCCGGCTGCACAACCGCATCATCCCGGCGCGTGACTTCGGCGGGGTGCTGTCCCTAGTCCAGGGCGAGCATCGCGGCAAGCCGATGGCGGTGAATCTCGGCCTGAGCCGCTGCCGGGGCGAATTGGTGATGGCCGTGGACTCGGACGTCGTCCTCGAGCCGGAGGCGATCGAGCAGGCTGTGGTTGCCTTCCATGCTGACCCGGACTTGAAGGCTGCCACGGCCCACCTGATCATCGATGCCAACCTGCTGGTCGAGGTGGATCGCGAAGGACATATCGTCCTCGATGACAGGGACCTGCCGGTGACAAGACGACTGAACCTGAGCGAGGCGTTCCTCGCGGCATCACAGTTCCTGGAATACCTCCAGTCGTTCCGGATCGGTCGCCATGCCGAGGCTGCCCGAAGCGAGCTGTTCACTCTCTCGGGCGCCTGTGCCATCTTCCGCCGGGAGGCCCTGATCCTCCTGCGGGGCTACCGCGGCAGAACTGTATCTGAAGACACCGATGCCACGCTGGCGCTTCAGCGGCGCCAGGCGAAGGTGGGCTACTTGCCGCAGGTGAGGGTCCATCTCGCGCCAACAGTACGGTGGGACGAGCTGTTTTCGCAGCGGGTGCGATGGCAGCGGGGTGAGCTGGAGGTGCTCGCGGTCCACGCCGACATGCTCGGTCGGTCCGGGTGGTTCTGGCGCTGGAGACTGCCGCGCAGGCTCCAGAACGACCATGCTCTGGCGCTGCTGCGCCTCCTGTGGGCGTTCATGCTCCTGCTCTTTCCAGCCCTGGGCTATCCTCCCCCCGTCATCGCCGGGGCTGCTATCATGATGTACGCGACCTATGTGGCGAGCGACGCACTACAGATGGCGGTCGCCTGGACGATCTGCTCGCCAGCCGAGCGGCGGCTTCTCCGCCAGTCGGCGCTGTACTTGCCCTGGCTGCCGCTCTACCGCATGGTGGTGTACTTCTTTCGCCTCAGTGGGATCCTGCGAACGCTAAGCGAGGCCCCAAGGTGGAAGGCAGGCGTCGGGCTCCCTGGATGGGCGCGGACACGATGCACATCGACACTGAGAAACTGGGTCCGCAGGTTCGTAACAGCCTGGGCCGAGTGAAGCTGCGTTCTCACCTTCGTCGCCATGTCGCGCCGGCCGGACTGGCGAGTTTGGCGCTGCTCGGGCTCGTCCTGGCACTGTGGCTCCAGGCAGCCCCTCGGGGGGCCGACACGTGGGCCCATCTGGCCCGCGCCGAGTTCCTGGCGGAGGAGGTGCGCCTCCACGGCCCTCGCGCCTGGGCCTCGGCAGCCTGGATGCCCACCTGGTACCTCGGAGACCCCTTTCGCACCTACTATCCCCCGCTAACGACCCTCTTCCTGGCTCCACTCAGCTACCTGTTGGGTGAAACACTCCTGACCTTCCGCGTGGCCGCGGCCCTCCTCCTGCTCGCATTCGCCACGCTTACCTACCTAATCCTGGCAGGCCTGTTTGGCCCATGGCCTGCCGGTGTCGGAACAGTGATGGCGCTGTGGGCTCCCTATCAGGTCCGTACCCTGTGGTTTGAAGGCAACTTGCCCCGGCTGCTCAGTCTCCTGGCCTTACCGGTGCTCCTCTGGCTGGGCGAGCGCCTCCTAACGGCGCCTGGCCGGCGCGCGCCCACCGTTGCGATGATGGCCGCCACGTGGGTCTGGGCCATCCTGGCCCACACGCAACAAGCCTACATCTTCGCCGTCGCGCTGGCCCTGTACACGATCGGCCGGCTCTTCATCGAGCCCTCCCTGCCGGGGATCGGCCTGGCGTGGTGGACCGGAAGTCTAGGGCTGGGAGCGATGCTGGCGGCTCCTTGGCTGATGCCAGCCTACTCGGGTGAGTTCGCCGATGTGCCGTTCCTACCGGCGGAGAAAGTGGAAGCATTCGCCGCCACTCCTTCGGGCCTCTTGCCCACGCTGGACATGGCAGACGGGCAGATTGTCATCGGGCTAGGCGTGGTCTTGCTGGCCCTGCTGGCGATGGCCGCGCGGCCTCACCCGCGGCGTACGGCGCTGACCGTCGTTGGCGTGCTCTGCCTGTGGTTCTCCATTGGCGATCGTGGGGTGGCTTTCAGCCTTCTTCCCCTACAAGCCCAGCTCCTTCCGGAGAGGTTTCTGAACGTCGGCAGTTACCTGCTCGTCGCGGCTGCGTGCGGGCTAGTGCCTATGCGGCGCGAGAGGTGGGTGCCTCGCGCCATGATGCTGGCAGGTTTGATAGCCCTGGACGCGGCTCCAGCATTCAGCCTCTTGCGGCCGACTGCCTTCCCTCACGAGCAGGCTCTGCTGGCGGGGATCCGCCACGGTGGCGCCGACCCGATCGGCCGCATCGCGCTCCTTATCTACCCGGAGCCGACAGCGGCGGAGGTGTATTTCGCCGGCCAGTCGGGCGAGCTGCTTCAGGGATGGGCGCTGGAGAACACCCCTCATCAGGTCGCGCTGCGCCGAGTGTTGGGGGCTCCGGCCTGGGGTCCGGACTACCTGGTTTCGCGGCTGTCCTTGTGGGACGTGCGCACAGTGGTCGTCGGCGGCGGCGAGTCGGCCAAGCAGGCAGAGGGCGTTCTCCGCGATGCCGGCTACCGCCTTGAGGGTCAGCTCGGACCGTATGCAGTGTGGGAGCAGGGGCGCCCCTCCGCTCGCGTACAGAGGATTCCCCAGGGCCAGATGCTCGTCATTGGTGACCAGCTGGCGCCTCTACTGGTGGCCTTTCCATTCGCCGAGGAAGTGCGGACCCAGCACGCCTCGTGGTTAGGGCTCGACCGCGTGAGCGGTAGCTCTGCGGTCGCGCTATACCGCTTCGAAATCGAGCGGGACCTGTTGGCAGAGGTGGAAGACTGGCTTGTACCCTATCTAGAGGCGGGTGGGCGGGCTATCATAGACCTGAGCGGCATGGAAGATCTTGTTGGCCAGACTGCTGACTTCCTTGGCGTGCACGCGATCCGCTTGTCGCTGGAAGGTTCCGTGCCCCTTACGTGGGACGCTTCGCTCAAGGGTCTGCCAGGAGAGCTGGTGTTCCAGGGTGAGGAGGGAAACCGGTGGTTGGGCGCGGCCTATCAGGGCCTGGACCGCGTGCTGGGCGAGCTGACTTGGGAAGGGAACCGATATGGTGTCCTCGGGTACCGCCAGGTCGGCCGGGGGCAGGCATGGTTCGTGGGGCTGAACCTGTTCTACTACGCCCGGATTGTCGGCCAACCAGAGATTGCAACGGCACTTGGGGAAGCAGTGCTCGCGGAACTTCAGGTGCCGGACACTCTGGCCCTAGAGGCCGTGCCGATCTCGGGGTACGAGGAGACGCCCTGGTCGGTGACGTTCGGCAGCCACGCAAGTGAAGGGGGCAGTGTGGTTCTCGCGTACACATATAGCCCTCGCTGGAAGGCTCTTGTCGATGGTCGGGCGATCCGCCTCACCAACTACGAGGGGCTGATTCGCTTCGACCTCCCGGCCGGCGAGCACCGCGTTGAGGTCCTCTACCGCCCCCTCGGAAGCGTCTGGCCCAGGCTCGGATTGGCAGTGGGTGTGCTAGGCCTCGTCACGGCTGTGGGGCTGGTAGGCGTTGAGCGTCGGTTCTTCCGGCTGCAGGCGGCGGCCAAGCCCGAGATCGTTGCCGAGTCGATAAGCCACTTGCCGTGTGCCAACTGTGGATTCCGCCTGGCCGAAGTGGCTCCTCCCACAGGTATCACCTATCCCTTCAAGGTCGTCTCGTGCTCAGTGTGCGGTATGAGCATGGATGACGAGGGCTTCCGTCCGGGCGTGCCTCTGACACCGGCGGCGAGGGCAGCGGCGCTGGACCGCTGGTTACGCGAGCACGGCTACGATCCCGCGACCGTCCACGAACGGTGGGGATTCAGCGTTGAGGACTTCTTTGCCCCGGAGGCTGAGCGGCAGCAGGCGGCCGTCTCCGGGCCGGAGGGGGCATGATGGCTCAACGCATCCTGGTCGTCGACGACACGCGGGTCGTGCTGGAGTTCCTGGAATTCGTGTTTCAACAGGCTGGGTTTGACGTTGTCTGTGCCGCCAGTGGGGAGGCAGCTCTGGCTGTGGCGCAGGAGACCCGCCCAGATGTGCTACTGGTCGATGTCTTGATGCAGGGATGGACGGATTGGAGGTGTGCCGGCAACTGCGCGCCATGCCAACGACGGCACGCGTCCCCATCCTGTTCTACTCCGCCGCGGTGAAGGAGGACATGGAGGCCGTGGCGAGGGCCGCGGGAGCCGACGAGTTCCTGGGGAAGATGATCAATCGTGCGGAGCTGGTTGACAGGGTGCGGGACTGGTTGGCGGTCGTGGCGCGACCGGGAACGATAGGCGAGCCACTGCTGGGAGATGTCGCATCGGACATTCTTGATGTCCTACAAGCCGAGGTAGTCTGGATTCTAGGCGAAGGGCCCACCGGGCTGATCCACCTGGCTGCAGCCTGCGAGCGGGGCGAACAGGAGGCACAGCGGTTTGTCGAACTCGCTGGCAGCGGGCCGCACGCGCTGGTTGGTTCGAACGTGTTGGCGGAAGTGGTACTCAGTGGACGAGGGTGGCTCAACGTCCCACTAGCCAGGCTGGGGGAGAAGGCCCACGGCCGAGCATTGGCTGAGGCTGCGAGGGCGCTTGGGATCCGGGCCCTGTCTCTGGCACCGCTACGAGGGACCGAGGGCCGGCGTGGGCTTCTGCTTTTTGCCTCGCCACGTACCCTTGCGGTGCCGCGCGGGTAGGCAGCCGCGGTGGCATTGGTGACGCGCTATGCCTCGCTCGCTCTTGATCATTCGACCGCGGTTCGTATAGCCAAGACAAGCTCAGGGGAGAACTTGAGATTGAGTGGCACGGTGTCTTCGCTGGCGGGAGAGACGGCTCGGGATTGAAGCGGTCATCGAGCCAGTGGTGAGGACGCCGCACGCGATCAGCGGATGCGAGGTGAGATGCATCCTGGACGATTTCGACGGGCTGGTCGATCCCGGAAAGACGGTGCGCTTCGCACTGTGAGGAGGCCATGGCCGGATGTTTGTTCTGCGCGGTGAGCGCGTGGTGGACATTCCCTTGGCCGAAGGCCTGTCGCCTCCGAAGCGTGTAGACGCGGAAGGGGAGACCGTCGCAGCCGCGCGCGGCGCTAGGACCTGCTTCGGCGACTGAAGGTTGAGGTCAAGGAACAGCATAGAGCCCTGGAGGCATGCCTACGGCCGTGTCGAAGAGTGAGGCCAGGGCGTCCCGCTCTGGTCGCGGTAGGAGGCGCCGGCCTCCGTTGCGCATAGCCACACCTGCGGAAGCAGGCGCACCGCTCACCTACACGCCCTGACCTTCGCGAATGCATCCGATTTGGCTGACCTCCACCCCGGCGGATCGGATGGCCGCCATGACAGCGGGTGCAGACAATGGCCGGACGGCGATGAGCAAGGCTCCGGAGGCTATTACCGCCAAGGGATCAAGGCTTAGCCACGCGCACAGTGTTGCCGCTTCGGGAAGCACGGTCACAGCATCAAGATCGACCTCCACGGCGGCGGCATCGGCCATCCCCCACAGGCCGCAGGCCAGGCCTGCTTCGGTGGGATCGTGCATGGCGCTCACGCCTCCGGTGTCTGCGGCTGCCAGGGCCTCACGGACGACGCTGATCCCGGGGTCGTGGAGGTACGCGCGGGCGCGGGCGATCAGGTCGGCAGGCAGGGCGCGCAGCCGCTGGCCGAACTCGCGCGCCAGGATGCTGCCTCCCTCAATCGGCACTCCTTTGGAGAGCATGAGCACGTCCCCCGGACGGGCTCCGCGCGGCGTGATCAGGCAGCCTCGCTCGACTTCACCGAGCATGGCGCCGACAACGATCGGCCGGTGCAGGCCCGCCGTGATCTCGGTGTGACCGCCGACCAGGAGCGCCCCCACCTCCTGGCATGCCTCGTCGATCTGGCCGAAGATCGATTCCACCATCTGCCGCGAGCAGCCCTCGGGGAGAAGCAGCGTGGCCAGGAACCAGCGCGGTTGCGCCCCCGTGGTGGCGACGTCGTTGGCGTTGACGTGGACGGCGTACCAGCCGATCTCGTCACTGGCAAAGGTGATGGGATCGGTCTTGGCGACCAACATCTGATCGCCAAAGGAGATGACCGCCGCGTCGCGCCCAAGGCCCGGCCCCACGACCACACGCGGATCGGTCACAGGGAGGCGTATCAACAGTCGAGCCAGGTGTTCGGCGGGCAGTTTGCCTAGCGGGTATGCTGAACGTGCCATACACGCCGACCGGGGGTGAGGGTCAGGAAGCCGGTACCGGCCCACTCATCGGCTGCAGGGCCGCCTCGATCTCGGTCAGCAGTTCGCCGATGGCGAAGGGCTTGGGGAGAAAACTGGCCGCACCGAGCGCGACGAGGCGTTTGCGCTCCGTCTCCGTATCGGCCACGTGCGCAGAGATGGCGACAATCGGAATGGTCTGTGTCACGGCGTCGCGCTTGAGGTGTGTCAATGCCTCGTAGCCATCCATACCAGGCAGGCGCAGGTCGAGCAGAATCAGGTCCGGGCGATGGCGGCGGGCCATCGTCAGTGCCTCGTACCCGTCGGCGGCCACCAGCGGGGTGAAGCCGATCTGGCGCACCGTTGCGGCGAGCAACCC
>DAOUCN010000194.1:0-1582 GCA_034431995.1 Chloroflexota bacterium | reverse complement strand
GCACAGGAGCGCGCGGATGCACATGGAGACCCAACTGCCTTGCCGTCGCCCGGCCAAAGTCCTCCAGCACGGGAATGAATGGTGCCGCCGCGATCGCTCCCGGTGGTACAGCTAGCAGCAAGTGCTGCATGGTCGTATTGCCCGCCGCCGTCACCTCATAGATGTTGTCTCTGGCGATGCCGTGACGCTCGCTCAGTCCGTCAATCAGGCCATTCAGCGTCTCCACGACCTTCTCCTGCAGCTCCCGTAGCCCGTCGGGATGACTGATGGCATGGCCGATGCGGGCAATGACGTCGGCGCCGAAGACGGCCTGCCCGTTGAGCGTCGCATCCGCGCCCACCACGGCCCCGCTGTTCAGGTCCAGAACGTTCACGACAACGGTAGTTGTACCGATGTCACAGCCCAGACCATAGGCGCGGAGGGTTGTGTCGCCCGGCTCAACGGCAATCAACTTGTCGCCGACGACCACTGCCGTCACATCCCAGTTGGCCTCACGGAGGACGCTGGGGAGCTCCCGGACCAGCTCCAGGGTGGCAGTTGCGCCAAAGCCCTCGGCCCTCAGGGCGTCAACCACCCGGGTCAGGTCCGCACGTTGATCCCCGAGGTCGGGCGGCGGTAGGCGCAGATGCACCTTGTGCACGTTTGGAGCCAGGGCCACATGTCTGCCGTAGCCCAGTAGCGCCGCTTTGGGCGCAGCCATCAGGCGTGGGATCTCGGCGATGGTGTCGCTACGCACAGGAGCGCGGCACGAGAGCCGCCAGCCGGCGGCAATGTCCTCCGCCGTCAAACAAGCCAGGTCATCTGGCGTCGCCCCCTGCGCCCCAGCCAGCAGACGCACCTTGCACTTGCCACACGTGCCGCGGCCGCCACACGTGGAATCTATGGGCAGACCAGCCCACGCAGCGGCATTGAAAACGGTCGTACCGGCGGGCACGTGGACCACCTGCCCGCTTGGCCGGAACTCCACGCGGATCTTGGCATCCGATGTCATGACGTGAGCATCCCTGTCGCTGTATTGCCGCCATTCTAGCGTATAGGCAGACTCGCGTCAAGGCAGGCGTGGTCCGCAGGCCCCTGAGGCAATCTCGGCAGGCGCGGCCCGTATCCCTGCCAGAGCAGGCACGTTACACATGGTAGCGTGGGGCAGGGCGCACGGCGGGTGTGGTGCGCCCTGCGCGCGCAATCGCCTGTGTTGGGGGGTGCGCCATGGTGACCGGGTGGAAGACAAAGAACGCGGCGTTAGTTCTCGGCGCGCTGGTCGGACTCGTCATGCTGGCTGCAGCAGCAACGGTAGGAGCGGCAGCTACGTCCGCTCCAACGGCAGAGTTGCCTGTACTGGATTCGCCCTACCTCATTGCCGTCAATGCTGGAGGCTCTGCTTTCACCGACAGCCGGGGCATTGCCTGGTCTGCCGATCAGCCCTATGCTCCGGGCTCATGGGGCTACGACGGCGGCATGACTTTCAGTACGACCCAACAGATCGAGGACACCCCCGACCAGCCCCTCTATCAGACCGAGCGCTACAATCTGGCGGCCTATCGCTTCGATCTGCCCAACGGCATCTATGACGTAGAGCTGCACT
>DAOUCN010000193.1:0-15495 GCA_034431995.1 Chloroflexota bacterium | reverse complement strand
TTCCCCGCGTGATCTACACGACCGCCGGCCAATCATGGCCGGAACCCGGGCCGCACGATCAGGTGAGTCTGGACAGCAAGGTGCGCTTCGTGGGCGACCGGGTGGCGGCAGTGGCCGCCGAATCGCCAGAGATCGCCCAGCGGGCCATCGAACTGATCGAGGTGGAGTACGAGATCCTGCCCGCCGTGCTCAGTCCAGAAGACGCCATGCAGCCGGGCGCACCCATCATCCACGACGAGCCAGATGCCTGGGGCATTCATGACGCCAGGCGCAACCTCGCTGCCCGCATCGAGGCCAACGTCGGCGATGTGGACAAGGGCTTCGCCGAGGCAGACCTGGTGATTGAGAACACCTACCGCGTGCCCCAGGTGCAGCAAACGCCCATCGAGACGCATGTGGCCATTACGTACTGGGACGAGGACGACCGCCTGGTGGTGCGCACCAGCACCCAGGTCCCCTTTCACATTCGGCGCATCATTGCCCCCCTCATCGGCCTGCCGCCCAAGCGCATTCGGGTGATCAAGCCGCGCATCGGTGGCGGATTTGGCTTCAAGCAGGAAGTCCTGATCGAGGACATCTGTGCCCATCTCACCATCAAGACAGGGCGGCCTGTGCGTTTGGAGTACACGCGTGAAGAGGAGTTCATTGCCAGCCGCTCCCGCCATCCCCAGATCATCCGCGTGAAGACAGGCGTGAAGCGCGACGGCACCATCGTCGCCAACGAGATGCGCCTGCTGGCCAACACAGGCGCCTATGGCACCCACTCGCTCACCGTGCAGTGCAACACCGGCTCCAAGTCGCTGCCCTTGTACCGTTCACCCAACGTGCGCTTCGTGGCCGATGTGGTATACACGAATCTGCCGGTGCCGGGTGCCTTCCGCGGCTATGGCGCGCCGCAAGGGTTTTTCGCGGTGGAATCCCAGATGGACGAAGTTGCCCACGCTCTGGGTATGGACCCCCTGGAGTTCCGACGCAAGAATTGGCTGCGGGCTGGTGACGACAATCCCCTCTCGGTGGCGCTGGGCGAAGGAAGGGAGGGCTTCCCGCAGCACATCGTCACCTGCGGCCTGCCGGAGTGCGCTGAGAGGGGAGCAGCAGCCATCGGCTGGGCGGAGAAAAGAGGCCGGCGGGGCAGCGGGCCGATCAAGCGGGGTGTTGGCGTGGCTCTGTCCATGCACGGGAGCGCTATTCCCGGTCTGGACATGGGCGCAGCTAGCATCAAGCTCAATGACGATGGGTCGTTCAATGTGCTGGTGGGAGCCACAGATTTGGGAACAGGATCCGATACGATCTTGGCCCAGATGGCCGCCGAAGTGCTTGGCGTGTCTGTAGACGACATCATCATCTACTCCTCGGACACGGACTTCACGCCCTTCGATAAGGGGGCCTATGCGAGTTCCACGACCTACATCTCCGGAGGAGCGGTGAAGAAGGCTGCTGAAGACGTCAGGCGGCAGATTCTCGCCGTGGCCGCCCAGATGCTCGAGGAAGACCCAGCGCGGCTGGAACTGCGCGATCGCCGCGTGTGGACGCCGTCGGGCCCCAGCGTGACGATCGAGGAAGTAGCACTCCATTCGCTGCACAAGGCCGACCAGCACCAGATCATGGCCACGGCCAGCCACATGTCCTACGAGTCGCCGCCGCCCTTCTCAGCCACCTTTGCCGAGGTGCAGGTGGACACAGAGACCGGCGAGGTGCGCGTGCTCAGGCTGGTAGATGCGGTAGACGCCGGTACGATCATCAACCCGCAGACGGCAGAAGGGCAGATCGAGGGGGGCATGACCCAGGCCCTGGGCTATGCTACCTGCGAGGAAATGCTCTACGATGTCAAGGGTGCGCTATTGACGCGGGATTTCACGACGTACAAGATCTACTCGGCAGCAGACATGCCCGAGATCGTGAGCATCCTGGTGGAGACGAACGAGCCGTCTGGGCCATTCGGGGCAAAGGCCGTAGCCGAGATTCCTATAGACGGCGCGGCGCCTGCTGTGGCCAATGCCGTCTTCGACGCCACGGGCGTGCGCATCCGGCAGATCCCTCTCACGCCGGAGCGGGTGTGGCGGGCGATCAAGGCGGCTGCCGAACATCCAGGCTAAGCCACCAATGTGGAGGGAAGCGTGGGTGCCAAGGAGAAGATCCTCGAATACCTAATGGCGCATCTCAACGAATGGACTCATAACGAAGACCTTCGCAAACTAAGCGGAGCAAATGACACCCCCCGGATTCTCAGGGCGCTGAGACAAGAAGGATGGGCGATTGAAGTCAGGGGCGACGGGTATAGCCGCCTCACCGTGCGAAACTGGCGCGCGATCAGTGGGCAGGGTTGGCTGATCGCTCGCCAAAAAGTGAGAACAAAAAACTGGCGGCGTCCTTCGGGCTCTGCGTATTTCTCTTATCATGTCGAGGTCTGATAACGTGAGCGATACGCGAGGCAAGAGGAGGATGGTTGAGGTCGCCGAAGCGGCGATAGAGGACGTGTTCGTTACTCGGCCTTCTATCCTCTGTCAGTTGCTGGGCTGGAATCACGACCTCAGTTTGGTAGCAAGACAATTACGGGTGCCGTCAGGGCGACTTGACCTGCTGTTCGTTTCTTTGAACCGTCTCTTGCTAATCGAGCTGAAAGTGGAACGATTCAGAAGCGACTTCGTTGATCAGATCGTTGGCTATAAGCGAGACTTGAGCGAACTTCAAGGGAGCGGCAGTCTTATCGAAGGTGATATTGATGCACTTTTGTTGGTTACTGAGTTCGGGACAGGTGATCAGCAGATTTGCTCTGACAAAGGTGTGCGCTTGGTGGCTTATAACCCAGAGGCGGTCCTGAAAGCTTACTATGATCAAATGGCTGGAATTTCCGGGTTCTTGCGCATTCGTCCGGCTGATCTGGGCGTGTGGCACGTACACGTAACGCACCGTGTTCTGTACTCACTCGCTGAACATCATACCATACTACAAATATCCAAGGTGATAGGTGTTGCTACCAATACGGTGAGGAATCATCTCCGATTCGGGCAACAATTGGGACTTGTCAGACGATACGCGGGCAAGCATTTCTTGACTGACTTGGGGATGTCCTATGTTCAATCGCAAGATCCAGTCCTGTCACCCTACCGAATGTCTCAGGCGCAGATGCAGCTGTTGAGACGACACATCGCGAGGGATCCCTTTTCCTCCGGCGTGGTGTTCGGCATATACAGCTTGGTTGAGTCAGTGTTCACGCTTGCCAGAAACTCGTATCCGGTGGCATTGCAGGATCTCATAACCTACTATAGGGAAACAGTCGGCAAACGATTTGAGTGGGCAACTGAACGGTCTGCCTCTCTGGGGACCAATGCCTTCTCAAACTTTGCAGTAGAACTGGGATTGATTGCAGTGATGGGTGACAAAGTGTTGCTGACTCCCTCTGGATTCAGGTTCGTTTTAATGTTACAGCTCCACAAGGGAATACAACTCGTAGATTCATTAGAAGAACGAGGCTTGCCGTGATTAAGGTTAGGTTTCCACTTCTGAATGATATCTTCAGCGCGGAATACATGTGGGTTGAGCCATTAGGTCCTGATATTGGCCGGATCGCAAACCTGCCAGCGATTGCCATAGGGTACAAATATGGAGACATAATCAGATTTGATCCTGAGACCGGTGAATGCGTGGAGATTGTTGCTGATGGGGGTTACACAAGAACACAGTTTTATCGCTTCACCTCGCCATTTGCCCAGGAACGGGCCTACTGGCAAGCCGGGGGATATGTTGTTGAACGATTCACTCGCGACATTATTGGCCTAACAAGAAAGCGTCGCAAAGGCCGTGCGCTAAGGCACTATCGCTAGCAACGATACGCGGGACGCGAGGTCTTTCACCGCATCGGCCCCGCTCTCATCCCTGACTACACCGCAGCCGCGTTCCTGCTGATAGAAGTTGCCCCTCCTAAGAGGATGCTGTCATGGCGCCAACCAATCAATGGAAGAGTGAGCTCGTAGCCTGGTACACGAGCTTTCTGCCTAATGCCGGCAAGCGGCGAGGCGTCTGGGTGGAGTTGCCACGCAATGAGCCCGGTTGGATGCCCCGCGGCACGTCCATCGACTTCGCCAGCAACCTGGGCCGCTTCCTGACCGAGGAGGTTGGCCATCCCTGCACCGGCGTCAACAACTTCATCATGGGCGCCTTCACGCAGCATGGGTGCTCTGGCCTCATGGATCCGACATCGCCCACGTATAACGCCTGGGTGGGTTGCTACGTGATCTTCGACGATGAGAACGTCACCCACTTTGGCTTCCGGGATGATGGCTCGCCCATTGTGGATGTTCTGGGGGCGGTGGCCAAGTCAGACCAACGGATCGTGCTGACAGGTGCCGCCTGTCCCCATCCCTTCCGCTTCGACATGGACAATGCAAGAGTACAACGCGTCCAGCAGCCCGACGGGGAATGGTGGGAGTTGCGCGCTGACATTGCAACCTGGTCACCTTTCCACGCGGGCCGAAGGCCGACCGCGGACAGCCGCTTCTACATGCAATTCGGCAGCCCGCCAGCCCGGGTCGCCTTCGATGTGGATGAGTTCCACCCGGTGACATACATCGGCACCATGCTGGCCCGCTACGATCCCGTGCTGAAGGCCACCTTCTGCAAGTTCTGCAACTCCGCCCGCTGGACGGATCGGTCGGGCAAAGAACACTCCACTGAGGAATTAATTGGGGAACAGCAGCGGGAGATGATGGAGAGGACGGTGATCCGCAAGACGTAAGAACTAAGACGCAAAACGTAAGGCGTAGCGCGCAAGACGTAGGGCACGGTCAGCAGCCGCAGTTCAGTGTCATGTACCACGAACGCGCACCTGGCAGCACACGCAGCAAGGCGCCGGCCTGATGGTTCCCCGGCGAATCATGCAACACGCGGGAGGAGTGGGATGAACAGACGGCTCACAGCAATGGGCATCTGTCTGGCATGTGGGTTGGCCGTGGGGTTGATCTTGCTCGTTGGTTTGCTGCCCGTTGCGGCTGAAACGCCACCGGGGCAGGCGAAGTTCGCCGCAGACGGCGAGTGCAGTCGCTGGCTGCGCACGCTGGAAGATGGTTCGCTGATCATGATCGTACAGCCTGGGACATGCAGCCAGTCAGGGCCGATGGGAGGTGCGGAGCCACACCAGGTCCCTCCGGTGCCGATTCTGGTCAGTCCCCCGAACGGCGTGACGCTGACCACGCTGATTCCGCTGCGGCAGGTGGACATCGGGCAGACCGGCGTGGCCATCAGCACGATTGCCGTGTGGTCCACGGCACCGGACTTCCCGCCCACCCAGACGGTCGGGATCATGTGGTGTGGAACAAGTCCGGCGCAGAACCGGATCAACACTTACCGGCCGTGGGAAAACCTGGAGCCAGGCACACGCTACTACTGGCGCGCCCAATCTGCCTATGGCAACGGCTGCCCGGGGGGAGGCCCGGTGCAGTGGGGCGATTGGTCTCCCGTGTCGTGGTTTGCAACAGGCTCGGGGCGCCAAGTGCCGGTGCCCCCGACGCTAGTCCAGCCGCCCAACGGCAGCACAGTGACCGGGCAGCCTGTGCTTGGCTGGGCACCCTACGCAGGCCAACTGGGTTGGATGGTCGAGACGCGTCAACACCAGGCGCAGACCTCGTCGCCTCCGGACTTTGAAGACTGGTGCGTCGCCACGATGAGCTTCAGCAACACCAACAACACAGCCACCATGGACTGGGCGCACCCGGGCACCAGTTATGACTGGCGTGCCCTGGTACGCGATGACTACGCCTGGGGGACGCCTTCCGGAGTGTGGTGGTTCACCGATGGACGGCCGACGTGCACGCCGACCCGCACCGGTACACCGACGCGCACCGGCACGGTGACGCAGACGCCAACGCGCACACACACGCCTCCAGCCGGCACAACCTACACGCCAACCATGACGCCTTCCCGCACGGGAACGCCGACGGCCACCAGAACCTACACACCGACGTGCACACCTACACTCACCAAGACGCCGACCATCACGAAAACGGCCACACGGACAGTCACACTGACGCCGTCAGCTACGCCGCACTACCGCTACAAGTTGTGGTGCCCCATCATTCTGAAGAATTGGGAACCATAGCGACCCCACGGAGAAAAAAGGCGCACGCTGTACGGCGTGAGCCGTGAGACGTAAGGCGTGATGTCTGGTGCGTAGCACGCCGGGTGGAGAGCGCACAACGTAGCCAACGCACCCAATGCGCAACACGTAACACGGAACACGAACAGCCATGCCCACACTACTTGTGAAGAACGCCAATCTCGTCCTGACTATGGACAGCGCCCGCCGCCGCATCGCCGGTGGCGGTATCTTTGCCCGCGACGGCGTGATCGAGGCCGTGGCGCCAACGGTGGATCTGCCGCCGACTGCCGATCGCGTCGTTGATGCGCGGGGCCTGCTGGTCATGCCTGGGCTGATCAACACGCACCATCACCTGTACCAGACGCTGACGCGGGCCATTCCCGCTGCCCAAGACGCCGAGCTCTTCGACTGGCTTGTGGCTCTGTATCCCATCTGGGGGCGGCTGACCAGCGAGGCCGTCTACACGAGCGCATTGGTGGGCATGGCCGAGCTTTTGCTCTCGGGTTGCACCACAACCGTGGACCACCTCTATCTGTTTCCCAACGACAGCCGCCTGGACGATGAGATCAGGGCAGCGCAAGAGCTGGGCATTCGCTTTCATCCCAGCCGGGGCAGCATGAGCCTGGGGCGCTCCAAGGGCGGGCTGCCACCGGACCACGTGGTACAAGACGAGGAGGCCATTCTTAAGGATTGCCAGCGGGTCATCGAGGCGTATCACGATGGTTCGCGCTACTCCATGTTGCGCATCGTGCTCGCTCCCTGCTCGCCCTTCTCGGTGACGCCGGAGATCATGCGCGCTTGCGCCGCCCTGGCCCGCCAGTACGGCGTGCAATTGCACACCCACGTCGCCGAGACGAAAGATGAAGAGCGCTTCTGCCTGGAACGCTTCGGCGTGGGCCCGGTGGCATACATGAAACGGTTGGGCTGGTTGGGGCCAGACGTGTGGTGGGCCCACGTGATTCATGTGAACGCCGACGAGATCAGGCTGCTGGCAGAGACGGGCACCGGCGTGGCCCACTGCCCAAGCTCCAACATGCGCCTGGGGTCGGGGATCGCCTCCATTCGCGAGATGTGGGACGCCGGAGTGAAAGTCGGGCTGGCGGTAGACGGCAGCGCATCGAATGACGCCTCGAACCTTATCGCCGAGGCGCGCCAGGCCCTGCTCTTGCAGAGGGTGACGAAGGGGGCATCGGCCATGAAGGTCATGGAAGCCCTGGAGCTGGCGACCCTGGGTGGTGCTCGCGTCCTGGGCCGAGACGACATCGGCTATCTGGCCCCCGGCATGGCCGCCGACTTTGTGGCCTTCGACCTGCGGGGGCTGGACTATAGCGCGGCCGCGGTGCATGATCCGGTGGGTGCGCTGCTGCTGTGCACACCACCGCGCGTGACGTGGTCGGTTGTAGGTGGGCGCGTCGTCGTTGAGAAGGGCGAGATTCCCGGGCTGGACATGGAGCGGCTGGTGGCGCGGCAGAATGAATTGGCAGAAAGGATGGTGACGGGAGGGTAGAGAGACGCGGGGACGCGAGGACGCGGGGACGCGAGGACGCGGGGACGCGGAGTAAGGCGCGCTCCCTTGGGCGTCAATACCGCTCATGCGTATGACAAACCAACACATGGATGGCAAGGTGTGCCTGGTGACGGGTGCTACGTCGGGCATCGGGTTGGCGACGGCGCAAGCCCTGGCGCGGCTGGGGGCAACGGTGATCGTCGTCGGGCGCAATCCGGCGAAGTGTGGGGCTACCATCATCCGCATCAAAGAGCAGACGGGCAGCCAGGCGGTTGATTATCTGGTGGCCGATCTATCGTCGCAGAATGAGATTCGCCGCCTGGCCGAGGAGTTCAAGAAGAGGTATCAACGCCTGGATGTCCTGGTGAACAACGCTGGCGGCGTGTTCTTCAAGCGCCGCGAGAGCGCGGACGGCATCGAACTGACCTTTGCCCTCAACCACCTAGGCTACTTCCTGCTGACGAACCTGCTGCTGGATGTGTTGAAGGCAAGTGCTCCCTCCCGCATCGTCAACGTTTCTTCCGGCATGCACGCACGGTACACCCTGGATTTCGATGACCTTCAGGGGAAGAAGCGCTACGGCGGACTGCGGGCGTACGGGCTATCGAAGCTCTGCAACGTCCTGTTCACCTACGAGCTGGCGCGGCGGTTGGACGGGACGGGCGTGACGGCGAACACGATGACGCCGGGCATGGTGCGCACCGGCCTGGGCAGCCACGAGGGTGGACTGATCAGCCTAGGCTGGCGACTGGCCGGCCTTTTCGCCCAGACGCCGGAGCAGGGCGCCCAGACCGTGATCTACCTGGCCTCCTCGCCTGAGGTGGAAGGCGTGACCGGCAAGTACTTCTACAGGCTCAAGCCGGTGCCGTCCTCGGCGCAGTCCTACGACGAGGCCGCCGCCCGCCGCCTGTGGCAGGTGAGCGCGCACATGGTGGGGATGGTCTAGTGGTGCGTGCTGTATGGAGTCGGGCACCTCTGGCTTGCGATATGTGCTCAGGAGCGATGGCCAGAAAGCGCTCGACTGAAGTCGGCTTCTAATCGGTAGCACTATAGATACCATCTTATCAGAAGCGGAATTGATTCCTGGGCTCTGCTAGCCACAGCAGCGGGAATCAGGCCAATGCACGGATCAAGAACAGCGTCCCGGGGCACCCCCTGGTGAGTTCATCGGGAGGAATGACATGGGAAGGCTAGCCATCGGGTTCCTCGTCCTGGCGGTACTCTTGACATCGTGCGGGCCGAGCGGGGCAGCCCGCCAACGCACAGCTACGCCAACGCGAGCCGTAGCCGCGCTGCCGACAGCAACGCCGGTTCTGCCCACGGCCACAACCGTCCCGCCTACGCCGACGCTCAGACCGCCCACAGCCGCGCCGCTAACGGCGACGCCCGTGCCGCCGACGCGCACGCCAGCGCTGCCAACTGCCACCGCCACCCGCATCGTGCCGACGGCCGGCCCGCTGGCCTATCCCTTCGACAAGAGGAACATGTTCTTCGGTCTGTCGGCGATCAACCGACCGGAGGACAGGGTCTATGCCCAGGAGCTTGGCATCACCTGGGTGTCGCTGCAGCCTCATGTCCTGTGGTTCGTGCTGGAGTCGCAGCCGGGCGTCTACGTGTGGGCGCCACTCGACCTGGAAGTGAAGTGGCTGCAAGAGATCAACCTGGACATCACCATGATGCTCCATCCCATCAACATCTTCGGCGAGGCACGCAACCAGATCGCAGACCAGATCAAGCAGCAGGCAAAGAGCGACAGCTACACCGACCTGGCTGCCACCTTTCAGGCTTTCGTGCGCGAGTCTGCAGAAGCCAAGCAGATGCGCCTCTATCCCCATGACGACACCCTGCCGATATGGCTGCGGTTCGTCAAGGCCGCTGTAGACCGCTACGACGGCGATGGCAAGAACGACATGCCCGGCCTGAAGTATCCTGCGCGCCATTGGCATATGGTTCAGGAGTTCCCCATGCCAGAATGGGACAGCGTCCAGGCATATGTGGATGTGCTGAAGCAGACCTATCAGGCCATCAGGGCCGAAGACGGGGCGGCAAAGGTCATCATCGCAGGCCTGGCGGGGAACTACGCGCGCTTCTTCGCCTTTGCCGATGGATTCATCAAAGACCCCGACGGTGGGGTGATTAGCGGCAGGAAGCTCACACAGCAAGCCGTGGCCGCGATTCCCCTTGTGCAGAGGGAGAAGGCAGCATTTGAGTATATCCTGAAAGAGGGCAAGGACTACTTCGACATTGCCGACATCCACCTGTACGAGGAGAAGGAGACCTTCGTCGAGGGCAAGGTGGAATGGCTGAAAAGCAAGATGCGTGACTTTGGCTACCAGAAGCCCATCTGGTGCATCGAGGGCGGGGGGCCCCACAAGGACCCGCCAGGGAAGCCGACCAAGCACGGCGATCCGTACTTCGGCGAATGGTCGGCCAAAGAGAACGCCGAGTTCGTCGTCAAGCTCCAGGTGTTAAGCGCGGCCAAGGGCGTGCAGCGCAACCACTGGGGGCTAAGCGGCGCGGCGGACACCGATTATTGGAACGGCCCGTGGACGGTCATGGCCCTGATGACCAAGGACCGCGTGAAGAAGCCCTCCTACTACACCTTCCAGTTGATGGTGCAGAAGCTTAGGGACTTCGAAGGCGTCAAAGACCTCAGCTTCGGTGATGTGAGGCTGATTGAGTTTGCGGTCGGCAGCAGAAAGGTCTACGTGGCATGGAGCAGCGACGCCAAGGCTCGCTCGTATGACCTGAGTGGCAAGATCGGCACCGGGCAGGTGAACGTGACCACGATCGTCACAAAACTGCAAGCGGACGGCAAAGCCATTGGCCCCATCCAGCAACAGGCGACCGCGGCGGCGATGCCGCTGAGCATCACTCCCGTCTTTCTCGAGACGAGGTGAACGCCCATGCAGGCAGATACGTTGCTCGTTGGCAACGGCACGCTCATAACGTTCGGCAAGGATTGCCGCCTGATCTCGGGCGGTGCGCTGCTCCTTGACGGCGGGCGGATCGCAGTCATGGGCGACACGGCCACATTGCGGGCTGCCCATCCGAACGCGGCGTTCATAGACGCGCGGGGCCAGTACATCATGCCCGGCATGATCTGCGCCCACACGCACACCTATGGCGCCTTCGCGCGGGGCATGGCCCTCAAGGACGCCTCGCCGGAGAACTTCGTGCAGATTCTTGAGCGCCTGTGGTGGCGGCTGGATCGCGCACTCACACTCGATGACGTGTACTACAGCGCCCTCGTCTGCCTGATAGATGCGATCAAGCATGGGACCACGACACTCGTTGATCATCACGCCAGCCCCAACGCCTATGACGGCTCCCTGGACATCATCGCCCAAGCATTCCAGGAAGCCGGGCTGCGCGGCTGCCTGTGCTATGAAGTGTCAGACCGAGAGGGAAAGGAGAAAGGGCAGGCAGGGATACGCGAGAACGAGAGGTTCATACGGAGGGTCAGAGGCGCTCCACCCTCACCCCAGCCCTCCCCCTCTGAGGGGGAGGCGGCTGCGGCTTCCCTCTCCCCCTGGGGAGAGGGTGAGGGACGCTCTCCGGCCATGCTCTCCGGCATGATGGGCCTGCACGCCTCGTTCACCTTGTCTGACGAGACGCTGCAAGAAGCGGTGGCCATCGCGCGCGACTTGGGCGTCGGCTGCCACATCCACGTGGCGGAAGATCAGGCAGACCAGGCAGAGACCCTGGAGCGCTACGGCCATGCCTGGGTGGTAGACCGCCTGGAGCGGCTCGGTGTTCTTGGGCCGAAGACGATCGCCGCTCACTGCGTCCATGTGGACGACGAGGAGCTACGCATCCTGGCAGAGACGGGCACATGGGTGGCGCACAACCCCCGCTCAAACATGAACAACGCCGTAGGCACGGCGAATGTCCCAGAGATGCTGCGGCGCGGCATCAAGGTCGGTCTGGGCAACGACGGCTTCTCCAACGACATGTTCGAGGAGATGAAGGCAGCCTACCTGGCACACAAGGCAGCCCGAGGTGATCCCCAGGTTATGCCCGCCAGCGATGTGCTTAGACTGGCTGTGGAGAACAACGCCCGCTTGGCGAATGAGTTGTTTGGTGCGAGAGCGGTAGGGTTCGGCCGACTGGCGGCGGGCGCGCCAGCCGATGTGATTCTCTTGGACTACCACCCGCCGACGCCCCTGACGGCGGCCAACCTCCCCTGGCACGCCATGTTTGGCATCACGGGGGGCATGGTAACGACGACCATAGTTGCGGGGCGCGTGCTGATGCGGGACCGGCAACTGCTGACGCTGGACGAAGGAGCTATCGCCGCCCGCGCGCAAGAGCTCGCGCAGAAGCTGTGGGAGCGGCTGTGAGCAGCGAGCAGGCAGCAGCGAGCAGCAAGCAGCAGGTAACCCACAATGGGTGGCGATCGGTAGAGAGCACACGGAGACACCAAGTGCTTTCTTTGTGTCTTCGTGTTTTTGTGGTAGAATAAAGGATGCTACCATGAGGCGCGAATTGGTCGTGGTTCGTGGAGGCGGCGACCTGGGCAGCGGGGTGGCGCACCGGCTCTTTCAGGCTCACTTCGACGTAGTGATTCTGGAGACGGTGCAGCCGACCGTCATTCGGCGCACGGTGGCCTTTGCCTCGGCTATCTATCAGGGAGAGATCATCGTCGAGGGCGTGCGGGCGATTCGTGTGCCAGATGTCGCCACGGCGCGCTGGGCGCTGACGCAGCGAGCGATTCCCGTGCTTGCGGACCCTGATGGCCGAACGCTGGCAGAACTGCAAGCAGCCGTGATTGTGGACGCCCGCATGGCCAAGCGCAACCTCGGCACGCACATTACTGATGCAACTGTGGTGATTGGGCTGGGGCCAGGCTTCGAGGCCGGCGTGGATGTCCATGCCGTTGTCGAGACACAGCGCGGCCACGACCTGGGGCGGGTCATCTGGTCAGGGCAGGCGGCGCCGAACACGGGCGTGCCGGGCAGGGTCGCTGGCATAACAGAGGCGCGTGTCCTGCGTGCGCCCGCGCCTGGCGTGTTCAAGAGTGTACATGGGATTGGGGATCTGGTGGACAAGGGAGAGATTGTGGCCTTTGTGGATGAGTGGCCGGTGGTATCGAAGCTAACGGGTGTCATACGGGGTATGCTGCACGATGGCCTAACTGTGGAACAGGGCATGAAGGTGGGCGACGTTGATCGCCGGATTACCGACAAATACCTCTTGACCATCTCCGACAAGGCGCGGGCAATTGGCGGGGGAGTGCTGGAAGCAATCCTGCACCTGGGCGTCCTGCCCCAGCGAGCGGAACGCGCTGGGGGGCAATAGAATCGCCATAGGGACTAGTGGTACACTGTAATGAGAGTGGATGACTGTCATGTTGAACGAAGTGAAGCATCTCCACGTAGAGATCCTTCGCTCTGCTGCTAAGAAACTGCGGTCTGTCATGCTGCCTGCCCCCTGGACTGCCAGCCTGCCCTGGGCGCAGTCCAGCGAAGCATCTGTAGCTGGCGGCACAGGGGATGCTTCGTCGCGTAGAACGCTCCTCCCCGGCCTGCGGAGCGCCAGGGCAGGCAGCATGACGACCGCGCAACGAGTCACTGCGCCCTGGCATACCGGCTGCCGGTATGGGAAGACCAGCAAGACACGTCATCTTCGATGTGGTCAACCACTACGTAGCAATCCTTCACGTCTTGGCGCCTTGGCGGTTCGCAGACATGAGGAGATAGCGAGTGCACGATTTTGAGCTTCTTGTGGCCCATTCGACGGCTGAGCTGGAGCGCATGCTGGCCGAGACGCGGGGCAGGATTCTGGCCGGGGGCACTGACCTCATCCTGTTCATGGAAGCGGGGAAGTTGCAGCCGGAGACAGTCCTTGACATAAGCAGAATCAAGGAACTGCGCTACATCCGTGGCGATGCCCGGTGCATCCGCATCGGGCCGCTGACTACGCACAGCGACCTGGTGCGCTCGCCGCTGCTCCGCGAGTGGGCGCCGATTCTGCCCATGGCCGCGGCCACCATCGGCGCGGTGCAGATACGCAATCGGGGCACGGTGGGCGGAAACCTGGCGACCGCATCACCGGCTGGGGACACTATCCCAGCTCTGATGGCGCTGGGGGCAAGCGTTACCCTGCGCAGCGTGCGAGGCGAGAGGCACGTGGTTCTGGAGGAGTTCTTCTTGGGGCCGGGCAAAACCGTCGTTGCACCCGACGAGTACATTGCTGAGATTCATTTCCCGACACCGCCACCAGCGGCATAGGGCATGTACTGCAAGGCGCAGCGGCGAAAGGCCCAGGCGGTTTCCCTCGTCAGTGTAGGAGTGCAGGTCGTTCCCGACGACGGACGCATCGGCGACGCTCGCATCACGCTGGGGGCAGTGGCGCCCACCGTCATCCGGGCCAGGGCTGCCGAGGACGCGCTGCGGGGAGAGGAGATTACGGCCAATCTCTGTCGCCGTGCGGCGGATCTTGCAGCGGGGGAATCCCGCCCCATCTCCGACATCCGAGCATCAGCAGAGTACCGCCGCAGGCTGGTGGCCATCTGGGTGCGGCGGGCATTAGAATCCTTCATAGGGTGAAAGTGAGCATGACAGAGACGCAGGGGAAGCAAGAAGCGCAAGACGGGGAGTCACCAGCAGAAGCGGCGGCATCAACGCCGACGCCGTGGCCCGCTCCTGACGACCGTGGGCTGGTAGTGGTGGGCGGTGTGCACTTCGACCGAGGCGCAGTCCAGTTGCTGCGCACCGAGTACACACCGGACGAGATCATCGCCGGTCTGGCGGGGAGTTCGCCAGCAGCCTGGGTGCGGCGTGTCAACCGTGAGCACCTGGAGCGGCATGGCATTGGCCGCCTGATGATGGCTGGCGTGCCAGGGCGCCCCGTCATTACGGGGCGGCGCTTTGACGACCGAGAGCGGCGGGGGAGACGGCGATGAGCCAGCACACCATCCGGCTGACGGTCAACGGTGTCGAGCGCACGGTGACCACGGCGGCCAATCGCACCCTGTTGCATGTGCTACGTGATGACCTGGGCCTTACGGGAACGAAGGACGGCTGTTCGGAAGGCGAATGCGGAGCCTGCACCGTGATCATGGACGGGGAGCCGGTGAATGCCTGCCTGGTGCTGGCTATACAGGCCGATGGCCGCAGCATCCTGACCATCGAGGGCATCGGTACAAGGGAGCACCCTCACCCTCTGCAGCAGGCGTTCGTTGAGGAAGGAGCCGTACAGTGTGGCTACTGCATCCCGGGCATCATCATGTCGGCCTATGCACTGTTGCAGCAAAACCCGCAGCCGTCGGACGAAGAGATACGGCAGGGCATAGCAGGCAATCTCTGTCGCTGCACGGGATACACGAAGGTCGTGCGGGCAGTCAGGAGGGTAGCGAGGACGGAGCGATGAGGACTGACTAGCGCCTGTCTCGCTTGCTTACCGCAATGTCGGCTCGCGACATGGTAGACCAAGTAGTCTGGCTACCCCAGTAGAGGGGATGCGGGGGCGGTTGGGCGGCAGGTCTACCTGCACCAAGTCCTGTGGTGGAAGCGGCGGCACGAGCATATCCCGTGGCTAGATGAGTTGATCAGGGTGTGGCAGAGGGCGAAAGACCGAAGACAAAGGACGAAAGACCGATGGCAACTGCCGTAGTTGGGGCTGGACTCCCGCGCATAGATGCTTGGGACAAGGTGCTGGGCACGGCCATGTATCCGGGCGACCTGACGATGCCGGGCATGGCGCACGGCAAGGTTGTGTTCAGCGAGCATCCCCATGCCCGCATCGTGAGCATTGACACGGCGGCGGCCCGGGCCTATCCGGGCGTGGTGGCCGTCTTCACCCATGCCGATGTGCCCTGCAATGAATTCGGCATCAATATCAAAGACCAGCCGGTGCTGGCGAAGGACAAGGTGCGCTCGGTGTGCGATCC
>DAOUCN010000192.1:0-22032 GCA_034431995.1 Chloroflexota bacterium | reverse complement strand
GGAGATCACCATTTGGCAACTCGGCCAGATTGGAAGCGTGATTGGACGCGAACCTGGTGGGAATGAAGGCTTCAACGCGGGTGTTGTCGCTGGGGGGAACGTAGAGAGCGCCGTCCTTCACAAGATCGGGCAGATTCAGGACACCCTTAGTAGACATGGAGATACTCCTCGCATCGCATATTCCATGCGCAACATGGACAGAGGGCACCCACACAGGGGTGCCCTAACCACTCGGAAGGGAGAAACCACCTGCTATCTTGTCTGGCGGGGATTGAGGGCATCGTTCAGGCCGTCACCCAGCCACGTGAAGGCAATCATGATGACGCCGATGGTGATGGCAGGGTAATACATCAGGTGCGGATAGGTGCGCCACAGGGACAGGCTCTGGTTGAGCATACTGCCCCAGCTAGCATTGGGCGGCTGGACACCCACCCCCAGGAAGCTAAGGGATGACTCGAGCAAGATCGCACCGCCCACCCCTTGTGTCACTGCGACGACGAGAGGGCCGATAGCGTTGGGGATCACATGACGGACCATGATGTGTCGCGTCGTTCCACCCACGCAGCGCGCGGCCTCGACGTAGACCGTCTTTCCCACGCTGAGGACCTGGCCCCGGATTAGGCGGCAGTAGCCGGGCCAACTGATGAGCGCCAGTGCGCCGAAGACGAGGACGAAGTCCAGCCACAGCGTATTCAGGTAGAACTTATTCCCGGTCTGCGCGTACATGTAGTCAAACCAGGCAGCGATGGGCCGCTTGATGGCTGTGTTTACCAGCATGGCCAGCAAGATGCCCGGGATGGACATCGTGATGTCAGTCAGCCACATGATAAATGCGCTGACGCGACCGCCCAGGAAACCGGCCAGCGAGCCCAAGGCAATCCCCAGCGTGAGGCTGATGAACGTTGTCGTGAAGCCGACAATGAACGCCGTGCGCGCACCATAGAGAATGCGGCTGAATATGTCCCGCCCCAGGGCATCCGTGCCCATGAAGTGCCTGGCTGACGCTGGCTGAAGCCTCTCGGCGATGTTCTGCTCCAGGAAGTAGTAGGGGCTGATGTATGGACCAAACACGGCAGCGAAGAGGAACAACAACACCACGGCTAGACCAAAGGTCGCTAGCCGGTTCTTGAGAATGCGGCGGAGGGCGTCGGTCCAGAGATTCCGCACTGGCCGGGCCTTGAGTGTGTCAAAGGCCGCCGACAACTCAGCGGAGGCAGATGCTTCCATGTGCCCTTCCATCAGCCTTGATGGGTGATGCGGGGATCGAGGAACGGATAGACCAGATCAACCAGCAGATTGCTGACCATCACAATCAACGTACCGATAAGCACCACCGACATAATAATGGAATAGTCAACCGTCGTCAAGCCCTGGTAGGTCAGTTGGCCAAAGCCGGGGATATTGTAGATGGTCTCGACGAACAGCGCGCCGTTGACCAGCGTGATCATGATCATGCCGATGGAGGTGATAACCGGAATCATGACCGGCCTCAGCATATGGCGCGTGATGACAAGCTTCTCCGGCAACCCCTTGGCCCGGGCGGTGCGAATATAGTCTTCCTCCATGACTTCCAAGATGCCGGCGCGCGTCTGCCGGACAATCGTCGGCAGCGGGCCCATGGCCATGACGGCGAGCGGCAGAATGACCTGTTTGTTGAACAGCCCTTTCCAGCCAAAGGGAACGTCCATCACTTTGAGCACGAGGACAAAGAATATGAGAAACAGCGGCCCGGTGACGAAGATGGGCACCGCATTAATGAAGACCGAGACACCGACGATCAGATTGTCCAGCCAGCGGTTGTGTCTGAGCGCGGCTATCACCCCCAGGGGGATTCCGACCAGCGAGGCAAGCAAGGTGGCAACGAATCCAAGCTGCATGGAGATGGGCAATCGGACTTGAACCATCCTGTTGACCCCGCGGTTCTCGCGGATGGACCAGCCTAAGTTGCCCTGGAAGAGCCTCTTCACATAGTTGGCGAACTGCTCCGGGAATGGCTTGTCCAGGCCATATCGCTGCCGAAGAATCTGCATCATAGCTTCATCCTGGAAGACGCCACCCGAGGAAGTCTCGACGAACATGCGCCGGACGGGATCGCCCGCGCCATAGAACATGAGCGCATAGGTGATAAAGAGGACGAGAGCCAGACCGGTCGTCCAGCGCAATGCACGTGTCAGCAGGTAACGCGCCAGCATGGGAAGCCTCCATGGGCAACTACTCTGAAGACAGCCCTGCCCCAAAGGTCGGGATAGGAATTGGTGCTACCTTCATTGTGGCTATGGCTCCACAGGCATGACTACCAGTGGGGTACGATTCTATTCTCAGGGGCCGGACCTGCCAGGAACGGGCAGCCTGACAGGTCCGGTCATTAGGCAGATCTTAATGCTTGGCGATGTAGATCTTCCAAGGCTCGATCACGCCGCGATCTGGACCGAAGATTAAGTTCTTGACGTAGTCGCGGGTGGTGAGGTAGCTCAAGGGCTTGCCGAAGAAGATCACCATGTAGTCGTCCATGAACAGCTTCTGTGCCTGCAGGGCGAGCTCGCAGCGCTTCGGATCTGTCGTCGCCAGAGTCAGAGCTTGGTCAATCAGCTCATCCACCTTGGCGTTCTTGTAGCCACCGGCGATAGGAACGGCGTCTCCGCCGGGATCGAAGGCCATCTCGCCCTGGGAGTGGACACCAGTGCGCAGGTAGGTAGGTGCATCGGGGAAGCGAACCACGATGTCGTCGCGCAGGAGATTCAGCTTGCGGGCATCGGGCCCCCACTCCGTCTGTGCCTGCTTGAACTCGATATTCGTGATGCCCAGGTTCTTGCGCCACTGCTCCATGCACACCTCAAGGGCACGGTTCATGGGCGGCCAGCTACCGCGCGGACAGACGCGCAGCTTGGGCAGCCTCTCCGCGCTACCCCACTTGGAAGCGGCAAGAGCGGCTTTGGCGGCGGCGATGTCCTGCTTATACCACTGGGGATTGGCTTCCTTGCAGGGAATGTCCGGGTCAATCAACTGAGCGATGAACTCAGCATCACCCTCGGGGAAGGCCGCCTTGAAGATGTCCTGGAAGTTGAGGGAGAGGATGAGCGCCTTGCGCACGTTGACGTCGTCGGTAGGCTCAGCCATGGGCCGGAAGAAGAACAAGTTGAAGCCCACCGCCTTGACCGTGCGGAAGAGATCTGGGTACTTGGGCTTCAGCGTCAAGGACACGGGGCCCTTTGGGCTGGCATCAAGCTGGTTGTTCTGGAACATGGTGGCTACGGTCTCGGCATCGGCAACGAAGCGGAACTCGATCTTCTCCAGATACGGCCCCTCGTCCTTCCACCAGTTGGGGTTCTTGACAGCCGTGGCTTCCTTCTTGTCCGGATCGTAGGCGGACAGCACGTAGGGCCCACTCCACACTGGTTTGTTCTGGGGTAGCCACCACGTCGTGACCTTGCCCTTGGCCAGGCTGGCCTTGATGGGAGCCAGGTGGCAAGTGGCAATCCGGTAGTGGAACACAGGATCGGGCTTGTCTAGGGTGACCTGTAGAGTGCGGTCATCAATGACCTTGAGACCGGTCATCTCTTGCGCCTTCTTGTCCTTCAGGTCGGCGAACCCCTTGATGTTACCAAGATAGCTCTTAGCGCGGCCAGCCTGGGTGTCTGGATCGGTGATGATTTCCCACGTGCCCTTGACGTCGGCCGCGGTGAGGGGGCTGTTATCGGAGAACTTGGCTTTGGGGTCGAGCTTGAAGGTCCACTGGGTGTAGTCTTTGTTCGGCTCCCATGACGTGAAGACACCGGGCTTGATGTCCTTGAATGCCGCATCGAAGTACATGGGAGGCAGGTTGAACAACGGCATCCAGGTCTCGAAGTCGCTACCGGTCTTGGTCGGCTCGAAGCCGAAGTAGGTGGCGCCCTGAGAGGCAAACTGGGCACGTAGAACCTGTTGCGAGGCAGGGGCAGCATCGGCCGGCAAGGCCTTCCCTGCCGGCGCCGTGGTTGGCGTGGGAGCCGCTGGTGCCTTGGTTGGTGTAGCAGCCGCTGCTGCCTTGGTTGGCGTGGGTGGAACCTTCGTCGGTGTAGGTGTGGGTGTCGGTCCGCAGGCCGTGAGAGCAGCGGCAGCCGTCGCGGCCAGCGTCGCGCGCAGGAATTCGCGTCGCGTCATCCCTGACATGGTCATACCTCCTTTTTGCTTGTGCACTGCTCGACAGAGTGAAGCAAACGGTACCGACCAAACGCTTCATCCCAACATGTCAGTCTTGCCTGTGATCACCTCCTTCCAGCACGTTCCAGCAGTCCGGCGGGGGCGACTGCCTCACCCCTGGCGGCCGTATTGAGTAAGCGCCCATATTGGCCCTGAAGGGCGGCATTAGCACCTCAGGTCGGCAGCGCAGTTGGTACGGTAGCAGAAGACGCCTGTGCTTGATCGAGATCGGGGATGAAATGGGCAAGGTGTTCAGCGAGGATGTCCCGTAGTTCATGGGCGGCCCCCCGCCTGGCAGCATCAACAAGACGCTCATGGTCATGAATGGCCCGCCCCTGAGCCTCAGCCAGGCTGCCTGCGCGCTCCATGTAGGGCCGTACCAACGCCAACACCTGCTTGTAGATCATGCTGATGACCGGGTTGTTGAGGGCATCAACGATCTGTTGATGGAAGTGAAGGTGCCATTCCTGGTAGGCCAGATAGTCACCATCGTGATGTGTCTGATGCTGCCTGGCAATAGCCTCCTCGAGGCGTTGGAGGAGGGCTTCGTCTCGTGAACGAGCCAGGCTTTCGAGGGCGGCACCTTCCAGCAGGGCACGCAGTTCGATGATATGTTTCAGATCGGCTTTGCTGATGCTGAGGTATGAGCCAACGTTGCGCGTGAGGACGCTCAAGAAGCTGTCAAGGTCATTGCGTTTCACGACTGCGCCCACGCCCATGCGCACTTCCAGAAGCCCCTTGGTCTCGAGAATCTTCAGGGCTTCTCGAATCGCGCGGCGCCCAACCCCGAGCAGGACAGCCAGTTGCTCCTCAGACGGCAGGCGATCGCCATCGGTGAGGGCACCGTTCAGGATCCTGTCCTCGAGCGCCTCAACAACGGCCTCCACTGTTCGCTTGTGGGCGATCGGCGTGAACGCTAGTGTCATATGTCGCTATGACCTATGCCATAGGTTTTGTTGTAGTATAGCACATATACGCCGCTTTTGTCAAGATCAAACGGCACCAATTTCAGGGCCTGTGTGAAATCAATCCAACCTCCCGCAGGTTTCGTTCGCTGACGGGCCGGGACTGCGCACAAGTGCGTTGTAGCCTGCCAGAGTCAACCCGCGGGAGGCTCTGGCCCGCGACCTTGCGCAAGCCCTGGGACTCGTTTCAGGGCTTTGGCCTCACCGAGCCTTCTACTAAGCGCTGACCCTTCTCCCTGGGCTCTCATAGCCTATGAAGACGCGGTATTCGCCCCGGATCGCGCCCTGATTCGCGAAGGGAAGCAAGAGCAGCGACTGCTCAGCCTGGCCCGTCAAATCTAGATTTGCTTGTCGTGAGGCGAACAGGGGCGCTTGCGCCCGTATGTGGCCGGGGACCCGCAGCGCCGGGCCAAGCAATCCATCCGGTGCAGCTTCCTCCCAAACACCCGCCTCTAGCTGGCTGGGGTCAGCATGTAAGACCACATCCTCTGGATACACGCCGTGGTGACGGCCATGGTAGAGAACCGGATCCGGCTGGGCATCCTGGAAGTAAGCATAGACCAACGGGCCACGCACGAACGCGATCGCGTCGGCGTTTGCCTGACAGGTGACGTGGCAGGGCAGGGCAAGCTTCACCGTATCCCCTGGCGACCACTCACGGTCTATGACCAGGAAGTCGCCGGCTTGCACAGCGTGCGGGCTGTCATTCTGCATCCGCATGGTAGCCCCTTCAGCATACGGCGGAATGCGCAAGTGCAATCGAAATCGGGCCGGACGTTCGAGGTCTACGTGAATCGTCACCTCTCCATCGGAGGGAAAGTCGGTTTCCTGGCGTAGACCCACCTCAGGTGCTCCGGATTGGGACAGGGTAGCCTGGCTTGCCGTGTATAGGAGCACCGCCGGTTCGCCACCCCGCAGCCCATACAGGTAGATGGGCATGCGTCCAGCAATGCGATGCCCAGACGCGTTACAGCAGTTCGGGCCTCTAGGATCCTCGGCGCGCCCATTGAGCGGTGTGAAGTAGCTCCAATTGCTGCCATCGGCAACCTGGGCAGCCAACAGGTGGTTGAAGAGAGTGCGCTCGATCTCTGCCGCGTAGCGGGCCTCCCCTGTCCATTGTAGTGCCTGCTGCAAGAGTAGTACCCACGTGTGTTGGGGACAGACCTCAACATCGCTCCGCGGATGATAGAAGCGGCGTGGTACGTAGTGCTCATGGGAACTCATGCCGCCGGTCAGAAGCACCCAACCAGCGGCCAGGCGATCTATGCAACCCAGGGCGACGCGGCGGTATTCTTCTTTGCCCGTAGCGTTGTAGAGTGCAGCCAAACCCAGCAGGGTCATGTGGAAGGTATGGGCGTGGATCTTCCACCTCAGTTCATAGACATCTTTCTCACCTGCGGCGAACGGCTTCATGGCTGTGTAGCCGCAGGTATGTGCTGACTCCTGATAGGTATCTAGCCACTCGTCCCAGTGTGAGAGCACGCGTTCTCCCCACTCCACATACCGGCTCTCACCGGTTTGCTGTCCGAGCAACACGATGGGTTCTAGAATAAGGGTGCCTTCGCCTCCATTATGGCCATTGCCGGGGAAGCGACCTGCCAAGGGGAACTGGCCGGGTTCCGGGCCCCATGTGCGTATGATATAGTCTCCCAAGCGGCGCGCGGTCTTCAGAGCTGTGTCGCTCCCAAGCAGTTCGGCGCACACGAGGAGACCATGCAGGACATAATACATTTCATATAGTTCCATTCCCCGCACCGGGTTGCGGTGGGCACGGCTCGTGATTCCGAGGTAGCCATCCGTCTCTTGACTGCGGGCCAGGCGCTCCAACACTTCATGGACTGTGTGCAGCAAGTCTTGGTCGCGAGCGATTAAGCCCGTATGGGCCCCTGCATCTAGCCATTTGCCTACCTGCTCGCCGAGCCAGAACCAGTCGTCATACTGCTTCCGCTCATGTAAGCGGATGAAATGCTCATACAACATGCAGTCCTTCAGACGGGCTTTCCGATTAGCATCGAACCGTCTCCCCAGAAAGCCGCCCACAGCACCAATGTTGTGCGGCTGAACAGTGGATAGCGTAGTATTCCCCATCTCAGAAACACCTCCTGGACTTGCTTAAACACTGCCTCATTGGGTGCACCAGACGGTACGGGCCCAATGCTTCAGCCCGACACGTCAGTCCTGGCCTGCGACCACTTGAAGTCTATCATTCATGGCTGTCTTTGTAAAGGCCAAACCGAGGACTTCCCCTTGTGGGCTGTCTGGTTGACCGATATGGCCGACTGTGTTATCATTGGCTTAGGTCGTCGCGGACATCTGCCGCCGAGGAGATCATTACCATGAATGTGCGTGACCGGATAGGGCGTGTTCTGCGTTTCGAAAAGGTAGACCGCCTGCCGCGGGTGGAATTTGCACCGTGGTGGGACCAGACGATCCGTCGCTGGCAGGACGATGGTCTGCAGGAAGAAGTCCCGACGCATCGAACTGGAATGGTCCGGATTCAGGAGTGTTTCGGCCTTGATCCGCTCTACTCCTGCAAACCTCTCTCCATCGGCCCAACGTTCCCTAACATGCCAGCAGGTCAGGGCCCTGTCTCCACCATGGCCAACTACGAAGCCGTGCGCGAGCATCTCTACCCAGAGATCAACTGGGATCTCTTGCTACCAAATTGGATACGTGAGCGTCATGCGCGCGGCGAGCTTGGCATCTGGTTCACGCTGGAAGGCTATTTCTGGTTTCCTCGCAAGCTCTTTGGGATCGAGCGCCACCTCCTGGCCTTCTACGATTATCCTGACCTGATGCACCGCATAAACGCAGATCTCCTGGAGCATCACACGCGCATCCTGACCGGCATCACCAGCATCCTTGAACCGGAGTTCATGACATTCTCTGAAGACATGTCGTACAACCGAGGCCCGATGCTGTCTGAAAGCATGTTTGAGGAGTTCATGGCTCCATATTACCGGCAACTTGTGCCACTCATTAGGGCCAGGAACGTCATACCGTTTGTGGATTCGGACGGTAACATCGAAACGTGCATTCCTTGGTTCACCCGCTGCGGTATTGCTGGCGTGCTGCCGTTGGAGCGCCAAGCCGGTGTGGATGTCGCGCGTATCCGGACCGGCCACCCCAAGCTGTTGCTGATCGGTGCTTTCGACAAGATGGCGATGACACAGGGTAACCAGGCCATGCGTGCTGAATGGGAGCGGTTATTGCCCGTAATGAGACAGGGAGGGTTCATTCCGAGCGTTGACCACCAGACACCGCCCGGCGTTTCGCTTGTCGAGTATCGCGAGTACCTGAGACTCATGTGGGAGTACACAGAGAGGGCTGCATAGAGCAGGGAGATGACGATGGAGCTTACTTCTCAACCCGTCACATACTTTGGGGGATCGCTTGACGTGGCAGTAGCAAAAGCCAGGAGCAGAGAGACGTATCGGGGCGTCGTCGTGCCCATGGTCACGCCTATCACCCCCGGCGGGGATCTGGATGAGCCGGCCGTAGCCAGGATAATTGATTACCTAATCAAAGGTGGGGTTCACGGCATCTTTGTGCTAGGCACAACAGGAGAAGCTGCCCTGGTGCCGCGGCCGATGCGGACACGCCTGGTTACCATTGCAGTGGAGCGCGCTGCAGGCAGAGTCACGACCTACGCGGGCATTTGTGACAACTGCCTGGTTCATTCCATTGAGGCAGCAGAGGAGTACGCGCGCCTGGGCATAGATGCCCTTGTGGCACATCTTCCGTCCTACTATTCCCTCAGCCCCGCAGAACAAGAGGAGTACTACATCACCCTTGCCAGCCGTATCCCTCGGCCTCTCCTGGTCTACAACATCCCCGGCACAACACATATGTCCATCCCTGTGGACGTGGTCAAGCGCCTGAGCCACCATCCCAACATCGTTGGGTTGAAGGATTCGGAGCGGGATGCCGCACGCCTGCGGGCTGTGCTACAGTCTCTCGGTGGGCGAGATGATTTCGCTGTGCTGGTGGGCGCCGCGCCCTTGACGGTGATGGGTCTGGCTCACGGAGCGGTGGGGACTGTTCCCAGCGGAGGCAACCTCGTCGCTGGCGTGTGGCGTGCCCTCTTCGACTGCGCCATCAGGGGTGATCTCGACAAGGCCGAGGAGTACCAGCGTCAAGCCGATGCAGTAGCTGCCATGTACCAGCGGGCTGGCAGCCTTGGGCGCCAGCTCTCGGCGTTGAAAGCGGCGATGGGGGCGCTATCTCTATGCGGCCCGAACGTTCTGCCGCCGCTCCAGCCTATCAGTCCAGCAGAGCAGGAGGAAGTACGGCAATCATTCCTGGCATTGCGTGGGGCCGCAACAGGGGTAGAGTCATGAGCAAGCTGAATCTTCTCTTCATCTTCACCGACGAGCAACGGTTCGATACTCTGGCGACTTATGGCAATAGCCACATCCAGATGCCGAACCTTGACAGGTTGGCCGAGGAGAGTGTGGTCTTCGACGAGGCCTATGTCACCCAGCCAGTGTGCACGCCATCGCGGGCGAGCATCATGACGGGGCTTTATCCGCACACACATGGCTGCACAGAGAACAACGCCAGGCTGCCCGCAGACGTGCCGTGCTTGCCAGAGATGCTGGCAAGCGATGGATATGTCACTGCGTACTATGGGAAGTGGCATTTGGGGGACGAGATCTTCGCCCAGCACGGTTTCCAGGACTGGGTCAGCATTGACGACGGCTACGCCAAGTATTACAGCCCGGGGCGGGACCCTGAAGCCCGATCCAGTTACCACCATTTTCTGGTGGATCATGGGTTTCGGCCTGCCAATGGCCGGCACTTCACCCGCTACGAGGCCGCCCAGATGGAGGAGCAATTCAGCAAGCCAGCCTTTGTCGCCAACGAAGCTTGTCGCTTCATAAAGGAGAACAAAGACCGTCCGTTTATCCTCTACGTGAACTTCTTTGAGCCGCACATGCCTTTCTTTGGCCCCCGCAACGGTCAGTATGATCCAGCAGACATTCCGCTGCCGTCCAACTTCAACGCCCTCCCCACCGAAGCCCAGCCGCTCAAGACCAGGCTTTTCCAGCAGGGGTATTATCAGGTGGGGAACCACGGTCTGCCTCTCCGCAGTGAAGCGGATTGGCGGCGCATCATTGCGAACTACTGGGGGCTGTGTAGCCTGGTGGACACCCACGCCGGCCGGATTCTCGCCATGCTGGACGAGTGTGAGTTGCGTGATGAAACCGTAGTTGTCTTTACGTCTGATCATGGGGACATGATGGGGAGCCATCGCCTGCTCGCCAAGTGCGTCATGTTCCAGGAGGCGGTGCGTGTGCCGCTGATCATTCGTCTGCCCGGCCAGTCGGCGCAGCGGCGGGTGAGAGGGCCGTTCAGCCAGATTGATCTTGTGCCAACGCTTCTCACTCTCCTGGATCAGCCGGTACCGGAGTCTCTCCAGGGCAAGAGCTTGACGCCGGTTCTGGAGCAGCCAGGCGATGTTACACTCCATGATGATGTGTTTATCGAGTGGAATGGCCCAAACAACGGATTTGGCGACATACTGGGGCAGGTGTCCATACCGGACTGGATGGCAAAGCTAGCACCGGCCGAGGAGATAGAGGCGGCGACGCGCGATCCCGTTCGCACAGTTGTCACTGCCGACGGTTGGAAGCTGAATTACAGTCCGCGGGGCGAGCACGAGCTTTATGACTTGCGTATCGATCCCATGGAGACGCAGAATCTGGCCGCCACTCCCGAGATGAACGACGTCATGCAGAACCTCGTGGCGCGCCTTCGACGCTGGCAGGCGCGGACCGGAGACACGTACAGCGTATGAAATGAATGCCATGAATGCTCGGTGTGAGAGGAGTAGGACACCAAGGAGGCTGGCATGGCACTCGTTGGAAAGCTCATCGGCGCGCTGATTACGTTCTGCGCTGGCATCATTGCCGGAGGATTTGTTGTCCCCATCATGTGGATCATCATCCGGCTCGTTGGGTTGATTCCCGTGCTGACGGCGCTGCTCGGCAGCCTCCGCCTGGTCATGTACTTGGGTGGCGTAGTCTTCGGCGTCGTTGGTGCGGGACTCACTGTACGGTGGGTCGTTGCCACCATGGGCGAAGAAAACCGGACAGCCATCATCATTGCTGCCCTCGGCGGGGCTGTGGGTGGCTTGGGGAGTTCCGTCATGTTCTTCCCGATTGTGGGGCTGCTGTAGCTGGGTGCGGACACATCTCCCACGTGGATAGAGGCCGATGGGTCTGATTGCAGATGCCAAAGCGTCTGTTGACAGGCTGCTCCACAGCCGCGACGATCGTTGGTGTCCGCGCTGCGGGTCCATCCTGACCACGACGGACGGCCGTCGCCTGCGGTCCCCACGTGACCTAGATGCCATCCGCTCTGTCCGCATCCAGCGGCAGCGATGGTTCTCCTGTAGACTTAGGCACACCGAGGAATTGGCCGCCATCGCCCCGTACCCCTCGCACACCCTCCCCGTGCAACGCAAGGTCGTAGACATACGTACCACCATGCGCGTCGCGCTGGGCGTCGCGCTCCCCCGCTGTGCCGACTGGATCACCGCCTAGATCGCCGGTCGGGGCCGTACCTTCATCTGGGATCTCCCGGTCCGGGCTCCCTGGTTGGGGGCATGCACCCGAGCCAGAACCGGAGATCGAACTGAGCCATACCACGGGCTGGCGCTGGCTGCAAGCCAGTGGCCAGTGTGTGTAGCGCCGCAAAGGGACCTACGCGGACGTACCGCAAAGTGGGGCTGTGGCGAGCGATGCCACCTATGTGTGTATTCGTGGCGTCTGGACGGCCATCCTTGGCGTTGTTGACGGGATCAAGCGCACGACCTTCGGTCTGTTCCATCTGGCAACCGAGGAAAGTGACGAAGAAATCGAGCGTGCCTTTGACCGGGCGGCCAAGGCAGGGCTGATCCCGGAGCAGATCACGGTCTTCGCCGGCGACTGAGCGGCTCGCTTTCCGCAGTTCCTCGCCCGCTGTCTGCGCTGGGCATGGCACCAACGTTGTGTCTTTCCATCTGTGGCGCAACGTCTTGCCCATCATTGCCCGCTATAGGCGGTGGCCGGCGAGGAGTGGGCAGAGGGGCTCAAGCAGTGCATCGCCTGTGTCTGGAACGCCGCGACCCGGCCACGGCGGCGTCCTACTGCGACACGACCCACACCCGAACGCGTGCCCGGTGCATCCCATCAAGTGCATACCTACGTCATGGTGTCGGTTGTCATGCTGCGCGGCTCGAAATAGGCGGTGGCCGATTCCTGCAACAGCACCCAGATGGCGTAGACGCCGATGAGCGTGCCGATGGGGAAGTTCAGCAGCCCCAGGACGGCCACCACGATGGCCAGGATGCGCGCCCACTTCTGGCGAGTCAGCAGGCCAATGCCCGCCGCGAGGCCCGGCAGAGACAGCAGGGCCAGCAGCCCGGCCACCAGCGTTGCCACGATGGTCAGGATGCGCGCCGCCTCCTCCTCGCCCACGGCCATGCCGATGCCCGCTAGCAAGGCGAACACGAAGCACGCGATGAGGAGGAACAGGGCGCTGCTGACGATCAGAAGCCACGCCACGATGGGAACGTGCACCCGCATCTGCTGCTCGGTCAATTGATTCATCTGCTTCCCTCCCATAATAGTCTGCGGCGGCACACGTTGAAAGCCGGCCCACCATGTACGAAATACTGCCAGGGCAGCCAGGTATCGCGCCCGTTGGCCGTCGTAGCGCGAGTCCAATATGCGGCGCCTACCATACGCCTGGCAGCAGGCGATAGCATACTCTCTCTGTATGCTCCTTGCCGAGGCCAGGCTGAAGACGGCCAAGCCAGACCCGCTATTCCCACCGGAAGGTCTTCGCGGCTACAACAGCGCCGATGACCAACATGCCGAAGAGCACGACCACCTCTGTCACGTGGCTGCTCCACGCTTCGCCTGCCCACAGACCGCGCATCAAGGTCACTACATGGGTAAGGGGAAGGAAGCGGGATACATCGCGCACGCTGGCTGGGAAGATCTCCAGCGGCAGAGTCGCGCCGGAGAGGAACATCATCGGAAAGGCGATCACCATGCCAACCGTCTGGGCAATGCGCGCCGTAGGCGCCAACCCGGCTATGAGGAAGCCCAGGACGAAGGTGGAGAGTGCTCCCAAGCTGAAGCCTGCTAGCACGCTCAGCACGTTGCCGTCGAAGCGTATGTTGTACAACAGCTTCCCTGTCACCACCAGGAGCGCCACTCCCAGTAGTGTCATCACGAAGTACACCAGTACATCAGAAGCCAGGTAGATGATGGGGTGAAGGGGCGTGACGCGCAGGCGGCGCAGCACGCCCAGCTCGCGGCGCGCTGAGGTATTGATGGGAACGCTCATGAACCCGACCGTGAGGATGATCAGACCGATGTAGGCGGGGACGGAGACGTCTATAGTCCCCCGCCCGCCGAACAGATCCGTCGGCTTGTTGCCATAGATCGAACCGAAGACAATCAGCGCCATGGGTGCATACGCCATTGTGAAGAAGGCAGCTATGGGTTCGCGCAGATAGAGCTTTGCGCCGATGACCGTCAGTTTCCACAAGGCTCGCATGGTCTCTCTCCCCAGTTGGCCACGTAGGGCGGGGATGGTACCCGCCGCCTAGTCTCGCATCTCTCGCCCGGTCAGGGCCAGAAACACATCCTCCAGAGTCGGCTCATCCGTGCGCAGATCGCGGAAGCGCACCCGCTCCGCCGTCAGGGCGCGCACCACGTTGGCCACCACATCCTCGCCACGACCGTAGATGACAACCCGCTCCCCAATCTGCTCGATACGCGTGACCCCAGGCACCGCCCGCAGGGGCTCCAGGGCGATCGAGGCTTCCACATTGAACACGACACGGTTCTCCACGCCGAGGCTACGGATCAGGTTCTCCGGCGTGTCCAGGGCGACGATGCGCCCATGATCCATGATGGCCACTCGGTCGCACAGGCGCTCCGCCTCCTCCATGAAGTGCGTTGTGAGGAAGACCGTCTTGCCCTGGGCACGAATATCCCGCACCAGGTCCCAGGTGGCGCGGCGGGCCTGGGGGTCGAGGCCGGTGGTCAGCTCGTCCAGGAACACCAGCTCGGGGTCGTTGAGCAGAGCCAACCCGATGGACAGGCGCTGCTTCTGACCGCCTGAGAGCTTGCCAAAGGGGGCGCGCAGCTTGTCGGCCAGCCCCAGGCGATCAGCCAGTGGACGCCACTCGATCGTCTGGGGATAGAATGAGGCGAACAGGTCGAACGCCTCCCACACTTGCAGCCGGTCGGGCAGCGCCGACTGCTGCGACTGCACGCCGATGCGCGCCCTCAGTCCCTGGCCGTCATGCTGCGGGTCGAGACCAAGAACGCTGATCTTGCCGCCATCCGGGTGGCGCAGGCCCTCGATGCACTCAATCGTCGTCGTCTTGCCCGCGCCGTTGGGCCCAACCATGCCGAAGATCTCGCCCAGCTGGACCTCCAGCGACACATCGTCTACCGCGACCACCTGCCCGTAGACCTTGCGCAGGTTTTGGACCTGTACGACTGCCATGTGTCAGTCCTCCCAAAACAAGTACGTTTCAGAAGCACTTTCGTTGCGCCCGACGCGGCGGCCACATTCTATTCCATCCTCTTGTTGAAGAAGGTATGGCGCTTCAGCGGCCGGTAGCCCATGCTCTGGTATAGAATGAGCGCCCCGCTGGGATTCTGGGTGTCTACACCCAGGGCGGTCTCCTCCATGCCCATCTCCCTGAACATGGCGATGCTCTGCGCGAGCAGAGAGCGCGCCAGCCCACGCCTGCGCCAGGGCCGGCGCACAAAGATGCCCTGGCTGTAGCCACGCCTGCGCCGGTACTGCGCGTTCTGCTCCTCGTCAAGGCGGTTCAGCACCATGCCCGCCACCTGGTCGCCATCCCAGGCTACCTTCCACAGATGCGGAGCAAACAGCCGGTCCCGCGTCCAGCGCTGGTAGTCCCGCTCTGTGGCTGGCCGGTAGCCCCAATGGTCCTGGCGGGCTTCGTCCATGGCTGCCCAGATGGCGCGCAGGTGGCCCGGCTCGACGGCGCGCACCTCCAGACCCTCTGGCATGGGGGCATCGGGCAAGGCTTCGCCGATCGGCCGGCTCATCGTGATGTAATGACGCACGGGCTGGTAGCCAAACAGCGCAAACAGGGCCAGGGCGCCGTATTCGGTGTCGGTAGCCCAGACACGAAAGACCTTGTCGCTTGCGGCTGGGTGCTGGCAAGCGATCTCACGCAGCCGACGCTCATTGTAGCGCTGCATGGTCGCCCCCAGGTCCCTGCGCCGCCAGGCGGGATGGACGAAGCCGAGAGAGATATACAGACGGCCCGTTCCTGTCTCATCGGCCCACCACACGCGGCTGAAGGCGACGGTCACGCCGTTCACCTCGGCGAAAACCATGTCCCGGTACGGATCGCAGTTGGTGAGGTGGGCGAACACGCCAGCGATCTCGTCCACCGTGTTGATGTAGTCGAGTTGGTCGGCATCGTTGCAGGCGTCCAGGATCGCGACCATGACAGGATAGTCGGCCTCGCCGCGAAAGCGCCGGAAGGCGAGTCCTGGAATCGCCGGAGCGCCGTCTAGCATGATGAGCTGGGTATCAAGCATGAAAGAGTACTCCCCGCCGTTGGGCGTCGTCATCCCGTCGCCAACGCTGGCTCCGTTGTGGCGTGGGCGAGCACAAGAGCATGGACCGACCACCGCGAGGCTGTCGAAAAGCCCTTGAGCGAACTCCGTTGCGCTGCCAAAGACAGCGATGTGCTGCAGGAAAGAAGACTCACTCGACGCCAACAGACCCGCGCCCAGAGAACAGCCAGGCCGGTGATGAGTCGTCTGTTATGCATTATATCACCTTTCGATTGAGAATGCTGTAGGCAAGGCCGGTTCTCCATGACCTATCCCGAATGTGCCACGTGACGTAGGGCAGGCTTCCATATCTGCCGCTCCACGGGCCACACCCAGTCAGCACCGGGTATGGAAACGCGACCCACGGCTGGCAGCCGTCATTGCCAATCGCTGGGCTCTCTACGCCCGCCCCAGGAGCATGGCCACATAGCGCTTCACCGTGACCGGCTGGCCGGTGAGCAGCACCTGGGCGCGAAACATGCGGGCGACGGCCTGGATCGTGAGATAGGCCGTCACGAGCATCAGAACGACGGCCAGCACCGGCTGCCACAGCGGCACCCCGCCCACCCCCAGGCGCATCAGTATACCGCCCGACGCTGTGAGCGGAAATAGGCTCAGCCCCACGGCCAACGCGCTGTGCGGGTATTGAACAATGATTGAGGCCAGAAAGACCGGAATCAGCAGCGGCCAGATGACCACAAAGTCGGCCGTCCCGGATCCCGCCACATTGGGGCCCGTCAGCGCCCCCAGTCCCGCCAGCAGCGTTCCATAGACTGCATAGGACAGGACGAAGAACACCACCCCCCAGAAGATGAGGCTGGCCGGGATAGGATCGCCCGCTGGCAGGTTGAGCGACGCGCCGCGCAGCGGCAGGAAGACGTAGCCCGTCACCACCCAGAGCAGCGTCTGGCCGAGGCCGACGATGCCAAGGCCAAGGAACTTGCCAGCCAACAACTGCAGCGGGCTGACCGAGGCAAACAGAATCTCCTGGACGCGGTTCTTCCTCTCCTCGCCCACGCTGTTGCGCAGCAGGCTGGATGACGTGATGATACAGATGTAGATGAGCAGGAACGCACCGTAGACCACATAGAACGTGGAGGCGAGGCGCAAGGCCCGGCCCGCCAGCCAGATGGCGCCTGCGGCGCAGAGAACGAGCACAGTCACGCTCAGGGCGATCTGCCAGGCAGGCACAGGCGTAACGAGGAAGCGCAGGGTGAGTGTGACTGGCGCGGTGAAGGGAAACAGGCTCAAGATAATCGCCGGCAGCCCATGTGGGTCCTCGATGATCGGTCCCAGCAGCCACCTGCGCGATTGCCCTTGACGGTATGTAAACAAGGTGCTATACTTAGTTTGCTCTGGCTACAGACGACAGGACCATCTGGGCATCCCCATTCCACACCTGGAGGTTGCGACCATGCGAGAGATTCATACCTATCGTGGCGGACTGGGTATGATCGCCTGGGCCTTGCACCGCCTGGCAGGTATTGGCATCGTCATGTTCCTGTCCCTCCACATCTTCGACATCTTCCTTGTCGGCTTTGGCCCCGATGCCTTCAACAGCCTGCTTTTCCTCTACAAGCAGCCAGCCTTCCGCGCCCTTGAGATCTTCCTGCTCTTCGGCGTGCTGTACCATGCCCTGAACGGGCTGCGCATCATTCTGCTGGACTTCTGGCCAGCCACGGCGCGCTTCTATCGCCAACTGCTGTACGTGCAGATGGTCATCTTGACGGTCGTGTTCATACCGCTGGCCGCGCTCATGGCGATCCCTATTGTCAAGTTGGTCTTTGGGGTGGGCTAGGGTGGCCCCTCACCCCGGCCGTCTGCCACGGGGAGAGGGAGGTGCCCTCACCCCGGCCCTGTGCCACGAGGAGAGGGGTAGGGAGCGAATACGATGACGACACGCATGATTACACGGCGCGGCATCCCAGTGCAGCCAAAGAGCCGGTTCGATCTGTATGCCTGGTTCTTTATGCGCATTGCCGGCCTTGTCCTGCTGTTCCTGGCGGTGTTCCATATCCTGTACATGCACTTCTACATCCAGGTGGACACGATCAACTTCGCGGTCATCGCCCTGCGCTGGAAGAATCCTTTCTGGCGTGTGTATGACTTCGCCCTGCTCGTCTTCGGCTTCACTCATGGCATGAACGGGGCGCGTATGGTGCTCGAAGACTACGTGCCCACGGGCAGATGGCGGAACCTGGGCCGCGGCATTCTCCTGGTCTTGTGGCTGGCCCTGCTGACGATGGGCGCCTGGATCATCTTCACCTTCAAACAGACCTGAGGAGCCACCCTCATGCTGCACACATTCGACGCCGTCATCGTTGGCGCGGGCGGTGCAGGGCTGATGGCCGCCCTGGAAGCCTCCAGGAACGCCAGCGTCGCCGTTCTGACCAAGCTCTATCCCACTCGCTCGCACACGGGCACCGCCCAGGGGGGCATCGGCGCGGCCCTGGGCAACGCCGAAGAGGACCACTGGGAATGGCATGTTTTTGATACGATTAAGGGCAGCGACTACCTGGCCGACCAGGATGCGGTCCAGATCATGTGCCGCGAGGCCATCGAGGTTGTCTACGACCTGGAGCATTGGGGCCTGCCCTTCAACCGCACGCCCGACGGCAAGATAGACCAACGGCCCTTCGGCGGCCACACCAAGAACTTCGGCCAGGGGCCGGTCAAGCGCGCCTGCTACGCCGCCGATCGCACCGGCCACATGATACTACAGACCCTGTACCAGCAGTGCATCAAGCAGAACGTCCAGTTCTTCGATGAGTTCCATGTCCTCGATCTGATCGTCAACGATGGCCGTGCCTGCGGCGTGGTCGCCTATGAGATCGCCACCGGCGAGCTGCACACCTTCCACGCCACGGCCGTTCTCGTGGCCACGGGCGGGTCGGGCCGCATGTTCAAGATCACCTCCAACGCCCATGCCCTGACCGGCGACGGCATGGCCATCGCCTACCGGCGGGGCATTCCTCTGGAAGACATGGAGTTCTTCCAGTTCCATCCCACCGGCATCTACAAGAAGGGCATTCTCCTCACCGAGGGTGCGCGTGGCGAGGGTGGCATTCTCCTCAACGGCAAGGGCGAGCGCTTCATGGAGCGCTATGCCCCCACGATGAAGGACCTGGCGCCCCGCGACATGATCTCGCGCTACATCTACATGGAGATCCGCGCAGGCCGGGGCGTTGACGGCAAGGACTACGTGTACCTTGACTTGCGCCACCTGGGCAAGAAGCTGCTGGACGAGAAGCTGCCCGACATCACCGACTTCGTGCGCACCTACCTGGGCCTCGACCCCACCCGCGACCCCATCCCCATCCAGCCCACGGCCCACTACGCCATGGGCGGCATTCCCACCAACGCCGACGCCGAGGTGGTGATGGATGAGAAGAACACGGTCTTGCCCGGTTTGTACGCCGCGGGCGAGGCGGCCTGTGTCTCGATTCACGGCGCCAACCGCCTGGGCACCAACTCGCTGGTGGACATCGTGGTCTTTGGCCGGCGCGGCGGGCGCAAGATGGCCGAGTTCGTGAAAAGCGCCGATCTGCCGCCTCTGCCGCCGGACCCAGAGGCAGAGACCAGAGACGAGATCGCCCGCCTGCTGTCCAGCACGGGCGGCGACAACGCAGCCAGTCTGCGGGAATACATGCAGGCCGAGATGATGGACAAGTGCTCGGTCTTTCGCACCGGTGACGGCTTGCGGGACGTGTTGCACACCCTGAGCCATCTCAAGGAGCGCTATCAGCGGGTGCAGCTCAGCGACAAGGGCAAGCGCTTCAACACCGAAGTCCTGGAGGCCATCGAGCTGGGCAATCTGCTGGAGCTGGCCGAGGTAACGGTGGTCAGCGCCCTGGCCCGCAGCGAGAGCCGCGGCGCCCACTACCGGGAAGACTATCCCAAGCGGGACGACGCCGGGTGGCTCAAGCACACCCTGGCCTACCGCACGGACAAGGGCGTGTCCCTGCGCTACAAGCCCGTGGTCATCACCGCGTACCCGCCGCAGGAGAGGAAGTACTGAGCGAGTAGTCAGATGGCAGTAGTCAGTAGTCAGACTGGCGTCTTTCGTCCTTCGTCTTTCGTCTTTGGTCCTTCGTCGTCCGTCATTACTTTCCTGAGGACCAGCCATGCAGATCACCGTCCGCATCAAGCGCTTCAATCCTGAGAGGGACGCTAGGCCCCACTGGGAGACGTACACGGTAGACCTGGAGGCATCGGACCGCGTGCTGGACGCCCTGGACGCGATCAAGTGGCGCCAGGACGGCACGTTGACCTATCGCCGCTCGTGCGGCCACGGCATCTGCGGCTCGGATGCCATGATGGTCAACGGGCGCAACCGTCTGGCCTGCAAGCTGCTGATCAAAGACGCGGGGGCGAAGATCACCGTCGAGCCTTTGCGCGGCTTCCCGGTGATCAAGGACCTGGTGGTGGACATGGAGGACTTCTTCGCCAAGTACCGCTCTGTGCGGCCCTACCTGATCAACGATGATCCGCCGCCAGCGACCGAGCGCCTGCAAAGCGCTGCCGACCACGCCCGCTACGACGACACCACCAAGTGCATCCTGTGTGCGGCCTGTACCACCTCGTGCCCGACCTTCTGGGCGAACAGGGACTACGTTGGCCCGGCGGCCATCGTCAACGCCCACCGTTTCATCTTCGATAGCCGCGACCAGGGCGCCAGCGAGCGGCTCAGCATCCTGGCCGAGGCCGACGGCGTGTGGCGCTGCCGCACCATCTTCAACTGCGTCGAGGCCTGCCCGCGCGACATTGACGTGACGCGGGCCATCCAGGAGGTGAAGAAGGCGGCGTTGCTGGGGAGGGTGTGAGGATTGCAGATTAAAGATTGGGGATTGCAGATTGCAGATTGCAGATTGCAGATTGGAGATTGGGGATTGGAGATTGGGGATTGGGGATTGACAAATAGAAGAAAACGTGAGATGATAGCTATAGAGGCGAAAGAGGGGCTGGCGCACGATCAAGCCGAGGCTGGACAGTGTGCGCTACTACCATCTGTGCCAGGCCTGCCGCCGCAAGATCGAGACCACCAGCGGCAGCAAGGAGGTGACAACGGAGAAGAAAGCGGTCATCGTCTGAGGCGTCGGCAATGCACGTCTTTCTGCAGCCAGACAGCTTGGCGGCAATGGCAGTCTGCCATGTCCTATTCCAGGCGCAAAAGCGCGACGGAGAGGCCCGCGTGTCCCTCTTCTGGCTGCGCGTGTCCCACGCCCTGCGACCGACCCTGGGGGGTGTCGTGCTCTGGGAGTCGGTCGCAAACGAGCGTGATCCGTCGCAATCCGTGGGGAGAGACACGGGTGGGAGGGCCTGTTTGGGGGCGAAGAGGGCAGAAAGCGGGCAGAATCGAGGGTCGAATGGGGAAGGACAAACACGGCTTGCGACCGAACCCCCCGTTTTCGAGGCATAGGAGTCGGTCGCAAGGGGGCAAAAACGTACTTTTCGGCCTGAAAGCGGCATTTTGGGGCGGAAATCAGCCCCAGATGGCGGTTTGGGGCCGAAATCCGGCCCGAGTGATGGGGTCAGAATCCATGACCGGATGACAACGGGATTGAAACGCTGGTTTCATCGCTTCATCAACCATGTTGTTACTCGTCAGAATCCATGACCGGATGACAACGGGATTGAAACTTGACGTCGTCCAGCGCACCGCAGTATTGGTTCATGCGAGTCAGAATCCATGACCGGATGACAACGGGATTGAAACCGACGGGGTGGCCCAGAAGCGACGCCTGCCCGAAGCAGAGGTCGGCGGTCAGAATCCATGACCGGATGACAACGGGATTGAAACTCGTCACTTAGTTTCCTAGTTGTGTGCCTTGAAGATTACCGGGGGTCAGAATCCATGACCGGATGACAACGGGATTGAAACCTGCCGAGCGCCTCCGCCATTGCGGAGGCGGCAGCGAGCACCCGCTGGTCAGAATCCATGACCGGATGACAACGGGATTGAAACTCCGTGTGAACAACCCCAGGTCGCGCACGACCTGGGGAGTCAGAATCCATGACCGGATGACAACGGGATTGAAACAGCTCTGGGCTGTTGCGTGGCGGGATAGAAGCGTGGTCAGAATCCATGACCGGATGACAACGGGATTGAAACGTGATGCGCAATTCGTCCCACTCCATCGCGATGTTTTGTCAGAATCCATGACCGGATGACAACGGGATTGAAACCCAGAAATGGATCGAATATGATATCACCCTGTCTGCTGGAATTACGTCAGAATCCATGACCGGATGACAACGGGATTGACCGCTCGGGGTTCGGG
>DAOUCN010000191.1:0-1742 GCA_034431995.1 Chloroflexota bacterium | reverse complement strand
GGGTTGGGGCCGCAACCGTGCTCATGCATCCAGACAGGAGTGCCGGCTTTCTGCCCTTGCGGCCTGGACATACGCGGGAATCAATTCCGCTTCTAATAAATTGTACTATGCTATGCTAGTTGTCTGGAGCCTTGTCGTTTAGGGCGGACGCTGTCCGCCCCGTACCGACGGCGTCCGCTGCCCATCCCGGGCGGAGCGCAAGAAATCCGGGTGTTCCGTCGCTTCTGCGTCCTCCATTCCTCACTCATCCGACATCCTGCAATGCCCGAATGTGGCGCTTCGGCGCTCTGGCGCAGCGGTCCATCGCTTCAATCCTCAGCCCTACGTGTCTGCGCGGTTTCAGCGCGTCAGAGAGCGCGCTCTAGGCCATCCTGTGCCCAGCGTCGGGCAGCATGCCCGATCTACCATTCGCCCTCTGTGTGGCCCCGACGCCTTGGCGCCTCGGCGGTCTCCTACCGGCTCGCCTTCTGCGCCACCGCAACGATGGACGTCCCCACAGGCAGATCGAAGCGGCTCAGCAAGGCGGCCTCGACGCCACCCAGGGCGTCCAGGATGGAGTTCAGGATGGGATGGGTCGGTTCCATCTCCACCTGGTAGGCGTCATCGTCGCGGCGGGGGGCGGCGACTCTCTGGCGGTGGCCGCGCAGCCGCCGCAAAACCAGCAATCCGGCTGCTAATGGAAAAACGAGAAAGAAGGCGTAGCTGGTACGGCGCGGGATGAAGCCGACCGCCTGCATCAGCTCCTCAAGCTGGCGCACCGTGTACCGCCGACGGTGGCCGTTGATCACGTCGTTGTCCGTCCATAGCCATTGGAAGGCGGGCACGGTGACGGCTAGATAGCCGCCCAGCGTGCAGACGCGATGGCACTCCCGCAGCACTGCCACATCATCGTTGCAGTGCTCCATGACATCGAGCAAGGCCACCAGGCCGAAGCTGTTGTCGGCGTAGGGCAGGGCCTCGGCGGGGGCGAGCTGTGCATGATAGCCCCGTTCCGCGCAGACCCGCAACGGCTTCTCGAAGTTGTCTACGCCGACCACGCGCCCATAGCGACCCAGGTGGTGCATCATATTGCCCGCCCCGCAGCCCACGTCCAGCACCAGGCGAGCGGAGCCGGGCGCCACGTACCGGTCGAGCAGCCGCAGCAGGCCCCGCGTGCGGGTATTGAACCACCAATGAGCGTCCTCTGGAATGCGGGTTCGGCCGCCAACCGCAGAGGACACTGAGGACACAGAGAGATGCATGTCGGTCACCAGGGTATTGACTTTGCCACCGCCATCCTCTATGCTTGTATCAGGAGACGACAGCTATACCTTTGGTCAAGATTACGATCACGCTTCCTCGGAGCATGTTGGAAGAGATTGACCGGCTGGCGATGGAAGAGCGCGGCAGCCGGGGTGCGATATTGCGCGAGGCTGTGCGGGCGTTCGTCCAGATGCGGCAGGCCCGGCGACGCCGCGGTCGCAGTGCCGCCATCCAGCAGGCGATGGCAACTCAGGACGCCATCTCCCGCCAGGACAGTGTCGCCTGGGGTGGTGTGGCCGAGATCCGGCGTTGGCGGGCGAGGCGTTGAACGTGCCGCCATCGGCCAGGCGTGGGACACCATGTCCGACCTACGGGGCTGCGGCATCCCTCAATCCCTTCGTTTCGGCTCAATCTTGCCCGCATTCGGGGGCGTCGCTACGAGCGCGGCACCCTCGGTCGGGCGTCGGACACAGCCCCCAGTGCGGGCCGCAGGCCATGTC
>DAOUCN010000190.1:0-1722 GCA_034431995.1 Chloroflexota bacterium | reverse complement strand
TTACCTGGGAGCCTGGCGCGCTCAGTTGCAGGCCCATTTCGGCCAGGTCGTCTGCGAAAAGCGCACCCGTGCCACTCTGCTCAAGGTGGCGGCCCTGCTCCACGACGTGGGCAAGCCAGAAAAGCGCACCGTCAAGGAGAGCGGCCACGTCCATTTCTGCGAGCACGAGCGCCTCAGCGCCGAAAAAGCCATCGCCATACTGACCCGCCTGCGCTTCTCCACAGAGGAAATACAGCATGTGGCCATCGTCGTCGCCGAGCACATGCGCCCCGGCTTCCTCATCAAGGATGCGCCGGTCAGCCGCAGGGCCATGTACCGCTTCTTCCGCGACACAGGCAACGCCGCCGTGGACGTCCTCTTTCTCTCCCTAGCCGATCACCTCGGCGCCCGTGGGCCGGCCCTCGTCGCCGAGGAGTGGCAGGGGCACCTGGCCTTCACCCAGCAGATGCTGGAGCACTACTTCCACAAGCCCCAGGAGGTGGCCGCACCCCCGCCTCTGGTCACCGGCCGCGATGTCATGGCCATTCTGGGCATCGGCCCAGGCCCCCAGGTGGGTCAGTGGCTCGAAGCGGTGCGCGAAGCCCAGGCCGAAGGCGAGCTCCGCACCCGCGACGAGGCCCTATCCTGGCTTCGCCGCGCCCGCAATGACCGTTAAGGGGACACTGTCATTGCCAGGCATACCAACATCCGTCATTGCGAGGCCATCCGTTCGGCCGAAGCAACCTTTCATTGCGAGGCATACCAACATCCGTCATTGCGAGGCATCTGTTTGCCGAAGCAATCTCTGTGCACGTGCAGCTATGGGATTGCCACGCTGCGCTCGCAATGACGGATGGGCCAACCTGTCATTGCGGGGCCATCCGTTCGGCCGAAGCAATCTCTGCACACATGCAGCTATGGGCTTGCTTCGCTGCGCTCGCAATGACCGGTGGGACCACACTGACATTACCCGGAGCCAGTATGCAGAAACAGTTCTACGTCTACATCATGACCAACGTGCACAACCGGGTGCTGTACACAGGCGTCACCAGCGACCTACGACGAAGAGTGTATGAGCACAAGCAGGGCATCGGCAGCACCTTTACCAGCAAGTACAACGTGAAGAAGCTGGTGTACTACGAGGTCCACGGCGATGCCTATGCGGCCATAGCCAGCGAGAAGCAGATCAAGGCTGGACCCCGGAGGCGAAAGGTGGAGCTGGTCAACGCCATGAATCCCGAATGGAAAGACCTATACGAGGACCTGTAGGCTCGCGCAGCCAGCGGCCCGCACACCATGACCCGTCGTGAGGCCCGTTGAGGGCTGCCTCGCCTCGTCATGGTCACGGAAGGTGGGCTTGCCACGCTGCGCTCGCAATGACGGATGCGCCAACCTGTCATTGCGAGGCCATTCGTCCGGCCGAAGCAATCTCTGCGCACGTGCAGGTATGGGATTGCCACGCTGCGCTCGCAATGACGGATGGGCGGATACTGTCATTGCGAGGCCATCCGTTCGGCCGAAGCAATCTCTGTGCGCTCGCAATGACCGGTCAGGGGATGGCGTCCGTCTCCCCCCATAGGCGCTGCAGCCAGGGGGGGATCCTGGCCTCCGGCACAGCATCCCCCCGCGGCAGGTACGGCTTGATGTCCAGGATAGGGCTGCCGTTGAGCGCGTCCAGCCCGCGAATCGTCAGCACGTTCCCTTCACGCCCGAGCAGCTCCACCGCCTGCAGGCCGATGGGAT
>DAOUCN010000189.1:0-15166 GCA_034431995.1 Chloroflexota bacterium | reverse complement strand
CCCCCCCCCCCCCCCCCAAAACCCTCGTGCGCTTGCCCCTCAGACTTCCGAAGCCCGCCAGAGGTTGGAAGTCTGAGCGGATACGACGACTACGTGATTGTCGCGTCGGTCAGGGTGATGTTACCCACCAGGTCGGTGATCACGCCCTTGACCTTGGTGCTCCAGGCCCACATGCGGGGGTCGGTAGCCAGGTGGATCACCGGCAGCTCGTCCACCAGGATCTCGTTGCAGCGCTGGTAGATCTGCTTGCGCTTGGCGGGATCCAGTTCCGCGGCGCCTTGGGCCACGAGCTTCTCCAATTCGTCGTTCACCCAGCCATACTTGGCCGTCTTGCCACCGCGGTGGGTGACCTGGGTGCCAAAGAAGATGGCGGGGTCGCGGGTGGATCGGCCGGTGAGCCACGGGATCATAGGATAGCCCTTCATGTCCTTGTCGCCGCCGATTTCGTAGAACTTGGCCAACTCGACTTCGTTGACGGTGAGCTTGACGCCGATCTTGGCCAGGTCGGCCTGCCAGATGAGGCAGAAGAGCTTCATCTGGGGCCAACGGGGCGTGACGGCGATTTCCCAGGCCAAGGTCTTGGGGTTGACACCGGCGCTTTCCAGTAGCTTGGCTGCCTTGTCCAGATCGAAGGGATGAGCCTTGTTTAGATCTTCTCGGTAGCCAAGGGATGTGGGCAGGAAGAAGCAGGAAGTAATGGGGTCCGAGACGCCAAAGAAGGCTGTCTTGGCCATCTCTGCCCGGTTGAGAGAGTAGGAGAGGGCCTGGCGCACGGCCTTCTTGTCGAAGGGTGGCTTGTTCACATTGATCATGATCTCGAAGACACTGCCGGCCTGGGCCGTCATGAAGGTCAGATTCTTGTCGGCTTTGATCTGGGCAACATCGGCCGGGTTGGTGACCATGATGCCGAGCACTGCCCCTGACTGCAGGTTCGGGATCAGCGTCTCGGCCTTTTCCAGGCGCTTGAACATGAAGGTGTCAATGTACGGCCGGTCCTTGATCCAGTAGTTGGCATTCTTCGGGAAGCGAGCGTACTGGTTAGGCACCCACTCGGCCATCTTGAAGGGGCCCGTGGCCACTGCTGGCTTCTTGAGGAAGGAGGGATCCTCCTTGTCGTCAATGCGCACGGCCCAGAAGTAGTCAAGAAGCTCGGTGAAGTACGGCAGGGGGCTGTTGAACGAAAACTCGATGGTATACTTGTCCAGGGCTTTGATGTCCTTGACCGGGACCAGAAGGTCTCTGGTCTTGCGTACGCCGATGTCCTTGTCACAGAGCGCCTGGTCCTTGGTGTAGCTGTGCATGGTGACCCAGTCTTGGGCCACGCATTCCTTGCCGTCGTGCCACAGGATGCCCTGGCGCATCTTGACCTTGGCCGAGAGGCCGTCCTTAGCCATCTCCCACGACTCGGCCATGCCCAGGATCTCTTTGCCGCTGCTGTCTTTCCAGACCAGCCGGTCGAAGACCTGGTTGTACATGTTCATGTTAGTGGCTTCCATACGCCAGGGGCTGAAGCCGGTGAAGTCGCCCGCCTCGGCGTAGTTCAGGGTGACAGGCGGTTTCGGCGTAGGTGTGGGCGGCACCCGAGTGGCCGTCGGCGGCACTGGGGTAGCCGTGGGCGCTGGTGGCTTGGTGGCCGTCGGCGGCACCGGCGTGGGCGTGGCTGCCGGTGCAGGCGGCTTGGTGGCCGTCGGCGGCACCTTGGTTGGCGTGGGTGTCGGCGTCGGGCCGCAGGCAGCGGCAGCGGTCGTGGCTGCGCCGATGGCGGCCAGGCGCAGGAAGGCGCGACGGGTGATCTTTGGCTTGTTCATTTCTACTTCCTCCTCGACATGAATGTCACTTCATGCTTGCCCGTTCACTACCGATAGTCTCAGTTCCGCTCTCCTCACCTCCTTCAGCATGGTCCACTAGGCGCCGCACCTCACACGACATGGGCGGCAAGGCTGGCTTCTGGCATCTGTGGCTGGTATCCCACCTCCTTCGAGACCTTGAGGGCAGTGTCCATGACCAGCGGAATAAGCTGTTCCAGGCGTTGAGGTGATGGCTCGCTGCGCATGGACACGCTCACCGCGGCGATGGCTCTGCCGGTATAGTCATGTATGGGGGAGGCAACGCACCACACCCCCAACGTTGCCTCCTGTATGTCCGTGGCATACCCTTGCTCACGCACAACGCGGAGATGTGCTCGCAAGAGGTCAGGATCGGTCAATGTCTGGGGCGTACGGCGCACAAGGGATGCCCTGGCAAGGTAGTCTTCCAACTCAACGTCTGGCATAGAGGCCAGCAGTGCCTTGCCCAAGGCCGTACAGTGAGCGGGAGCGCGATCGCCGACAGGCACCCAGACAGCGGCAGTGTTAGGCGTATCGACGCGGTCAATGTAGACCACGTCGGTATCGCGGTACACCGCCAGATGCGCCACGCAGTTGGAAGCAGTCATCAACTCGCGCAGGAAAGGGCGGGCTCGGGCAGCCAGTTGCACGGCGCGGATGGCTCCGCCGCGCAGGACGAGGACTCTGAGACCCAGATAGTACAGCTTGCTGGTCGGATCTTGTTCCACATAGCCGCGGCGGACAAGATGTTGCAGCAGGCGGAAGACAGTAGCGGTGGGCAGCTCAAGTTCGATGGCGAGGTCAGTCAGCGACGTGCCGCGCTCGTCTGCCCCGATTGCCTCGAGGATATCAAAGGTCTTGTCCAGAACCTTGACCCCTGCGGACTGGTTTGCTTTCCTCGTACTGCTCATGGCTACAGCGCCTGTCCAACAGCCCTGTTCAGGTTATTCAGAAGGAGGAACGTCAACCGCCAGAGGAGAAAGCAGATAGATACCTGGGCAAACGCTTGCCAAGCGCTGACGCGAGATGGCGCGCAAGCTGAGCGGTATTCACAATGCGGATAACTCTGCTACATCGTGGAATAGTATACCACATATGATTGCTCTTGTCAAGTGCTTGCCACTGCGCGCCCGATGTGCTACAATGGGCCATGTTGCCGTCGCAGTTCCAACGTGCAGCCCTTCCGGGAGGCCTCCATGCCTGATAGCACGCACTCTCTCTACCGCCGCTGGCGCTCGCGCACCTTTGCCGAGCTTGTTGGCCAGGAGCACGTCAGCCGCACCTTGCTCGCGGCCCTACAAACCCGGCGCATCGCCCACGCCTATCTCTTCACCGGCCCGCGCGGAACAGGCAAGACCTCCACGGCCCGCATCCTGGCCAAAGCGGTCAACTGTCTGAACAACGACGGGTGTGGCGAGCCGTGCAACCAGTGCGAGATGTGTGTGAGCATCAATGAGGGGCACGCCCTCGACCTGATTGAGATTGACGCTGCCTCCAACCGGGGCATAGACGAGATACGCGACCTGCGCGACAAGGTGCACTTCGCCCCCACCCAGGCCCGCTACAAGGTCTACATCCTGGATGAGGCCCACATGCTCACCAACGAGGCGTTCAACGCCCTTCTCAAGACACTGGAGGAGCCACCGCCTCACGTCATCTTTGCCCTCGTCACGACCGAGCCACACAAGATTCCGCCCACTATTCTCTCCCGCTGCCAACGCTTCGATTTCCACCGGGCTGCCCTCAAGGACATCCTGGCCAAGCTGACCCGCATCTGCCAAGAAGAGAACATCACCATCGAGCCTGCGGCCCTCTCGCTGATTGCCCGCACCGCCACCGGCAGCTACCGTGATGCCGAGAGCCTGCTCGATCAACTGGCTTCCTTCACCGGCAGCGAGGGGATTACCCTAACCTACGTCCAGCAGGTGCTGGGCCTTGCGCCCGTTCATGCCGCCGGTCAACTGGTGTCGGATATTGCCGGGCGCGACGTCGCCGCAGGCCTGAAGCTCCTGAACGACGTGCTGGAAGGCGGGACTGACCTGCGCCAATTCAACCGCGAGATTATTGACTACCTGCGCAACCTGCTCTTGATCAAAACGAGCAATGTGTCCCTACTGAACCTCGCGCCGGACACGATACAAGAGATGACGACGCAGGCGGGCCGTTTCTCCGTGCCCGTCATTGTGCGGCTCATCCGTATTTTCAGCGAGTGTGAGGTCTCGGGCGGCCAGAGGAGCGGCAGCCAGCCACAACTGGCGCTGGAGCTTGCCTTCCTGGAGGCCTGTGGAGAGCTGGCACATCCCCAGGCGTCGGACGCGGTGCGCGCCGCAGGCACGAGCCATGAGGAGACGGCGTCGCCCGCGGGAGCGATGGGCCAGCCATCGGTTGCTCCGGCTGCAAGTGTGCGCTCACCCACACCGGCGACGGCAAGCCAGCGGCCTGCTGTCCAGCCTTCGCCGCGTCCCTACACACCGTCAGCCGCTGGTCGGCCCGCAGCCATGGGCGGGGCCGCTGCGGCAGATGGGCGGTCTGCCTACCAGCCTGCGGCCTCTGCTCCGGCCCGGCCAGTCTATGGCCGGGTTCAGGTCGCGGTGACCGCTCCCCCAGGCAGCCCCCTGGCCGACATACAGAGCAACTGGCCGGCCATTCTGGAGCACGTCAAGGCCATCAGCCGCTCCGTGGAGGCGTTTCTCAAGGAATGTCGGCCGGTGGAGATGGAAGCCGACCTGCTCACCTTGGGCTTCTTCTATCCCTTCCATCGTGAGAGCGTCGAGAACCCAAAGAACCGCATGATCGTGGAGGGCGCTCTGGCGCAGGTGGTGGGCCACCCCGTGCGCATCCGCTGTAGTCTGACGCCCAAAGACGGACGACTGGTAGCAGCGGCGCCCCCAACGCAGGAGAGATTACGAGCCGTGGAGGCTGACCCCGTTGTGCGGGCAGCAGAGGAGATCTTTGACGCCAAGGTGCTGGCGGTGGAGGAGGCGGAGAATGGGGCGGCGGGCGGCCAAGAGGCGACTGGGAAAACACCACAGGCCTAGACCCCGCCTCTAGCTCACAGCCTCCCGCCCCCACCCGTCGGAGCGGGAGTTGTCTATCCGGTGCTTAGCCTCTTACCTGCTTCCAGCCCAACCACACGATGACGGCAACAAGCTCCGTGTAGAGGATGGTGAGCCAGACGTTACTCCAGTCCACGATGAAGTACGTCGGCACCAGCGGCTGGAGGGTGGGCACATGGACGGAGGCAGCAATCCATTCCAGCAAGCGGCTCTTGCCCGTGGGATGATTGTACATCAGGTGCGGCTCGTACATGAAGATAGCCATGATTGCCCAACTGATCGCCGCAAGGGAAAGGTAGAGAGCAAGGAAAACCCGCTTGAGCGGAACAGCCAACACCATTCCCATGGGCACAGCCAGCAGAGGCACCAAGGATACCCAATAGCGGGCTGCGGGACACCATTCGCCCCACCACTGACTATACGTCAGGATCACCGCGGCGTAGGGCAGGCAGATAGCTGCCAGCCAGAACAACTCGCCCCGCGCCTGGCGCCACATCAGCAGTAATCCCACTAGCGCCAGAATGTAGACCGGCGCGTGGATGAAGAACCCCCACTGCTGATCGAGGAAACTGCCGAACACCGCCACCACCCATTCCCCCGGCTTGCCCATGCCCGCGTGGTCCATGTAGTTGGGCATGAAGGTGCCGTAGAGCGTCCAGTAGTAGGCCAGGAACAGGACAGCGCAGACCGCAGCGGGCAGGGCGAAGGCCACCAGGCGGGTCAACGTTCCCCGGCGCGAGGGCAGGGCGGCGCGGCCCTGGGCGTGATCAACGTTTGCTTCCTCAACGTCCCTCTCCGGGCTGCTCCTGCGCCGCCGACTAGTGATCTCTCGCCAGACCATGTAGGCCAGAAGGGAAAAAGAGACAGGCAAGAAGCGGGGGTGGAGCCAGGGCAGGAAACCCAAGCACAGGTCGACTACGAAGAAACGCACAGGGCCATTGCCCACGAGGGGAGACGTGACGCCATCGAGACGAATACGCCGGTAGCCGTAGACGGTGAGGAGGGCAGAGACCAGGGCCGGGAAGATCAGAAACGCATAGCTCATCAGGGGATTGGTGAAGGTGAAGGAAAGCCAGATGAGGAGGGCAATCCAGCGACGGCGCGACACCTCATAGGCAAGCAGATAGGTATTGGCAGCCAGCAAGGCAGCCAGGATATTGTACATGTAGACTGAGTAGCGCCAGTCAGAGATCTCATCGGTCTGCCTAATGACAAAAGGGATCTTCAGGCCAGGTATCTTGGGGAAGAACTCAATGGCATAGGTGTGACGCCATTCGCCGAGGGCATAGGCGGGCAGGATAAGCAGGGATACGCCCAGGCTATGCTTGGAGTAGAGGCCCGCTATCTTTGTCTTTGACTCGTGGCGCGGGTACAGCTCGCCCGGGTAGTAGTGCCAATAATCCTTGTTCTCGAAGTTGTTCTCCAGGTTGAAATCGCGATCGTGGATCAGGCTGTGGGTAGCCAGCAGATAGTACGGCTCATCGCCAGTGGGATAGTACATGATCCGCATGAAACGCGGGGTGAGGGCGGCAAAGACGGCCAGGCTGACGGCGAAAACAAAGGTGGCCATCGCGCCAGGGGTCGCCAAACGCTGGCGCGCGGCACGCCACCAAGCCATAGGATTCACGCGCGTCTGCACCCAGGCCAGGGGATTGGGCATGATCTCCTCAACTGGATAGTTTTCCCCCGTCAGTTTTGTTTATTCACCGCTGGACAGCCTGGGGCTAGACCCCCAGGCTGAAAGGGCGCAGGGCGCTGAGAGCATCCTGCGGATTGAGCATCCTTCCAGGGTGCTTTGCCCCCTTAGCCCCACGGCTTTGGCCTCGGGCTTACCGGGCAAAGCAACAACACCCCACGGGGAGACTACCCCTCTCCGGAACGAAGCGATGAGCGCCGCGACCTGATGAACTCCGGCGTGAGGCCCTTCAGCCAGCTTCCGCCGACGATGTGCGCAGCGTGCAGCAGTTTGACGCCCATAGCGGGGACCGGCAGCTCAAGCTCGCGCTTGTCGCAGACAGTACTCAGGTTGGCTGTGTCCACCTCTGGCTTCAAGGCCACGAGCCGGCTGTGCCGCTCGGTTGGGTCGTCCAGAGCCATGATGCGGTCTATCTCTGCGCTCAGGGCCACGGCCCGCTCGATGCGGCGGTCGGTCGCCTCAGCCACGGCTGGCTCAACTAAGCCGTACCGCGCCTTCAACCGGTTCAGACGGCGCCCCGCCTCGTAGGTGGCCGCCACGATGCCATCCCTGTCCAGCCACTCGGTCTCATAATTCAGGACATACTTCCAGCTCGGGGCCAGGAGCGCCTGGCGATGATCGGCCAGCGTGCGGTGATGCAGCCGGTAGCCGTAGCGCTCCGGCTCCTCAAAGGCCCGACTGCCTGGGTCCACAAAGGGGGCCAGGGGAGAAATGAAGGGAACCACCCGCCGGTCGCCACTGGCGGCATAGCGGGCGAGCACCCGCTCGCAGAAGCCCACCGTCTCCATGACGGACGCGTAGGTCTGCCCCTTGAGACCGACCATGAAGAAAAGGTCGAGGCGCTGGCAGCCGGCGTCCAGAGCCTGGGCCATGGTCCGTTCGATGGCGGCGGTAGTATATGGCCGCCCAAAGTCCTTGCGTACGCGGTCGTCGTGGGACTCAAGTGAGATCTCCACGATGAAGTTGGACAGGGCGCGGGCCACGCGCGGGAAGAAATCGTCAGGTGGAGCATCGAAAAGCTCGATGAAGACCGGTTTCTTGTGGCCGGCGATGGCCTCCAGGAAGCGATGGGCATACTCGTCCCCCGCTTGGCGGATATCGCCCAGAATGAACACCGGGCCCTCGCTAAAGTCGGCAATACGTCGGATGTCGCTGGCCAGGTCTTCGGGCTTGCGGTAGGCGGGGCGGCAGCGGCCGTGGAGCTTGGCATACGCACAGGCGGAGCCGCCGCAGGTCACGCAGTTGTAGCGGCAGCCGCGCACGCTGAGGGCAGCCGTGATGGGATAGCGCAGCCAAGCCCGGAAGGGAACGAAGCTCGCCAGATCCCGATAGCGGACGACGGCCTTCAGGACGTAGGTGTAGTCCAGCAGAAGATCGTCCAGGTTGTCGGGGCTGTAGCTGAGGGGATTGACGTGAACGTTTTGGCCCTCGTCGCGCCACACCAGGTTGGGAATCGCTGCCAGTTCTCGCTCCTCGGGCGAGCCTGGGCGGGGATGAGCCGCGCCACCGGCGGTGATGTAGCGCATCAGGTCCAGCATGGGGCCTTCCGTCGAGTCGCCGCGCACAACGAAATCTGCTTCCGGATAGCGAATCAGCTCCGCATGGAAATAGGTAGACGAGAATCCGCCAAAGATGACCGGGCGGGATGGATGCAGGCGCTTGACGATGCGGGCGATCTCGATGGCACCGTGGGCATGGGGCAGCCAGTGCAGGTCTATGCCGAAGGCGGCGGTCTCAAGCCCACGGATGCAGGCTTCCACATCGAAATGCGCATCCTCCAGCATCCGCACGGCCAGGTTCACGATGCGCACCCTCAACCCATGCCGCTCCAGATACTCGGCGATCGTGGTGAAGCCAATGGGATACATCTCAAAAACCGGTGTCGAGGGGACAAGGTCGCTGACCGGCCCGTACAGGATAGATTGCCTGCGGAAGTCGTAAATGCTTGGTGCATGGAGCAAGAGCAAGTCTGGCGATGACAAAGTGCACTCCTAGTCCAGGATCTTGTGGCGAGGCAAACTCAGCCTCCGCTATTATACCACACGTGCCCGTCTTGGGACAAACTGACGCTAGCGCCTTTCTTCGTCTCCGCTTCTGCGTTTTCCGCACGCTTTGCGGTTAGTCCCACTGCTTCGCTTTGTCGTTAATGAGCAGCACAGCGGCGAAGAATCTCAGCTCGGGAGGCCGAAATCAGCCCGCCGTGAGACTCTTCGCTGGCAAAGACCGCTCGCTCAGAGTGACAATTCGGGGAAGCGGGGCACTAGTGTTAGTAGTGCCTCAGCCCCGCTATGGCTGCTCGCCTCCGCTCAACGTGTCGCGGAAGCCCATGGTGTAGAGATGGCGGTAGATGCCGCCCTGGGCCAGCAGTTCCAGATGTGTCCCCATTTCCACAATGCGACCCTGGTCCATGACAATGACCCTGTCGGCATTGACCACCGTGGACAGGCGGTGGGCAATGATGAAAGCTGTTCGGCCTTTGAGCAAGCGCTCAAGAGCGCGCTGGAGCGCCTTCTCGGTCTGGGTATCTACACTGGCCGTCGCTTCGTCCAGGATGAGGATACGCGGGTCGGCCAGGATGGCCCGGGCAAAGGCGATGAGCTGGCGCTGGCCCATGCTCAGGCGGCTGCCCCGCTCTTGTACGTTCGTGTCATACCCCTGCGGGGTGCCGGCAATGAAGTCATGGGCACAGGCCACGCGCGCCGCTTCCTCCACCTCGAAGTCGCTGGCGTCCAGTCGTCCATAGCGGATGTTCTCGCGCACACTGTCCGAGAAGAGGAACGTGTCCTGCAAGACGATACCCAACTGCCGACGGAGCGACGCCAACGTCACCTGACGAATGTCATACCCATCAATGGTGATACGCCCCGATTTCACATCATAGAAGCGTCCAAGAAGACTCACCAGGGTGCTCTTGCCCGCCCCCGTCGCACCCACGATGGCCACCACCTCGCCCGGCTGGACGGTTAGGTTGATGTCTTCAAGCACCGGTATGCCCTCCACGTAGGAGAAGTTGACGCCCTCGAAGCGCACCTCTCCCCGGATGGGCGGCAACTCAAGGGCCCCCGGCGCGTCTTGGATAGGGACAGGTGTGTCCAGCATCTCGAAGATGCGCTCGCCCGCGGCCATGGCCGACTGCATCGTATTGTAGCGCTGCGACAGGTCACGGATAGGCTCAAAGAAGCGGCCCACGTAGAGGACAAAGGCGACCAAGACGCCCGGCGTGAGACCGCCCGTCACAGCCTGCCAGCCGCCAGAGGCGATGACCATAGCCGTGGCGGCTGCTCCCATCACATCCACGGCGGGGAAGAAGAAGGCCGAGAGGCGGGCAGCGTCCAGGTTGGCATTGAGATGACGCAGATTGACCCTGTCAAAATTCATGAGATTGGTGTCTTCACGGCAGAAGCTCTGCACAACGCGCACGCCGGAGATGTTTTCTTGCAAGCTGCCATTGACGCGGGCGATAGCCAGGCGTACTTGGCGATAGGTCTCCCGGGCACGCACGCGCCACTTGGAGGTGACCCAAGCCATGAGCGGCAACACGGTGAAGGTCAGGAGCGAGAGGGGGGCGTTCATGCCGAGCATGACGACCACAATGCCAACGAGCGTCACCAGGTCGGTGGCGATGCCCACGATGCCAGAGGTCACCAGTTCGTTCAGCGCCCCAACATCGCTCAAGACGCGGGACATGATGCGCCCGACCTCCAAGTGGTCGTAGAATGCCAGGGGCAATCGCTGCAAATGCTCGAATAGCTGCATGCGCACGTTGAATATGACGCGCTGGCCGATCCAGTGCAGGATGTAGCTCTGGGCAAAGCTGCCAAACCAGGCGACAAGGCTCACCCCTAGATACGCTAGCACCACCCAGTTCAGGAGCACTGCATCCTTACGGACAATGGCTCCATCAATCGCTGTCTTGATGAGGTACGGGCCAGCCAAGGTGCATGTTGTCACCACGGACATGCAGAGCAGGGCGAGGGCCATCTGGCGAACGAAGGGGCGGACAAGGCCCAACAGCCGCGACATGATACGCGGATCGTAGGCCTTGCCGAGAATCTCCTCCTCGTCAACCGGCCCCGCACCAGCGGTCTGGCTATGAAAGCCAATACCAGCGTGTCTAGCCATCCTCGTCATCATCCTCCCGCAGGTTTCATACTCTGCGGAAGGCTCCAAGAATGCATCTCCCCTAGCTCCTGACGAGCCCGCTCTTGATCGCGTAACTGAAGATCATAGATGGTACGGTAAAGTCCGCCCTGCTCCAGCAATTCCTCATGCCGTCCGCGCTGGACGATCTGCCCATCCTGCAAGACAAGGATCTGATCGGCCCGCAGGATGGTGGTCAGCCGCTGGGCGATGACGAAGGTCGTCCGTCCGTCCATCAGCCGTGCCAGGGCCTGCTGGATGAGGAACTCGGTCTCTGTGTCAACGCTGGAGGTGGAATCATCCAGGATCAGGATGCGCGGGTCCATCAGCAGGGCGCGGGCAATGGCTACCCGTTGCTTCTGGCCGCCGCTCAGGGTGATGCCCCGCTCGCCTACCCACGTATCGTAGCCATTGGGAAAAGACATGATGAACTCATGGGCGTGGGCGGCTCTGGCGGCAGCGATGATCTCCTCGCTGGCAGCATCGGGCCGCCCATAGGCGATGTTATCGCGCACAGTGGCCGAGAACAAGAAGCTTTCCTGCAAGACCACGCCGATTTGCCGCCGCAGGAACGTGAGGCTCAGGTCGCGCACGTCATGGCCGTCTACAGTGATGCGCCCCGCTGTGACATCGTAGAAGCGCGGGATGAGGTTCACCACCGTCGTCTTGCCCGCACCGGTCAGTCCCAGCAGGGCAACCACCTGGCCAGGCTGGGCATCAATTGTCACGTCACGCAGGACGGCACGTCCGCCATAGCTGAAGCTGACATGCTCGAAGCGTACATGACCCCGCAGGTGGGGCAACGAGAAGGCGTTCTTGCTCTCACAGACGGCAGACTTCGTATCGAGCACCTCAAAGATGCGTTCGCCCGAGGCAGCGGCGCGCGCCAGGAGATTGACCACCCAACCGAGGCGGCGAATGGGGTGGCCCAGCATCGCCAAATAGCCATTGAAGGCCACCAGGGTGCCTACGCTCATGCGGCCAGCCATGACCTCTCGCCCCCCCACCCACAGTACAAGCATCGTGGATACGGCGCCCAGGAATGCCATCATTGGAAACGTGAAAGACCACATGCGCACGGCTCTGAGGTTGTCTGCCAGGAGTCTCCAGTTCTCGTCCTGGTATTTGCTGATCTCATGTGGCTCTCGGCCAAAGGCTTTCACAATGCGCACGCCGGCCAGGTTCTCCTGGAGGGCCGTGCTCATGCGCGAGAACTGCTGCTGGATGCGCACGAAGAGCGGCCTAATTGCCCGCCCGAAGCGCACGGTGATGACAAACACCAGGACAATGGGCAAAAGGGTGACGGCGGCAAGACGCGCCTCGACAGAGACAAGGATGGCCGTCACAGTGGTGAGAAGCAGGATGGCGTTGGTCAGGTCGAGCAGGCCGGGGCCTGTGAACGTGCGAATGGCGTCCACATCGCTGGTGGCGCGGGACATGAGCTGTCCGGTCTGCGCCGTGTCGTGGTAGGAAAAAGAGAGCCGTTGCACATGATCGTAGAAGGCATTGCGCACGTCATAGGCCACACGCTGCGAGACCCACTCCGTGAGGTACTGCTGGCCGAAGGCGAAGCCGGCCTTGGCGAGAGAAATGGCGAGGACGGCTGCGGCGGCCATGAACAGGAACGTGAGGTCCCGGGCCGCCAGTCCCCGATCAAGGACCTCTTTGATGAGCCAGGGCACAAGGAGGCTCAAAGCTGTGGTGACGAACAGACATGTGTAGGCCAGCAGGGTGCGCCAAAGGTAGGGCCTAAGAAAGAGGAGGAGCCGGTACAGATACTTCATGACAGGGTGATCTCCCGACCGGCCAAGAGGCGGTATCTGGGCCTTCTCCCGCCTTCTCAACCATGGCGGATTGTAGCACCAGGACGGAGGAGTGTCAAGGCAGCTTGCCCCTTGTGTTTTGGCGCCGAATCGGGTATAGTATGCCCCGTCCCAGGAGTCACTCCGATGGGGAGGTCGGTTTGCGCGTCCTGATAACCGGCATCACGGGGTTTGCCGGCAGCTTCCTGGCCGAGCCCGCGCTAGCCCAGGAGGACGTGGAAGTGGTGGGGGTGGGGTTGCCCCAGGCAGGCCCCGGCCATGCCGGGCATCTCCTCCATCGCCTTCGCCTCTTCCAGGGGTCTCTGAATGATAGGGGTTTCGCCGCCGAGGTCATCGCCGCGGCCCGCCCCGACCGCGTTTTTCATCTTGCTGCCCAGGCGGCTCCCGCCCGGTCCTTTGCCGATCCTGGCGACACCCTGATGACAAACATCCTGGGTCAGGTGAATCTGTTTGAGGAATGTCTTGCCCAGCACCTGGATCCCGTTCTCCTGGTGATTGGGTCAGGCGACGAATACGGTCTGGTGCGACCGGAAGACTTGCCCATCGCGGAAAGCACGCCATTCCGCCCCACCAGTCCCTACGCCGTCAGCAAGATCGCCCAGGATTTGCTGGGCCTGCAGTACTTCCTGAGTCATAGGCTGCGCTGCGTACGCGTCCGGCCCTTCAATCACATTGGCCCACGACAGAGCGACGCCTTTGTCGTCGCCAGCTTCGCGCGGCAGGTGGCTGAGGCAGAGGCCGGTCTGACTCCCCCCGTCATCCGTGTGGGCAACCTGGAACCGGCGCGGGATTTCACCGACGTGCGCGACATGGTACGAGCCTACTGGATTGCGGCTGAGCGCGGCCAGGCGGGAGACGTGTACAACATCGGTTCGGGGCGCGCCCACAGGATCGGCGATATCCTGACTGCCCTCGTCGCCATGAGTCGGGCACCGTTAACCGTGGAGGTGGATCCTGCCCGCCTACGTCCCACTGATGTGCAGGTGACCATCTGCGATGCGGGCAAGTTCATGCGGGCGACAGGCTGGCGACCCGTGATCGCCATCGAGCAAACGTTGCGCGATGTACTTGACTACTGGCGTCAACGTGTCACACAGGTGAAGAGATGAAGGCTGTCATTCTAGCGGGAGGCAGCGGCACGCGCCTGTGGCCCGGCAGCCGGGAAAGACGGCCCAAGCAGTTCCTGGACCTCGTTCACCCAGGGCGCACGCTTCTGCAGGAGACGGTCGAGCGCATCCGCCCCTTGGTACCGCCTGAAGACATCTTGGTGGTGACAGGCCGCAACCTCGCCCGTCAGGTGATGGCCCAACTCCCAGACGTGCCGAAGGCCAATATCCTGGCCGAGCCATGTGGCCGGGGGAGCGCCCCCGCCATCGGACTGGCCGCCATCCACATCCAGGAAAGGTGGGGCGAGCAGGTCATGATCTCGCTCCATTCCGACCATCACATTGCCGACAGCGGGGCATTTCTGCGCGCCCTCCGAGCGGCGCTCGCCGTGGCTGGCCGGGGACGATTGGTGACATTGGGTATCCAGCCCACGATGGCGCACCCTGGCCTGGGCCACGTCCAACGCGGCGAACCGTTGTCCGTTGTTGACGGTATCCCTGTCTACGCCATAGCGCGCTTCATCGAGAAGCCGGAGCGGGCCAAGGCCGAGCAGTTCTGGCGCAGCGGGGAGTACTACTGGAATAGTGGCATCTTCTCCTGGCAAACTAGTGCCATTCTGGAAGAGATGGCTGCTCACATGCCGGTATTGTCGGCGGTGCTGGCAACGGTGGAGACGGTCCTGAGCACGCGCCATGAAAAGAAGACGTTGGCTGCCCTCTGGCAGAGACTGGCCGTACAGCAGATTGACACAGGCGTCATGGAGAAGACACAGCGGGGAGCCGTTGTGCCCGTAGACATGGGCTGGAGCGACATCGGGGCCTGGGACTCGCTGGGCCAGATCCTGGCACATCGGGCCGACAGCAACGGCAATGTGATCAAGGGTGAGTTCGCTGGCCTGGATACGACGAACTGCGTTGTCATCGGTAGGGGCGAGCGTCTGATCGCCACCATGGGACTCGACAGGATGGTAATCGTGGACGCTGGCGACGTGGTGTTGGTGTGCCCGCGCGAGCGCAGCCAGGACGTGCGCCGTCTCGTTGAGCATCTGCGCACGACAGGGAAGGATCGTTACCTCTAGCGGCAGACGGGTCTGCCGACGCACGCAGAGCAGAAGGGGAGGACATCGTTGAAGGTTCTGATCACAGGCATCACTGGCTTCGCAGGGAGTCATCTGGCTGAATATGTTCTGGGCTTGGGCGGCGTCGAAGTCTACGGCTGCTGCCGATGGCGGAGCCGGCGGGACAACCTGGCAGATCTGGCCAAGGCTGGCCGCCTCAATGACCTGGTGGAGGGCAACATCGCCGACAGCGCGGCCCTGCGCCGTCTGGCAAGGCCCGACGCGGCCAATCTCGTCTATGGCGACCTGTCCGACGCCACCTCGATGCAGCATCTCGTGGAGATCGTGCAACCGGACCGCGTCTTTCATCTCGCCGCCCAGAGCTTCGTGCCGGGATCGTGGAACGCTCCCGCCGAGACCTTCCACATCAACGTCATCGGTCAGATCAACCTCTTTGAGGC
>DAOUCN010000188.1:0-1704 GCA_034431995.1 Chloroflexota bacterium | reverse complement strand
GTCCTCTCTCGCCTCTGCCATGGTGACCAGGGCGTCTAGGCTCGGAGTCAGCACCATCAACGCCTTGCTGCCTCCGGTGCCTGCCATCATTGCCGCCTTCGATGCATCGGGCTTCCGGGCTTGGGAAGATGGGGGTGGCTTCTACATCTACGAGCTTCGTTTGCCCTAGGCGAGTAGTCTTGTCGGGCGGCCTTCCATAGCGAACCTGTGGCAGGCATGGAAACTACGGGGATCTCGCCGCAAGAAAAGGGGTGTACAGGCCGTTGCTGGCTCGTACACCCCTGGCTTTTCTCTCCACACGCTCCTTCAGGCGGAGAGACTCTTTGCGCTACTGCTGGATGCCTACGCGCGATTTCAGGATGATGGGCAGCCATACCTTGTTGGCAGGCGACACCGCCAGGGCGTACTCGACCTCGGTGTAGACCGTGATGCCTGGCACGAAATCGCCCGTCCTCTCGATGAACTCCGCGGGCACGTTCTGCCCGGCGAAGAGCCGCACATCCTCCAGGTCAGCCGGGTAGCCCACCGGCCCCCACGTGCCAGCCGGACTTTGCGTGGCCGCAATCTGATAGACATCGTGGGAAACGTATTGCACGTCGTTATGCATCACTGAGCCGTGAGCGCCGCCGTGCCAGCCGGGCAGCACCCGGCCAGGCCCACCAGCTTCGGCGTTGTCCCAGTAAGGATCGCTGAAGGCGATCACGGGAGTCTGCCAGCCCACGCCCGCCATCGTCACGTAGTGGCCCCCGATGCGCGTCCAGCCGCCCTGCTGCAACTGCCAGAACCCCAACAGCAGCACCACGTCCTCGCTGCGCAGCACTTCCGTGCGCACCCACTCGAAGTCCGGCGATTTGCGCAAGGTCACTGTGTACTTGTCGCCCAGACGATGCAGGCCTAAGTATTCCTGGACGGCCTTGGCCATCTCGTGCACCTCGGTGCCGAGCAGGGCGCCGCCGCTGCGCTGGCCGTCGGTGTCCATGCGGTAGGCCAGGTCTTCCACTAGCTCACCGTTTGGCCCCGGCGGAGTTGATGGATCGTCCACGTTCAGCGGATCATGGTCATCCCAGGAGCCGTAGGCACGCACCAGCCCGTAGTGATCATTGATAGCAGGCGGAGCGACCGGCGTCGGCTCGTACTTCGAGTCAAACCACCACAGGGAGTTGGCGACCGCCACCGGGCCGCAGTAGGTCCATGGACCGTCGTCCGGCGGATTCTGCCACTTGTCCTGCTTCTGGTCAATGTCTGGCATTCCGCTGGGAGCGTAGTCAATCCAGCCGCCGGCCTTCCAGTAGAACTCCGGTGGACGCGTCGGCGTGGGCGTCAGCGTGACCCTGGGCGTCCGCGTCGCTGTGGCTGTCGGCGTGCGATACGGGCGATTGACGAACACGACGAACTTCTCGTCGGGCGGCAAGGGCACGAAGGCAGCGTCTACGATCTTGCCTACCTGCGCGCCTGACGCATCGTAGAGCGAGATGTCTAATGGCCCGAACGGCTCGTAGACGACATTGGTGGGCGGGATCTCATCAATGACCGCCTGAACGTGGATCGGCACCAGGTTGAACCGGCCATCCGTCTCGGTTTCAATCTCGACAAACACGTCAAAGAAGCTGTCGGCGGGGAAGCTGCCTCCGGGCGTCCGCTCTTCGATCATGCCCAGCGATGGCAAGGCAGGGCTCTCGCTCATGTGCTACCCTTCGAAAGCCA
>DAOUCN010000187.1:0-5556 GCA_034431995.1 Chloroflexota bacterium | reverse complement strand
CCTTCTTGGCCGCGTCGGCTGCTGAGGGCTTTTGGAACCAGAAGCCGATCAGCAAGTATGAGCACAGACCGACCAGTTCCCAGCCGACATAGAGCAGCACCAGGTTGTTCGCCAGCACCAGGGTGAGCATGGCCATACCGAAGAGGGACATGAAGGCGAAGAAGCGGGCATAGCGCGGGTCATCGCTCATGTAGCCCTGGGCGTAGATGAAGATGCACGAGCCGACAAGGGTCACGACGATGACCATCACTGCCGTCAGGGGATCAACGAGCGTGCCGAAGGTGAGCCAGGTGTCGCCCGTGGGTATCCAGCCCCACACATCGAAAACGAAGGGGTCCTCAGGGTCAGGATGGGACACCAACATCTGCCCCAGCACGCCCAGGGAGAGGGCAAGGGAAATGAGCATCGCCCCTACTGCCACGTATCCTGACAGCCGCTTGTTGCGGTTCAGGAAGAACACGATGAGGACAAATGCCAGCAGCGGAAAGACTGGTATCAGCCAGGCAAGGTCCAGATTCACATTACCACCTCGTCAAGGACTCTATCCCTTCATTAGGTCTACTTCGTCGGCGTTGATGGTCTTCTTGGTGCGATAGAGGGCGATGATGATGGCCAGACCAACGGCCGCTTCCGCGGCAGCGACCGTGATGGTGAAGATGGCGAAGATCTGCCCTGTGAGCAGCCCGGGCGTAAGCGCTCTGGAGAACGCCACCAGATTGATGTTGACGGCGTTGAGCATGATCTCCAGGCCCATGAGAATGCCCACTGCGTTGCGCCGCACCAACACGCCATACAGCCCGATGCAGAAGAGGGCGGCGGCGAGGAGCAGGTAGTATTGTAGTGGAATGAGCATAGTTTCACTCCCTAGCGTCCGGGTGTCCGGGCCTCCAAGCGTCCAAGCATCCAGGTGCCCGAGCCTCCGGGGCGCCCATCTAGCCAGAGGCCGTAGCGGGCTGAGAGCTACCTTTGCTTTGTGATTGATCGCCCTGACGGGACAACACTTCCATGAAGCCGTGTAGCAAGTACCCAACACGGTGCCTGACGTTGTCCAGTCCTTCGTATTGCTCCTGGGTCAGGAACTGCAGATCACGTGCGAGCTCAAGGTGATACTCGAGCTCGGCGAGAGAACCGTTGGCAATGGTCAAGAAACGCAAGAACTCCTTGTTGCCTTCGCGCGCCTGTCCCTCAACGATATTCGCGGCCACAGAAACGGCCGCCCGCCGCATCTGCGTCGTCAGCCCGAAGACCTCAGCACGCGGAAATGTCGCTGTTACAGAGTACACAGCGAGAACCAGCCGATGTGCCTCTTTCCATGTCTCCAGCCTGTGATACCCCTTTTCGCGCCGTGTCGCTCCTGCTGAAGTCATCTCGCTTCCTACAAGTCGCCTTCACGTGCCGGACGCCGTTAGTCTCTGAGACTGGATGCCTGGACGCCTGGACGCCCGGACGCTATTCTGTCAGCCCCGCGACCGTCTGCGCATCGAGCCGCTTCACCAGCTCTACACTCAGGCGCACGGCGGCATCGAAGTCGTCGCGGCGGATGATGCCCTGGTTGGTGTGAATGTGCCGGGCTGGGACGCAGAGGACAAGCGATGGGACGCCGCGGGCATGGATGTGGATCTGCCCGCCGTCGGTGCCGCCACGGGGGATGGCCCCGAGTTGGACGGGCACGCCGATCTCCCGCGCCGTGTCAATGGCCAAGTCGCGCAGGCGCAGGTTGGGCAACATGCTCCCCTCGTAGACCATGATCTCGACGCCGCCCCCCAGCTTGACTGCGGCCTCCTCCGCCTTGCTGTCGGGCACGTCTCCCGGCAGGCCCACCTCCATAACCAGCCCAACGTCGGGGTTGACGGCGAATGCGCTCGTGCGTGCACCCCGCAGTCCAACTTCCTCTTGCACGGTGCCGACCCCGTAGATGGTATTCGGGTGAGAGCGATCGCCCAGAGCGCGCATGACCTCGATGATGAGAGCACAGCCGACGCGGTCGTCCCAGGCCTTGCCGAGATAGCTCTTGCCACCCGCCATGATTGTGAAGGGTGCCCTGGGGATGATGGGATCACCGACACGGACACCCATCTCCTCGACTTCCTGGCGGCTGCTGGCCCCCACATCAATGTACATGTCATCCTTCTCAACGACCTTCTTGCGCTCGTCCTCTTTCAGCAAGTGGGGTGGTTTGGCCCCGATCATGCCGGTGATGTCGCCTTTCGCCGTCTTGATGATCACCTGATGGGCAAGGAGGACCTGGTCCCACCAACCGCCCAGGGGCAGGAAGCGGATGAATCCATTCTCGGTGATGAAGCGCACCATGAAGCCTACTTCGTCCATATGGCCTGCCAGCATGATGCGTGGCCGGTCGGCCTTGCCCGGCAGTTTGCCGATGATACTCCCCAGGGCATCTTGCTCGATGGCGGCCCCGAGGGCACCCATCTCGCGGCGCATGATGGCCCGCACCGCGGCCTCGTAGCCGGGCACGCCTGGGGCGTCGGTCAATTCCTGCAGCAGCTTCTCTGTGATATCCACCCTGTAACGATTCCTCCTAACCTGAGAATGCGGTCCCGTGCAGGCGTGCAGTCTGCCTGTGCCGGACAGGCACAGGGAGACCGCCGAGCTACACCGTTTTCATGCGCGATAGTGCGCCGCGGGCATGATGACCAATACCAAAATGCCTATGTGGGGTGCGGGACTCTGGCATCGCAACGCGACCGACTGCGTTCTCTGTCGTTTGCGCCCACGTCAGCTTCCGACGACGGAGTCGTCAGGCTCCACATCGCGCCCCCATGTGCATTCGCGGTTGTGCGCCCTGAAGATGATGACCAATCTACCTGTTCTCCGCACTCGCTGCTGACATATCGTTGCCAGTTACCCCGACGGGCCTAGGGGGACCAAATCCTGAGATCCAGCGACAACGACCTCTCCTATCTTTCCCTGGCCACGATGATGGCCCCTACCAGGGCGACGAGGAGGAGAACACCTGCCACCTCAAAGGGCAGGGCGTAGGTGCCCATGAGTTCCTGCCCAAGCAGGTTGACGGTGGACGCTGGCGGGGCGTCGCTGCTGGCCGGCCAGGCCGTATTCAGGATAACCGGCGCCAGGATGCCAGCAAAGAGCACCGCCGAGAGAATCACGGCAGGCACGATCTGGTTGTTCATCTGGGGCTGCTCGCCGCGCACGCCGCGAGTGAGCATGATGGCGAATAGGATGAGGGTAGCCACGGCTCCCACGTAGATGAGCACCTGGACGGCGAAGAGGAAGTCCGCTTCCAGGAGTACGTAGAGGCCCGCCACCCCAAAGAACAAGAGAATCAGAAAGAGAGCGCTGTGCACGATGTTGCGCATCACAACCGTGCCCAGCGCGCCCACCAGGCTCACCGCGGCCAGTGCCAGAAAGATGAGCAAAGGTATGTCCATGCCGCTCCTGTCTCTCCTCTTACTTCGTGATTGCCTGCGCCAGACTAATGAGAGCGCCCGTGACGAAGATATTGATCAGGGCAATCGGCACCAGGACCTTCCAGGCGAAACCCATCAATTGATCGACGCGGAAGCGGGGGAGCGTTCCGCGGAACCAAACGAAGACGAAGATTATGACGCCTACCTTCAGAAAGAACCAGACGTATGACGGAAGGATGGGGCCCTGCCAACCGCCCAGGAAGAGGACCGTCACCACACACGCCTGGGCGAACATGCTCAGGTACTCGGCCATCATGAACAAGCCCCACTTGAGGCCGCTGTACTCCGTGTGGTAGCCGGCAACGATCTCCGATTCGGCTTCTGGGATGTCAAAGGGGCTGCGATTGGTCTCGGCCACTGCGCTGATGAAGTAGGTCACGAAGGCGATGGGGCCAATGGGGAAGAGGAAGACATACCAGCCGATACCCCAGCCGCCCGGACCAGCTTGCGCCTCCACGATCCTCTGCATGGACAGGGAGCCTGCCAGCATGACCGCAACCAGGATGGACAAGGCCATAGGCACTTCGTAGCTCACGAGCTGGGCGATGGCACGCATACCTCCCAGCAGCGAGTACCTGTTGTTCGAGCCCCAGCCTGCCATGATGATGGCTATGGACACGGACGACGTGACAGCAACTATGTACAGGATGCCGATATTCAGGTCTCGCCCACTCATGCCTCGGCCGAAGGGAACCACAGCAAAAGCCAGGAGCACGGGCACGACGGCCGCCAGTGGTGCCAGTAGATGCACGGCCCTGTCGGCCCTCTCCGGGACGATGTCTTCCTTGGTGAACATCTTGATCATGTCAGCCAGAGACTGAAGGATGCCCAGCGGCCCGGCCCGATTTGGGCCATAGCGGTCCTGTATGCGAGCGATCACCTTGCGCTCGACATACAGCAGGCCCAGGAAGACCACGACGAGGACGAGGACAATCGTGATGATAGAGATGAGCATCATCAGGACGTCTGCCACGCTCACGGGCAAGAAGCCTCGAAGCAGGGAGTACAGGGCTGCTGCGAGATTCGGGAACAGGTTATTGATAGCGTCCATGTCTACCCCAGCATGATGTCGTCGGCGTGCATGCCTGGCGCAATGGCACTAGCGTAGGGATTCGCGAACACTCACACCCATTCCAGTGCGCCTTTGCGCCACGCATAGACAAGACCGACGACGAGGATGGAGACGAAGATGAACATCTCGATGAGGGCGAAGAAGCCCAAAACGGCGTAGCTCACCGCCCAGGGATACAAGAACACGGTCTCAATGTCGAAGATCACAAAGATCAGAGCAAATAGGTAGTACTGGGCGCGGAACTGGATCCAACTGCTGCCGATGGCCTCGATGCCGCACTCATAGGTGGAGTTCTTGACGGGGCCGGGCTTCTTTGGTGCGAGGAGCTTGACGCCGACGATGGCAACGATGGGTACGAGGATAGCGATCACGAGCATGAGGGCGATGTAAGTGAAGTCCTGAAGCATCCAGCACTCCTTGTTGATAGCGGCTTGGCGGCTAGGTCTGCATATGGCGACCCGCGAGCAAAGACGTGGCCGAGGGGCATCCCAAGATTGCGCGATGTCTCACGTGAGGGCGGATGCAGACGACAGGCGGTGTCCCTCGGCACACAGCGACATTATAGCATACTGGATTTCTCGATGCAAACAAACTGAGATGTGGTCAAGCTTGCTTCGTCTTCTGGCGGCGCCTCTGGCGTGTCCAGTACTGGTCGCGCAGGCGTTCGATCTCTGCCCAGGTCAGCGTGGCGCGCCAGCGCTCGTAGGCATCGTGGAACAGCTCCCGATTACGCAGTTGCTCTGGCGTGGCCCCCTGGTTGGTGAAATAGGAGGTGAGCATCTCACACAGGCCGCAATAGAAGAAGGGAGGCTCGATCTGATTGACACGGCAGTCCGGGCAGAGGGTGTCCTCGTGATCGCCAGCCAATCCGCGTTGGTGTTGTCTGTCCGCCATTGTCGTCCTCCCCCGTGCATCGCCGTCGGCATTATAACATCGCTGGCCATGACGCGTCAAGGCGTCCAAACTCCCCCAGGGACGGTTTCGATTCTAGCCTGCACCTTTGTGCGCGCTCCCCCGGCGCTCACCCCCTGTCCC
>DAOUCN010000186.1:0-8728 GCA_034431995.1 Chloroflexota bacterium | reverse complement strand
CACCGAGGACGCCGTCAAGGCCAACCAGTGGTATCTGGACCTGTACCTGAAAGAAAAAGTCACGCCGCCATCCGCCCCGGCAGACGGCTTCGCCGAGATCATCGGCGCCTTCAAGGCCGGCAAGACGGCTATGCTCATTCACCATGTCGGCTCCGGCGCTGACCTGGAGGCCACCCTGGGCGACAAGTTCACCGCCATCGTCGTGCCGGGCGGGCCCAAGGGCCGCTTCGCCGTCGCTGCTCCCGACCACAATGTGATCTTCAAGGCCTCCAAGCAGAAGGACGCAGCCTTCACCTTCATCTCCTGGATGTCCGAGAAGGACCAGAACGATGAGTTCTGCACCACGGGCAGCCTTCTGCCTGCCTGCAAGTCGCTTCAAGACAAGTTTGCGGCCAAGAATCGCTTCTACAAGGCGTCCATCGACTCGATCCCTCATGCCCAGACCTTCCCGCTGGTGCCGACCCTGGGCAAGTGGACGGAGACGATCTGGCCACCCGTCATGCAGCAGGCCCTCAACGGACAGATTGACAGCAAGACCATGATCAAGCTCCTGCACGACGGCCTCAAAGGCTAGGCACCGACTGGGGGAATGGCCCTACAACGGGCAATAGAGATGCGGGGTGCCGGCTACCTGCTCCCCGCCGGCACCCCGTGTCTAGATGAGGCACTATGCGGCTTTCGCTGGATGGCAGAACCTTGCGCACCATACGGTGGGCCCACTGGCGGCGGGTCATGATCCCCTATGCCCTGTTGCTGCCAGCGGTGGCGCTTATGCTCCTCATTGTGCTCTACCCAATCAGCCGCTCGGTCTATCTGAGCTTTCACGAGTACAGCCTGCTCAACCCGAAAGAGATGGGCTATGTCGGGCTGGGCAAGTTCCAGAAAGCACTGAATGACCGCCTCTTCTGGCTATCACTGCGCACTACGCTCATCTGGGTCATCGGCATCGTGCCCGTCCAGCTCGTCTTGGGGCTGGGCGTTGCTCTGCTCCTCAATCGCCCCCTGCCCTGGCGCGGCCTCATTCGTGCTCTCGTTCTCATCCCGTGGGTCTTCCCCGGTGTGCTCAATGCCCTGATGTGGACCTGGATGTACGACGGCAACTACGGGGTCATCAACGACATCCTGGTGCGGCTGCATGTCCAGACCCAGTTCTATCCCTTCCTGGCAAAGCCGGGCACGGCTCTGCCCGCCGTTATGATTACCACCATCTGGCAGGGCACGCCTTTCTTCGCCATCATGCTGCTGGCTGCCCTCCAGGCCGTGCCCGATGAGCTGTACGAAGCCGCCAAGATTGACGGCGCCTCGCCTTGGCAGGAGTTCCGGTACATCACCATCCCTGGCATCCGCCCCACCATCATCATTACCACTCTCCTGCGCACCATCTGGGTGGCGAACTACATCGAGGTCATCTACGTTATGACCGGCGGCGGGCCAGGCTATGCCACGCTGACGCTGCCCGTGCATACTTTCCTGCAAGCCTATGCCGCACTGGACTTCGGCTATGCGGCAGCCCTGTCCCTCTTCCTGGTTGTGCTGCTCTCTGCGGTTGTTGCCGCGTACATCGTATACCTGCGGCGATCGGAGCTTTCCCTGCGATGAAGGCCATGCTAACGAAACAAGGTCCCCTGTGGATGGCGCTGACGGTGGCCTTGCCGGTCGGCCTGGTGGTGGCCATTGCGCTCTTCCCCTTCATCTGGACGTTCCTGACATCCATCAAACCGCCCAACGAGCTGTACACGCCCACGGTGCAGTACATCCCGCAGCATCCGACCCTGAGCAACTATCCGCAGTTGTTCAAGACGACCCCCTTCGACCGCTATTTCCGCAACAGCGCGATCGTGGCGGTGTCAACCGTGATCTTGGGTCTGTCAGTGTCCATGAGCGCGGCCTATGCCTTCTCGCGCTTCCGCTTCCGTGGTCGCGACCAGATCCTGTTTGCCTTTCTCATCGTCAATATGTTCCCGCAAGTGCTACTGCTCGTCCCTTTGTTTGTCATCATGCGCGGCCTGGGTCTCCTGAACACGTACGCCTCGCTCATTCTGGCCTATGCCACCTTTACGATTCCCTTTTCAGTCTGGATGCTCACCGGCTTCTTCGATGCCTTGCCCCGCGAACTGGAGGAGGCAGCCATGACGGACGGCGCCACGCACTTTGGGGCCTTCCGCCGTATCATCCTGCCCCTGGCTGCACCGGGCATCGCTGCTACCGCTATCTACATCTTTATCAACGCCTGGAACGAGTTCCTGTACGCCATGACCTTTACCAATGCTGTGTCGACGCGGACGGTGCCGGTCGGCTTGCGTATGTTCATCGGCCAGTACGCGATTCAGTGGGAACTGCTGACATCGGCTGGCGTTCTCTCCAGCCTGCCCATCGTCATTGCCTTCATGTTTATCCAGAAACAACTCATTCGCGGCCTAACCGCCGGCGCCGTCAAAGGATAGACCCATGCGCGTTGCGGCAGGGCTGCTGCAAACGTGATTGACTTCGGCGTTCACCCTTTCATCTGGACATCAAGATGGACCGGCGACTCGGTGCCTCTGATCGGGCGGGCACGAGCCTTGGGGTTTACAGCCATGGACATCCCAGTGCGCACGCTGGACGAGGCGGGTGTCCGGGCCACGCGGGAGAGGCTCGCTGCCCTGGGTATGCGGGTAGTGGCGGTGGCAGGTATCGCCCAGCCCTACGACGCTACAGCCGATGATCCGCACGTGCGGCAGGAGGCGGTGGCCTATGTCCAGAGGCTTGTCCTGACGGCAAAGGGGATCGGGGCTAAGCTCCTGTCTGGCGTTTTCTATGCACCGGTGGGCAAGCTCACCGGCCAGGGGTCAGAGGAGGACGAGCTTGTGCGCAGCGCCGAGTGCCTGCGCCAGGTGGCACGCTTCGCCGCTCAACACGGCATGAACCTGGCCCTGGAGCCGATCAATCGCTATGAGACATATCTCATCAACACGGTAGATCAGGGTCTGGAGATGCTCGAACGCATCAATGAACCAAACGTCGGTCTGCAACTGGATACCTATCACATGAACATCGAGGAGAAGGATTTCTATCGGGCCTTTGTGCGTGCCGGCAAGCACTTGCTCCACTGCCATGTCTGTGAGAACGATCGGGGCATCCCGGGCAGCGGGCTTGTGCCCTGGCGACGCGTGTTCGAGGCCCTGAAAGACATCAACTATCAGGGAGCTGTTTCCATCGAGTCGTTCCTTTCGTGCATTCCCGATACGGCAGCCACCACTCGCGTCTGGCGCCAGCTTGCCCCGGACGGCGATACCCTGGCCAGAGAGGGGCTGGCCTTCCTGCGCGCCACCGCCGAGGCGGTGGGCATGGCCATACGTACACCGTGATTCCACTACCCAAGGAGGTCTTGTTGTCCACACCACATTCCGATGCCCTGGTGGGCGACCTGAGCATCAGGGCACAGGAACTCCGAATTGTCGTTCTGAAAATGATCTTTGGCGCCCAATCGGGCCATATCGGGGCGTCGTTCTCGTCAGCCGAGATTCAGACGGCCCTCTATTTCCATCAATTGCGCCTTGACCCTGGCAATCCCCAATGGCCGGACCGCGACCGCTTTCTGCTGTCCAAGGGTCACGCCAATCCATTCCTCTACGCCTGTCTGGCTCATCGGGGCTTCTTTCCTATCGAGGAGCTGATGACGCTGCGTCGTATGGGAAGCATGTTGCAGGGCCACCCCGATCGCACCAAGACGCCCGGTGTGGAGATGGCGTCGGGGCCCCTGGGTCACGGCCTATCCATCGGCGTCGGCTGTGCTCTGGCCGCCCGCGTGCGTGGCGCGCGTTACCGTACCTACGTGCTCCTGGGCGACGGCGAAATCCAGTCGGGCATCATCTGGGAAGCGGCCATGACGGCCAGCAAGTACAAGGTGGATACTCTGACGGCTATCCTCGACTTCAACGGTCACCAACTCGACGGCTCCATTGACGAGGTCATGCCGCTAGAACCGATAGCCGATAAGTGGCGCGCCTTCGGCTGGCATGTGATAGACATTGATGGCCACAACATGCGCCAGATTCTCGATGCCCTGGACACAGCCGCCAATATCCACTTCCGGCCCACCATGATCATTGCCCGCACAATCAAGACGAAGGGCGTCTCGTTCATGGAAAACACCCACCGTTGGCACGGCAAGGCCCCCAACAAGGAGGAGTTCGAGAAAGCGTTGGCGGAGCTAGAGGAAAAGCTTGCCGAGTTGCGGCAAAGCTACTCTACGTTGTTACTTGGAGACATTCATGCCTGATCTGGTTCAGATTCGCGTTGCCTATGGCAAGGCCCTGGTCGAGTTGGGGGCGCAGAATCCTAACGTCGTCGTCCTCGATGCCGACATGGCCTCGGGCACGCAGACTCATTTCTTTCGGGATGCCTACCCCAACCGCTTTTTCAACGTGGGCATCGCCGAGCAGAATCTCATAGACGTTGCCGCCGGTTTCGCCGTGGGCGGTATGATCCCCTTCGCCAATACCTTCGCCTCCCTGCTCACCCTGCGCGGCGGCGAAATGATCCGCACTACTATCTGCTACGGCAATATGAACGTGAAGATCGGAGCCGGCTACGGCGGCTGCTCGGCTGGCCTCGACGGCCCCACCCACTACGCCATCGAAGACATGGCGGTCATGCGCGCCCTGCCCCGCATGACGGTACTGTGCGTGTCGGATGCTGTCACGGCGCGGGCGGCCGTCTTTGCCGCGGCCGAGTTCGTTGGCCCCGTGTACCTGCGCCTCAGTCGCAACGAAACGCCCATCGTCCACGACTCCGACTTTCGGCTCGAGATCGGGCGGGCCGTGGAGCTCAGGAGCGGACGCGACGTAGCCCTCATCGGCACTGGCACCATGGTGCCCCGCTGCCTGGACGCCGCCGACGAGCTGAAGAAAGACGGCATCTCGGTCCGTGTCCTGGAGGTGCACACTCTCAAGCCCATAGATGAGGCGAGCATCACCGCCGCCGCTCGCGAGACTGGGGCACTGGTCACCGCTGAGGAGCACACCATCATCGGCGGCCTGGGCGGGGCAGTTGCGGAGGTGCTGGCCCGGCGCTCGCCCGTGCCCCTAGAGCAGGTCGGCATCCCCGACAGCTTCACTGAGACTGGCCCCTGGCTGGATGTCCTTGAGAAGTACGGCATGGGGGTGAAGGACATTGTGGCAGCAGCGAGGAAGGTACTGAAGAGGAAGGGCTAGGCGTCTAAGTGTCACTGCGTCAAAGTGTCAGGGTGTCAGGGCCACCTTGACACATTGATGCCTTGACACCCGAACGCTTCTAGCGGATGCTACTCAATAAAGGAGGTTGCACATGGCAAGCTATACGATCGGAGACTACACATTCAAGACGGCGGCGTTCTTCCCGGAGCGCCTGTTCCACGCTCTCACTGACCTGCGGGTCAAGGGCGCAGCCGACATCATCCAGCGCGAGGCCGACATCCGGCAGCGTCGGCCTTCGATTACCCTGGACGGCAAGCTGACCATCCTGGCCGCCGACCACCCGGGCCGCATGGTGACCAACGTGGGCGATGATCCCGTCGCCCTGGCCAACCGCTTTGAGTACCTGGGGCGCGTGCTGAGGGTCATCACCGATCCATCCTTCGACGGCCTGATGGGCACGCCCGACGTCATCGAGGACGTGTTCCTGGTGAACTACCTGTTCAAGGAGCGCGGAGGCAAGAGCTTCCTGGACAACAAGGTGCTGCTGGGCTCGATGAACCGCGGCGGCCTGGCCGGCACCGTCTGGGAGATGGACGACCGCTACACGTCGTTCAACGCCACGGGCATCGCCCGCCTGCGCCTGGACGGCGGCAAGCTCATGTTCCGCCTGGACGTGAACGACCCGGGCTCTGGTGCCACCATTGACTACACAGCCCAGGCCGTCAATGAGCTGGCCGACCTGGGCATCCCGGCCTTCGTTGAGGCCCTGATGATGGACAAGACGCCCGAGGGCAAGTACAAGACCAAGAAGGAAGCCACGGCCATGATCAAGGCCGTCAGTGTGGCCAACAGTCTGGGCACGACCTCGGCCTACACCTGGCTCAAGATCGCCTACTGCGACAACTACGCCGCGGTGGCCCGCGCCACGACTCTGCCTATCCTCATGCTGGGCGGCGAAGCCAGGGGCGATCCCACGCCCATGATCAACGAGTTCTACAATGGCATGTCCGTGGGCGGCAGCGTGCGCGGCGCCCTGGTTGGCCGCAACATCCTGTTCCCGGGCAAGGACGATCCCCTGGCCGTAGCCCTGGCCGTAAACGGGATCGTGCACCAAGGGTACGACGTGGCCCAGGCCATTGACTGCATCATCAAGAACCGCGACAAGAATCTGGCCCTGTTCAAGAAGTGGGCGAAGGGCTAACCTCGGATTATGGCGCGGAACACACGGAAGAACCCAACGCCGTGTTGAATCCGTGTGTTCCGTGCTGGAACCTGTGAGCAGTGCCTTTCCTCAGGAGGTGTATACTCATGTCGGCTAAACTGAAGGGTAATCTCATCGTTGGTCAGTCCGGCGGGCCGACGGCGGTGATTAACTCGAGCCTGGCCGGAGTGGTGCAGGAAGCGAAGAAGTACGCCGAGATCGAGCATATCTACGGCATGTGGCATGGCATCGAGGGCGTGCTGAAAGAGGAGATCATTGACCTGGGCCGCCAGTCGGCGCGCACCATCCAGGGCCTGCGCCGCACCCCGTCGGCGGCCCTGGGCTCCTGCCGCCACAAGCTCACCGACAAGGACTACGAGCGCATCCTGGCTGTGCTCAAGGCCCACAACATCCGCTACTTCCTGTACATCGGCGGCAACGACTCCGCCGACACCTCGGCCCGTGTGGCCAAACTGGCCCAGGAGAAGAACTACGAGCTGCGGGTGATGGGCATCCCCAAGACCATTGACAACGATCTGGCCTACACCGACCACTGCCCTGGCTACGGCAGTGTGGCCCGTTTCGTCGCCACTGCCGTGCGCGACGCCGGCCTGGACACGGAAGCCATCGGCGTGGTGGACACGGTCAAGGTGATCGAGATCATGGGGCGCAACGCCGGCTGGATCACGGCCTCAGCGGCCCTGGGCAAGATGGACGAGGACTCGGCTCCCCACCTGATCTATGTGCCCGAGCGGCGCGTTGTCCTGGACAAGATGCTGGACGACGTGCAGAAGGTGTATGACCGGCTGCACCACGTGGTCATCGTCGTGTGCGAGGGTGTGAAGGGGGAAACGGGTGAGCTTTTGGCCGCCACCGGCGGCGCTCTGTACACCGACGCCTTTGGCCATAAGCAGTTGGGCGGGGCGGCAGACTACATCTGCCGCGTAATCGCCGACCGCCTGAAGCTGAAGGCCCGCTTCGATAAGCCCGGCACCATCCAGCGCATGTCCATGGCGCTGGCCTCGCCGGTTGATCTGCAAGAAGCCTACACCGTGGGCGCCACCGCGGTCAAGAAGGCCGTGGAGGGCACGACGGGCTACATGGTGACCATCGTGCGCGAGTCCAATGAGCCTTACAAGTCTACCACGGGTTTGGCGAAGCTGGAGGAGGTGGCCAACGCCGAGCGCCTGATGCCCGACGAGTTTATCAACGCGGCGGGCAACGGAGTGACCGAGGCATTCCTGGCCTACGCCCGCCCGCTGATCGGGCCGCCCCTGCCCCGCTATGTCCGGCTCACGAAGCACTGGGTGGCCAAGAAAGCTTAACTCCTTCTTCCTCCTTCCTGACGGTGCCGGTGAGGGTGGCCCCCTTGCCGGCACCGCTGCCTTCGGGGAGGCGTCGGGGCATCACTGGCGTCAGGGCGTCAGGGCGTCAAGGCGTCAAGGCTTCCGGGCATCCAGGCAGCATGCCTATTCTTTCCCTCTCTCGCCGTCTCCCTCTCCCCGCTTCCCGTGTCATCCGTGTCTCAATCTGTGAGCAGCCCTCACCCCGCCCCTCTCCCCCTGACGTGTAGTGCACATTAATAAGTGGAGAAACACAACGGAAAGTACCGAAGCAACGTCTGCTGTTCTTGAAAGGAGGACAGCCATGAGCGTTGACCTCGATACTTTCCTGGTGGCATTGTACACCATTGTGGATGACTTGTACAGGGCGTATGCTGCGCGTCACAAGCCTGTCCGCCGCGGCGTCAAGCCGGAGCTCTCCGACAGTGAGGTCCTCACGTTGGTGATCCTGGAGCAGGCGTATGGCGCGTCGGAGGAAGCCTTCCTGACTTTCGTGCAGCGCTACTGGCGGGCCTACTTCCCTCGCCTCCTGGACCGCACGGCCTTCAACCGCCGGGCACGGGACCTCTGTGGCGTGCTCATGCATCTCATCCCCATCGTGGCGGACATGCTGCAGGCCCACCTGGCGGCGTACCAGGTCATCGACACGGTCCCCGTGCCCCTGATGAGCCGCTGTCGGGGATCTCGCCACCGCCTGTTCGGGGCGGAAGCCGGCATCGGCAAGGGCGGGCCCGACAAGACGTGGTACTACGGCTGTAAGCTCCTGCTGAGTGTCACTGACGCTGGTCTGGTCACCGGCTTTGCCCTGGCCCCGGCTGACACGGAGGACCACTGGGTCGCTGAACACTTCCTATGCTGGCGCACGAACCCCAGCGCGACGCCTTGGACGCCGGGGGATCTGCCTCCGAGTCACCGCCGGGGAGGGAGCTACCGGGGAGCCACCGGACCGATCTCGGGCCGATCCAGTGCCGGGCACCCCTTCGCCGGGCCCTATCTGGCCGACCTGGGTTTTCGGGGCCAGGTGTGGG
>DAOUCN010000185.1:0-2789 GCA_034431995.1 Chloroflexota bacterium | reverse complement strand
GGCCGCGGGTGAGGACGGCGGTGTCAATGCCAAAACCCTGTAGAATCTGAGGGATCTGGCTGATGTGGCCGAAAGGATCGGGGATGTACCCCACCTTCATCACGTTACCGAACGCGGTGGCGATGCGATGGCCGCGCAGGAGATTGCGCACGAGGGCCTCGCCGCTGACAAGGAACTCATCGGGCAGGATGTACCAGGGCCCGACGAGGAGGCGGCCAGCGGTGACCAGGTCCCTGATCTGCGCCTCGCGTTCCGGCCTGATCTCCAGATAGTCTTCCAGGACGATGGTCTGGCCGTCGAGGGTGAAGTGGCGGAAAGCGGGGTCATGGGTGAGGATGTGTAGCAGCCTGTCCATCAGGCGCACGAGGCGAACGCGGAAGGTCTGGAAGGTGGAGTACCATTCTCGGTCCCAATGGGTGTGGGAGACAATGAAGAGGCGTTGCGTCATCGGTGCTCCTGTCTTTTGGTTGTGTAGCTGCGCGCAATTGTACTATACTCAGAGGAAGGCGTCCTGTCAAGCGGTCGTTGACAGCCGCCAAGGCGCGCGCAAAGTCGCGGAGCGAAGGAGAAACCTCCCGCACGTTGGTCCCTGCTGCCCCCTGTGCGCTTGCAAATGACCCTACTCCATGGCAGACTCAACCTGCGGGAGATTTGGCAGTCCCGCACTGGGACGTTGCACAAGCCCTGTCTTGGTGAGAAGGCACGTCGGGTGAGGGGCAGGGTGGCAGTATGTCTGTGGGAGAAACCAGATGCGGCGCGGGGATGCGCGCCGTTATGCAGCGGCCAGCCAGGGCCCGCTGGTAGCCGAGGGACGCGGCTGGCTGCCGCCCGCTGTGGCGGCGCCCCCAGTCAGGTCCTGACCGCTCGGTCGGCGGGTGGTGTCGTTGTGCCCCTGCTTGCTGTCGTACATGGACTGATCTGCCCGCGTCAGGGCCTCGGCCAGCGAGGAACCTGGCTGGGCCGTCGCCAGCCCCAAGGAGAGGCTGATGGGCAGGTCGTTCTGCGCCAGGTTATGCTCGGCGAGATGGCTGCGGACGCGCTTCAGGGCTTCCTGGCCTGTCCGCTCATCTGTATGTGGCAGGAGAATGGCGAATTCATCGCCGCCAATGCGGGCCACCACGTCCTCGGCGCGGAAGGCGAGGCGGAGGATGGCGGCTGCCTGGCGCAGCAGTTCATCACCTGCAGCGTGACCCCGACTGTCGTTGATGCGCTTCAACCCATCCACGTCGGCCATGATCACGCTGACAGGGAACTGACGGCCGCTTTGCAGCCTGGCCATCTCGGCTTCGAAGTATGCCCGGTTGTAGAGACCGGTCAAGACGTCATGGGTGCTGAGATAACGCAGCTTCTCTGCCGCTTCGTGGCGCTCGGTGATATCGAGGAGAGAGACCACCACGGCATGGGGCTTGACCTCGTTGGGGTGGCGAAGGGGCTGGGTGTTGACGAGCATCCAGATGATGCTCCCTTCTTTCTTGTGCAAGCCGACCACGACGTTGGAGCGCGGCTTGCCTGTGTGGAGGGTGACCAGAGCGGGGTTCTTGTCTCGCGGGAGACGAGAGCCATCTTCAGAGATGGCCTGTGCCCAGACATCGGCACATGGTTGGCCCACCACCAGGTCGAGCGTCACACCGAAGATGTGGCAGGCACCCTCGTTACATTCTTGGATTATGCCGTCGGCATCGAGGAACATGATCCCTTCGGCCATGGAGGCGACGACAGAGCGATACAATTCCTCAAGACGGGTGCGTTCGTTCAACTCCCGCCGCAGGCGTGCTTCCAGGTTGCTCAGCAGGACAACGAGGGGGCTGATGAGGGCGAGGACAGCAAAGCCAGGGGCGCCACGGGCGCGCACGAAGTCGGCAAGGGAGCCGGCTTTGCTGGTCAGAATGAGGAATGCGAAGAGCAAGGTGAGCACGCTGGCCAAGATGCCAACGCGCACACCGAAGAACCAGGCGGCAACGCCAGCAGGGAGGAGGGCAAGAGCGGCCACGGCATCGCCCAACAGGGCGTGCAACGGGACGAATGCCAGCATATAGAGGAGCGTGACGCCCAGCAGGATTCTCTCCGGCGTCTGTTGGGCCCCGCCGAGGGCGCGGGCAGCAGGTGGCGGATCCCCCCTGGCAGCATAGGATGTCTTGCTGGTCTTCATGGCCCCACCCCTCTATGGAGACGCGGCGCACCAACTACCGGCATCTACGCGGCCCCATGCCGCGTCCTAAGCTAGCCACCCGCACCTGATCCCGTCCTGCTTCCTTGGCCCGGTAGAGAAGACGGTCGGCTGCCACCACCAGGTCATCAGCAGAGGAGACATGATCTGGGAACGTGGCAATGCCTTGACTCACCGTGGGCTTGGGGACAGGCAGGCCATGACTGTCCACTAGTGGTAACGTGGCAAGGGTGATGCGGATGCGCTCCGCCACCTGCAGCGCCTGCTCCGCCGTGGCCCCTGGCAAGACGACCGCAAACTCCTCGCCGCCCCATCGCCCTACTAGATCGGTCTTCTTGACATGGGTCCGCACAGCCTGAACGATCAGGCGGAGCACTTCGTCCCCTACCACATGCCCGTAGTGATCATTATACTGCTTAAAGTGGTCAATGTCGAGCATGATCATAGAAACGGGCTTGCCCTCATTGCGCGAGCGTTCGACCTCCTCGTTCAAGCGGGTGAGCAGATAGCCGTGGTTATAGACGCCGGTGAGAGAGTCGCGTCGGGCCTGCTCTTCGACCTGAGCGTGGTGACGGGCGTTGTCTACGGCCAAGGCAGCCTGTACAGCCACATTGGCCAGTAG
>DAOUCN010000184.1:0-1970 GCA_034431995.1 Chloroflexota bacterium | reverse complement strand
GCCTGGCCGAGCACCACATAACTGGCATTGTCGCTGGCCAGGATGAGATGCTGATTCGTCTGAACCAGGGCGAGCGAGGCGGCCACGATGACAATGGCCGGCAAGCCCAATCGGCGGAGGGGGATCATGGACCGGGTGCAGGCAGGATGGCGATGGCGTTGATCTTGGGTGCTCCCACGTGTTTGATGAAGTCAAGGTTCAACTGGCCATCGCTAATTGTCACGAGGAATGACTTGTCGAGAGCCATGTAGCGGCCCGGAGCCTGCGCGACCACGTCGAGATCTGGAATGAAAGCAACTCCCTCGGCGCGTACCTCGAAGCGTCGCAGGTTGGCACTGGTGTAGTAGAGCTCGGCGAACTTGAGAGTGACCGCATAGGTCCCGCTGGGTACGCCGTCGAAGAGGTAGCTACACTCGCCGACTTGAGCGCAGGTGCTGCTCCAATACCGCTCTGACTGATAGAGCGGGTCGTCAACGGTGCCGTTGATGGCGCTGGTCGTGCTGTACTGCTGGCCGCCGATGTGACCCCAGCCGCCTGCTGTGTATGGCTGGTCGGCGCTCCACACCTGCCCAGCCGCATCGGCATACCCGCTGCCGGCGCAGTTGACGCGCACTGCAAACGTAGGCGTCGGTGTGGGCGTTGGTGTGTCAGTGGCAGTTGGGGTGGGAGTGAAGGATGGAGTGGCTGTACGCGTCGGCGTGAAGGTTGACGTGGGCGTCGCCGTAGGCGTCGGCGTATGCTGAGGTGTCGCAGTGGCGGTTGGCGTCCGTGTGGGGGTATACGTATTGGTGGGAGTAGGCGTGGGGGGCGGCACACCGATTACACTGATCGCGCTCAAGATAGGGGCGCTGACGCGAGGGACGAAATCTATGGTCAGTTCCCCATCCTGCACCACAACGAACTGCCAGTAGTCCCAGGCTGCATACTGCCCGCCTGCTCTCTGGAACACGCTGAGGTTGGTGAGGGCAGGGACGGGCGTTCCCTCGATGCGCACATCGAAACGGCGACCGTCTGCATACCAGTAGTACAGCTCGGCGAACTTGAGGGTAACGCTGTAGGTACCGTTGGGAACGGTGAAGGCATAGGCCGCCAGGTTATAGCGGTTTGTCTGGTATAGCCCCTGCTCTGTCGTGTTGGCAATGGGGTTGGTGGTGGCGTAGCTCTGGCTAGGCTGCGACGGATAGGGATAGTCCCTGTAGCCCCAGAGACCGCTGGAGAAAAGCCGGTCCGGCGCCCACACCTGTCCGCGGCTGTCAATGTACATGCCTCCACCCACATTGACGAACTGCATGTAGATGGGCGTTGACGTAGGCGTCGGTGTCTGGGTCTGGGTGGGCGTGGCCGTCCAGGTGGGCGTTCTCGTCGGCGTGGGAGTCACCGTTGACGTGGCAGTGACGGTTAGCGTGTGTGTGGGTGTGGGCGTGGACGTGCGCGTGCCGGTAGCTGTTGATGTGTGCGTCCGGGTCGGCGATGGCGTTCTCGTGGAAGTGCCCGATGGGCCGATGGTCGCGGTGGCTGTGGGCAGGGCGGGCGAGACTGCCAGGACATGGATGGCATTGACCTTGGCGCTGCCCTTCTTGTTCACGAACTCGATTCTGAGTTGGCCGTCGGTGACGTTGATGGGGTGCGTGACGTCGTAGGAACGATAGCGCCCACCAGCCATGGCCATGACATCGAGGTCGGCGACGACTGTGATTCCCTGGAGCTTCACGTCAAAGATGCGACCGCCGATCACGGTCGTGGGGTAGATCTCGGCGAAGCGCAGAGTCACCTGGTAGGTAGCATTGGGTACGTCGAACTTGTACGCGGACATGTTGAAGTGCTCGGTTTGGTAGAGGTTTCCATCGGGGGTGCCGGCGATGGGCTGGGTCGTCGAATAGTTGCCGCCCCCCACGTAGCCCCAGGTGGAAGCGGCGGAGTAGGCCTGATCCGCCAGCCAAAGGCGGCCCTCGCTGTCCACCGTGTTCACC
>DAOUCN010000183.1:0-11720 GCA_034431995.1 Chloroflexota bacterium | reverse complement strand
ACCATGAAGGCAATGGTCTTGACTCAACTGACAAGCGTGGGGCAGAACCCGCGCCCACTCGTCCCGATGGAGCTGCCCATGCCCACGCCTGGAGATGACGAGATACTGATTGCGGTTTCAGCCTGCGGCGTATGCCACACCGAGCTGGATGAAATCGAGGGGAGAATGCCGCCAGCTAGTCTGCCCATGGTGCTTGGTCATCAGGTGGTGGGCAGGGTCGCAGGCTACGGCGATGATGCGCACACCTTCGCCCTGGGCGACAGGGTCGGCGTCGCCTGGATCTACTCCGCCTGCGGGACATGCCGCTTCTGCCTGGCAGGCCAGGAGAACCTCTGTGCCGACTTCAAGGCCACGGGCCGGGACGCCAATGGCGGATACGCGGAGTACATGGTCGTGCGCGAGGACTTCGCCTATTCCATTCCGCCCGTTTTCTCCGACGTGGAGGCAGCTCCGCTGCTGTGTGCCGGTGCCATTGGCTACCGGTCCCTCAGGCTGACGGGCCTCAGAGATGGGCAGAGCCTCGGCCTCACAGGCTTTGGGGCTTCTGCCCACCTGGTGCTGAAGATGGCACGACACCGCTATCCTCGCTCGAAGGTCTTCGTCTTCTCACGCAGCGACGCCGAGCGAGCATTCGCACGAGAACTGGGAGCGGTATGGGCTGGGGACACCGCAGAGGGATCGCCAGAGAAACTGGCGGCCATCATAGATACAACGCCGGTGTGGAAGCCTGTCGTCGAGGCGTTGAAAAACCTGGCACCGGGCGGCAGGCTGGTCATCAACGCTATTCGTAAGGAAGAAGCGGACAAGGATTACCTTCTGCGCCTCGACTACCCCACCCACCTCTGGCTGGAGAAAGAGATCAAAAGCGTCGCCAACGTGACCAGGGAGGACGTGCGGGAGTTCCTGGCCCTGGCCGCGAGCATCCCCATCAAACCAGAGGTGCAGGAGTTCGCCCTGGAACAGGCGAATGAGGCCCTGCTGGAGCTGAAGACGCGGCGGATTCGCGGGGCGAAGGTGCTGAAGGTCGGCCAATGACCAACCGCGACCGCCAGCCACAGTCGGCCCTGCAGCCACCCTTTGTCCTTGCCCTCGACATCGGCACGTCGTCGGTGCGAGCCATTTTGTTTGATCGCCTGGGCAATCGTGTGCCTGCTGCGCTTGCCCGCCGCCAGTACGGGCTGCGCACGACACCGGATGGCGGCGTGGAAGCGGACGCAGACGAGATGCTGGCGGCCGTGGAAGCCTGCCTGGACGAGCTGACAGCCATGGGGCGCCTCGACGTGAGGCCCATCGTCGCCGTTGCTACCTCGACCCTGGTCTCCAACGTCCTGGGCCTGGACGAGGATGATCGCTCTGCCACTCCTGTCTACCTGTACTCGGATACCCGCAACACCGCTGCAGTTGCGCAGCTGCGCGCCACCCTGGACGAGCACGCTGTCCACCAGCGGACCGGCTGCCCGTTCCACACGAGCTATTCGCCAGCGCGCTTGTTGTGGCTGCGGGGCACCTACCCTCACCCTACCCTCTCCCTGGTAGGGGGAGGGGGGGCCTCACCCCGACCCTCGGCGCTGCTCGCTGCCTCACCCTTCGGGTCTCCCGGGGGGAGAGGGAGAGTGTGGCGGTGGCTGTCTATCGGCGAATACATGCTCCTGCGCTTCCTAGGCCGGGCTACATGCAGCCTGTCGGTTGCGTCGTGGACTGGACTGCTCAATCGCCACACCCTTGCGTGGGACGAGGAGCTGCTGGCCGCCCTGCCTGTGGGTGTGCACGAGTTGCCGTCCTTGTCCGATGACCCTATCGCTGGCCTGCTGCCCGCCTATGCGCAACGCTGGCCAGCGTTGCGTGAAGCCCTCTGGTTCCCTGCCTGGGGCGACGGGGCATGCAGCAACATCGGCTCGGGCTGTACGACGCCCATGCGCGTGGCCCTATCGGTTGGCACCAGCGGGGCCATGCGCATCGTGCGGCGGGGAAAGACGGAGCGCATACCGTGGGGTCTGTGGGAGTACCGGGTCGATCGCAACCGGACCCTGGTGGGGGGAGCGCTGAGCAACGCAGGGAGCGTGGCTCTCTGGCTGCGGGAGGTGCTGGGGCTGGGAGAGCTATCCGGTCTAGATGCCAGAGTTGCTGCCATGCCGCCCGATGTGCACGGGCTGACCGTGCTGCCCTTCCTGGCTGGAGAGCGCAGTCCCGGTTGGACGATGAGCGCCCGCGCTGCCATTGTCGGACTTAGCCTGCACACGCAACCCCTCGACATCCTGCGTGCCGGCTTGGAGGCAGTGGCCTATCGCTTTGCCCTCATCTATGACCTGCTCAAGCCGCTAGTGGCCCCGGCCCACCAGATCATCGCCAGCGGCGGGGCCATCGCCGCCCTCCCCTGCTGGGGTCAGATTCTTGCCGACGTGCTCGACCAGCCTGTTATGCTCCTGGCCGAGTTCGAGGCATCGGCGCGAGGCGCAGCGCTCCTGGCGCTGGACGCCCTGGGTCTTCTACCCATCGAGGATGCGCCGTTTCCTGCCTCAGCCCAGGTTTCCATCCCTGACCGTGCGCGCCATCAACGTTATGCGGAGGCCGTCGCTCGCCAGCAGCGCCTGTATGGGCTGCTCATCAACCCCACGCTGCCTGATGGCAATACTGCGCGGCTCTGAGGCGGGCAAAGCGCCGACCCTCCTGCAGGTCATCTCCGGCTTCCAACATCTGGCCTGTGACTGCTCTGTGTGCTATAATCACAGCCCGGCGAGGACCACGCGGCCGCCTGCTCCCCATCCTCAAGGAGGAATCCATGTCGCTCCTCGGCAGTCCCCTCGCTAGCTTGCCCACCCTGCGCTCGGCACGCAGCCGCCGCGTCTCAAGCTGGGACCGCAGTGGCGGCAACAGCGACTTCATCGTGGCAGAGGAACACACTCGGTCTGTATGGCCTTGCCATCCCCGATGGCGTCCAGGGCAGAGACCTGTCCTACGTGCCCTTGAGTACACCTGGCGGTGCGCCCGACTCGGTCTATCAGATCCTCGGCCCGGGCTGGCCCAATCGCAGTAAATGGCTGGGCCTCTGGCGCGGGGTGCGCATGTACCGCTACATCTACGCTCGCTGGAAGGACTACGGGGAAAGCGCCTGCTCTTCGTTCGTGAGAAAGACCCGCTGGAGATGCGCAACCTCATCGGCATCCCTGAGCATGCACAGGTCGAGCAGAAGATGGAGCAGCGGCTACAGAGATGGCTGGCTGACACAGAGGCGATCCCTTCGACACTGGCGTGCGCCTGCCGGTGACCGAGATGCTGGACCTAGGCCAAGCATTCACCCATTCCCGCTGGTACGACGACGCCCCGCGCGAGTATGCCGAGGCCATTCGCAAGAACGAGGCCAACTTCAAGCATCCCGTTCCGTGAAAGGCCGTTGCAGCACGTCAGGCGGCCGGGACGCGGCGACAGGCGGCTCCCGTGTCGGAGCCGCCTGTCATGTCTGGAGGCGACGGGCGGATTCGAACCGCCGAATAGGGGTTTTGCAGACCCCCGCCTTAGCCTCTTGGCCACGTCGCCCTGTGACCTGAGTATAGCATACCCTGGGCCGGCGCGCAAGACCTGGCACGGGCAATTTGGGAACGCGGACGAACGCGGAAGGCACGTGGACAAACGCGGAAACGGGAGAGCCATCTGCGTTCACCAGCGACCTTTCAGCGTTCATCCGCGTTCCCGGCCCTTCTTGGCGTCTCTGCGTCTTGGCGGTTCTGAAGACAAAGGCCGATCTGTGTCCATCCGCGCCTTTCCGCGTTCATCCGCGTTCCCCGCTCTTCATACGAGGTAGAACTCTGTTTGCCGCCCATCAAGCGTACGGCAGCCTTCCAAAGTGAATACCACGTCTTCTTCCAGAGCCAAGCGAACCTGCTGGCTGCCCCACTCCGGCACAGGCCCTCCGACCGATAGCTCCATGGCAAAGCTATGTTTGTGCCATAGTGGCACATCACCGCGGCCCCCGCACGATTCCTGTTCCCAGGGCAGGCCGATCAACGGGCCTGGCTCGTGTGCGAACAAACCCAGGGAGTGCGAGTACACCTTGGGATTCGGGATGCCTTTGTTGCGGGCGCGCGTCAGGATGTTTGTCAGGAGCTCGTTCCCCCGCAGCCCCTGCCTGAACTCAGCCATGAAGACGTCCTGCAGGCGATTCGCTTTGGCCATGAGGTGCTTCATGCCTGGCGAGGCATCGTCCTCGCCAGGGCGCAGGATGCATGCCCACTGCTGATGGTCGGTACACAGGCGCAGGTAGCGGATGCACACATCGCAACGAACGAAGTCACCGGCGCGGATGACCCTATCCTCCTCTCCCCATGTTTTCTTCATCGCCTCACTGCGGATGAGGTAGAACGAGGGCTTGAATGACACGCCGTCAGGCAGGCCCAGGTCATGGCAGCGTTGCCAATAGTGCCATACCAGGTCGTCGGTGGTCGTGACGCCGGGGATGATCGCTCTGCGACTGTAGCACTCGGCGATCAGGTAGTGTGCGACGCTCGCCACATGCTCGTACAGCTCCACCTCAGTGTCGCTGAGCGTCGCCAGCCAGCGGGTGGCGAGGGACTCGGCGGACTCCAGCCGGGCCACGTAGCGCGCTGGCAATGCATCTCTCAGCTGCGTGCGCAAGTTGTGTGTGAGGCCGCCAGCTGCCCATTGAATCGCGCCAATGTTGATGCCGATGCGTCGTGGGTCTCCTCCTCGACGATCGCGCGCAGCAGTTGCGATTGCTCTTTCTCCACCTGGCCGCGGTAGGGTCTGCCGTAGAGGTCGTGGGTGTTGGTGCCGGAGATGTTGATGCCTTCCACGCCCATCCCGGCGCCCCGGTCGTGGAAGACCAGCACTTGCAGGATGGGGCACCACGTGTCCATAGGGATCATCGTGGTGTAGACGGGGTCGAGGTCGTCTTCGTGACACAGAATCAGCCACATGTCGAAGTCGGTTTCCCGCATGGCCATGGGCAGAATGGTCTGCAGTCGCTCCTTGAGGATGCGGCAGATCACGTCCGCCTGCCTGCGCAACGGCAGGACCTGGGGAGCTGCATTGAGTGGTCGGAGTTCGCCGGTTGTATGCTGCGCCATTGTCGTTTCCATCCCTCCCGGTTCACATAAGGAGCGGAAGTCACGCGGAAAACGACCATCTATCTGCGTCCATCCGCCCCTTTCTGTGTTTATCCGCGTTCTATGCCCTTAGTGATGCATCCGACAAATGCTTGGTTGAACCGCAAAGCGCGCAGAGGACGCAAAGGCACGGAAATGCACCTGGCGATTGCCCACTGCCCGCCAAGCGGCGTATGGTATTCGTCCTTCTGTGTCTTTGCGCTCTTTGCGGCCTCTGCGGTTCATAACAGCGAACTTACCGGATGCACCACTTAGTACGCTCCGAACTCGCGGCAGGCCTCGTACATGGCCAGTACGTTCTCCACGGGCACGTCGGGCAGGATATTGTGGGCCGTGCCGATGATGAAGCCCCCGCCCGGCTTGCCGGCCGCCAGGCGCGCCCGCACCTCCGCCCGCACGTCGTCCGGCGTCCCCAGGGGCATCGTCTCCTGAATGTCTATTGAGCCGTGGAAACACAGGTCACGCCCGAACTCCGCCTTTAGCTCGCCAAGGTCCATACCACGCGCCCGCGGCTGGAGCGATTGCAGGATGTCTAAACCGGCGTCAATGAAATCCGGGATCAACGCCCGCACGCCGCCGCACGTGTGGTGCATCACCTTCATGCCATACTTGTGGGCCAGGTCGCAGTACTGACGAAAGCCCTTGCGGAAATAGCGCCGCCACATGTCCACGCTCACCATCAGGCCGTTCTGCGTGCCGAAGTCGTCCCCCATCATGAAGATGTCAATCTTTCCCTGGGCTGCCTCGAATACACGCCGGTCGTACTCCAGGTAATAGGTGACAATGTGGTCAATGATAGCCTCTGCCAGCACCGGCTCCAGGGTCAGGTCCATCAAGAACTGCTCCATTCCCCGCAGGTACATGGCCGGCTTCATTTGGGCAGTCCGGTCCAGGCGGTCGCCGGCATTCACCACCGCGTAGCCGGCGTGGCTGTCACATTCCTCCGCCACCTTGGAGTAGTCCCACCAGTCGGGGGAAGGCCAGCCGGGATAAGCCTCAATCTCGGCGACGGTAGTCATGTGCTGCAGCGGGGAATGGGTGACCTCTTTATATGTCCACGCGTAGCCGTCGCCGCGCACGGTGACCGTGGCCCGGCGCACGCCCCATAGGTCTTCTACACTGCCGTCAGGCCAGCGCCGCCGTTCCAGGCCGACGAAGCTGGGCCCCAGGACGTAGCGCAGGTCCACGCCCAGGTAGCGCAAAAGCTGCTCCTCGGTCGCCAGGCCCAGGTGGGCCAGCAGCCGTTGCTTGGTCTCCGCTGTTGCCCAGAAGTCCACCGGCACCCGGTCCGGCTCTCTGTGGGCGAGGGCGGTCAGGACGCGTTGCCGTGATGTCACTAGTCCAGCCTCCAGAAAGGCTGCGACCAGGCCCATCGTCCAGCGGAGTCTTGCGCTTCTACCCTGATATATGCCTCTCCCCGCGGCAGGTAGCGAGCCTGGCGGCCAGTGGTTTCGTCCAGAATCTGGCCGCCTGGCCCCACAAAGCGTATGCGCACGTCATCGGTCAGTTCCACCTGGACGGCGCCGCCATAGTAGCCGATGTCCGAGAACGCGAGGCCGGTCGAGGCATAGCAGTGGCCTTTTTCCAGTTGGTAAAGCAGGCCCTCTGGCGACAGGGAGGGCGCGATGACCATGTTCCAGCAATGGCCGAAGTCCTCGGGCCGGTGGGCATCCTCGTTGGCGTAGCCCCACACGCGATAGCCGCCCGTCAGTAACACGTCCCAGTCATCGGTGGCCAGGGCGCGGCCCTCCAGGCGGGTGATCACGTGATTGTAGATCTCGATGCCAGCGTAATAGCGCAGGCTGGCCATGACATCGGGAGGCCACAGGTCTTCGCGCACCCAGTTGGGATGGCAGAGGATTGCCATGCCGCCCAGGGCGCGCGTGGCGTTCAGCACGTCCTGATACGAGCCGCGGTAGGTCTGGCGCACGCCCAGGCAGAGGATATGGGGAGTGGGCCCGTCGCCGAACTCAAAGCCGGGGATCAGGACGACTTTGGTGCGCCGCTGCACGGGGATGGGGTCGCAGAAGGCATTGTGATCGGTGAGGGCCACGAAGTCGTATCCCTTTTCCTCGTAGACGCGAGCGACCTCTTCTGGTGATAATCGCCCGTCGCTCAGGGTGGTGTGGGTGTGGAGGTTGCCCTTGTACCATCGTCCGGCGACAGCGTAGGGATCAGCATAGCGCATGGAAGAAGAACTCCTTTGACAACCGGCGGCCCACACTAGAACCGCTTCACGGCCAGCGCTTCGGCCGTCTTCTCGATGTTGTCCAGGGATTCCTGGACGCGCGCCAGGGCGACACAGACGTACAGGGCATCCACAATGCTCAGCTCGGCGATACGGGAGGTCATGGCTTCTGTGCGGAACATGGTCTCGGCCGCGGCCGTGTACAGGACAACATCGGCATAGGCGGTGATGGGGGTCTTGGCATAATTGGTGATACAGATGGTGTGCGCGCCAGCCTGCTTGGCCAGACGCATGGCGTCCACCGTCTCCTTGGTGCTGCCGCTGTGAGAGATAGCCACCACAACCACATCCGGCCCTGCCAGGCTGGCGGACACGGCCTGCATGTGCGAGTCAATCGAGACCACGGCGTTGATGCCGATGCGCAGCATACGGTAGTAGGCATCAACAGCCACCGGCCCGGCCGAGCCAATACCGTAGAACTCTACGCGCTTGGCGTTCAGGATGAGGTGAGTCGCCCGCCGTACCTCGGCCATGTCCAGGACTTTGAGCGTCTCCGTCAGAGCCTGAATGTCGGACTGAAAAACCTTCTGCACAACGGTGGCAATGTCGTCGCCGGGCTTCACGTCTTCATGGATGAACTTGGTCGGCTCAACCATGTCGCGGGCCAGGGAGACCTTGAGGTCCTGAAAGCCCCGGTAGCCGATCTGCTGGCAGAGGCGCACCACGCTGGCCTCACTGACACCGGCTGCCTCGGCCACCTCGGTCACGGAGGCATGGATGACGTCCTGGGGATGGGCGAGGATGTGGTCGGCCACTCTCTGCCCCGCCTGAAAGAGGGTACGACGAGAGGCACGCAGGCGACTGAGCACGCCACGGCGATCGCCGCGACGGGTGGACGCCGCTGGACGACCACGACGGATGCGGTTCATGACAGAGATGCCCTCGGTCGCGCCTGTCACGTGAACACCCCTGGTCGGTTTGTCACAGCCATGGTAGGAAGTGTCAGGCGAAGGGGCAGCCACCGTGAGAGGTTGTCTCTTGCACCATGACGAGGAACTAGTCCCTCTGACACGTCGGCAGCCACGAACGAGCAACTGCGTGCATTATAGCACAACTATTTCCGTCTGTCAAGGCCCTCTGCGGAAATAATCTTCATGCCCTGATGTCAAGCCAGGCCAGTAGCTCGTCGTGGCGCTTCAGATCGTGCCACATGTGCAGGGCGTGGATGCCGGGGAGACGCGTGGGGACAGCCTGGATGTGGTGGATGTTGTCGTCTATCAAGACGACCTGCTCAGGCGAGAGAGGGATACCATCAGCTTTCAGGTCGCGCAGGATCTCTGCGATCATGTCGGCTTTCTCGATCTGCAAGTCAGCCTTGGGGTAGCGGAAGAGCGGCCACAGCCCCATCAGCCGCAGGGGCTGAAAGGCGGCCTCTGGGTCATTCCAACTGGCGACGGACAGAATGTAACCACGACGGAGAAGCTCGTGCAGCAGACTGCGCACGCCCGGATACAGCGCGACAATCACACCATCCTGATCCGTTACGCTGTCCGGCCCCTTGGCTACAAAGGGAAGCCTAAGAGCAGAGACATCGGGATGATCCCACAACGTGTGATCGCAGTCGAAGACGACGAGGCGAATGGGTCGTGGCACGCCCCTCATCAGCTATGTGCTCCTCCTCGCGCGGATGGCTGCTTGGAGCCGCTCCACCGAGAAATCCGGCGACTGGCAGACCGCAATGATGGCCGCTTCGTCAGCAGCCACCCTCTCCGCCGCCGCGATCACATCGCGGGCAACCTCCTGGGGGATTAGCACGACGCCGTGCTGATCGGCGTGGATGAGGTCGCCCGGATGCACCGTCAGGCCGCCGATACGCACGGGCACGCCGAAGTCCACTAGATGGGAATAGGCATGAGACACGGCCACATGGGCGGCGAAGAAATGGAAGCCCAGGGCGCGCACCTCGTCCAAATCGCGCACGGCGCCATTGGTGATGCCCCCGATGCAGCCTAGGGCCCTGTGGATGTTGGCCTGCACGTCGCCCCAGTTTGCCCCCAGGCCCGGTTTATCATCCATATCCAGGCCAACTACCACCCGCGGCGCGGGCATGGTCTGGACGTACTCCCAGTAGGCGCGCAGGGGAGGCGGGCGATGGCTGGGGGCTGGCACAGCCGCCTGGTAGACCGCAGTCACGGCATAGCCAACCATGACCCCCAGTTCGGGGAACATGCAGCGGACGCTGTGATCCATGAACCCTTCGTCTCGGTGGCGCACATTCAAGGTCTCGATGGCATTCGATACCGTTGGGCTGCTCAGGCGGCGCAAGGCCGCCAACTCATCCTGGGTCAAGGGTGCTGGCATGGCGTTCTCCTCATTGTCCAAAGGTCGCACATCTTATACACGAGAACGCAGCCGTTGTCAACCCCATGCAGACAACCTCCCGCAGGTTGCAACAGACTTGCGGGAGGTCTCCACGGCAAGACCAGAAAAAAGCGCGCGCAAAAGCCTTGACAGGAAGGATAGACAGTGGTACAATACTCACACAATACGATACGGCTGTGAAGGGGAGTACTAGAGGTCGCACGCCTGACAGAGAGCCGGGCCACGGCTGGAAGCCCGGTAGCGCAGCGCCTCGAACTCGCCCCTGAGCCGCGCCGCTGAGCGGTGGTACTTGCCTGCTAGGTGGCGCCGCCTTGCGCCCGTTAGAGCGCCTTGAGTGGCTTGCATCTTCCGCTGGTGCGGAGACGCGGGCAGGACAACGGAGCGTCCTTCTTCTGGTTTATGGCGAAGACCCCATGCACGCAGGCTCGTGCGCGTGCCCAGAAGACAGGACGTTTCTTGTTTGCCCGGCGCACCCCTCACCCCCAGCCCCTCTCCCAGGGGGAGAGGGAGCGTACTTGCAAGCAACAAGGGTGGTACCACGGGCTCTCGTCCGTCCCTGAGATGAGGGCCTTTTCTGTTCATCAGGTCAAGACTGCTAAAGCTCGGCGGCTATCGAAAGCCGCCCTACGGAATGGTTTCTGGTTGGAGGCCCCATGCGCAGCAACGCAATCAAGCACGGCATTGAGAGAGCACCGCACCGCAGCCTGCTCCGCGCCTGCGGCGTCAAGGACGAGGACTTCGACAAGCCCTTCATTGGCATCTGCAATTCCTTCACGGAGATCGTGCCGGGTCACGTGCACCTCAACGAGCTGGGACGCGTGGCCAGCCAGGCCATCCGCGCTGCTGGCGGCGTGCCCTTTGAGTTCAACACCATCGCCGTGGACGATGGCATCGCCATGGGCCACATCGGCATGCGCTATTCCTTGCCCAGCCGCGAGCTCATCGCCGATGCCGTCGAGACCATGGCCCAGGCCCACTGGCTTGACGGCCTGCTCTGCATACCCAACTGCGACAAGATCATCCCAGGCATGATCATGGGCGCCCTGCGCGTCAACGTCCCCACCGTCTTCGTCAGCGGCGGCCCCATGGCTGCCGGCCAGTGGAAGGGCCGCAGCGCTGACCTCATCACCGTCTTTGAGGCGGTGGGCGCGCTCCAGGCCGGCCGCATTAGCGAGGCCGATCTTCACGACCTCGAGTCCGTCGCCTGCCCCACCTGTGGCTCGTGCTCGGGGCTTTTTACCGCCAATTCCATGAACTGCCTGCTGGAAGCCCTGGGTCTGGCCCTTCCGGGCAACGGGACAATCCTGGCCACGCTGCCCGAGCGCCGTGACCTGGTGCGCCAGGCTGCTGCACGCCTCATGACCCTGGTGGCCAAAGACATCAAGCCGCGTGACATCGTCACGGCCCGCGCCTTGGACAATGCCTTCGCCCTAGACATGGCCATGGGTGGCTCTACCAATACCATTCTTCATTGCTTGGCCATCGCCCACGAAGCGGGCATCGCCTACCCCCTGAGCCGCATCAATGACTTGAGCGAGCGTGTGCCTCATCTCTGCAAGGTCAGCCCGGCTTCGCAATGGCACATCGAAGACGTTGCGCGCGCCGGCGGCGTGGCAGCCGTCCTCAATCAGTTGAGTCGCAAGCCTGGTCTCCTGCACCTGAACGAGCCAACGGTGGCTGGCGGCACTCTGGGTGACATGGCCAAGGTCACCACCCGCGACCCCGAGGTCATTCGCCCCCTGGAGCGGCCCCACAGCCTCACCGGCGGCTTGACCATCCTCTATGGGAACCTGGCGCCCGACGGCGCGGTGGTCAAGTCAGGGGCGGTAGACCCGGCAGTGCGACACCATCGGGGGCCAGCCGTCATCTTCGAGTCGCAGGAAGAGGCTGCGGCTGGGATCCTGGCGGGGCGAGTCAAAGCCGGCCACGTGGTCATCATCCGCTACGAGGGGCCGCGCGGCGGCCCTGGGATGCCGGAGATGCTCGCCCCCACGGCCAGCCTGGTGGGCTTGGGGCTGGGCACCAGCGTT
>DAOUCN010000182.1:0-4501 GCA_034431995.1 Chloroflexota bacterium | reverse complement strand
CGGGATGATCCCTGTGCTGGTCGGCACGGCCCTGGCCGGGGTTATCGTTGGCGGCAACGAAGCGGCAGGGGCAGCGGTGGCGACGGCGGGAGCCGGAGCGGTGGTGGGGAATACGCCGACGGTAACGGGCAAGGCGGTGCTGAGGGCCCTGGGCACCGGCGTGGGGGTCGGCAGGCTGGCAGGAGAGGGAGCCACGAAAGCTCGCAAGACAAAGACGGTGCCTACGGCGATGAGTATCAGCATCACAGAAGCCGGAAGCACGCGGGACAGGCGCATGGTGCAGATCCTCCGTCGGTAGGCCGTAAGTCGCAGTCTGTGATCCGTAGTCCGTAGTCCGTGATCCGTAGTCGGCGGCGAGTAGTTCGTCCTTGATAGGGGTATGCAGCGGGCAGCCGTACTGCTGCCCAGACGACGCGACCGGAATCCCTTGGCAGTAGCCGCAGCGATTATAGCACACCACGCGGGGGCATTCAATCGCAGGAAACTGGTGATTGGGCACATCTCCGTCGGCGGTTGCCCTGGCCTGTCCGGCCAGCCTGCCCTCTGGCCTGCGTCCCTCAGGCCACGCAGTCCAGGGGACAGGCAAACCGCACCGACCACGCCGCAAAGTGCCCCTGAGGCCACTGTCCAGCTTGCGGAGGCAAGCTCTGCGCAGTCGTTGCCGTGATCTCAAATCCCCAGGGGAGATGTGTCCTATCACCCACAGGCAAGAGAAGTCAGTAGCCAGATGTCAGTGGTCAGATAAGCGCTCTGTCTCGCTCGTACCGCCCTCTGACTACAGACTACTGGCTACTGGCCCCACACTACGGATTACGGATTACGGACCACGGACTACTGATCACTGATACCCCCGCAGGCTCAGCCCATCCAGGTCGAGGTCGAACTCGACGAAGGGCTTTGGCCACTTCTTCCAGCCGCGCACGAACAGGGTCAGGCTGCTGTTGGGCGATGTGATCCAGGTCTGGAACGTCTCATACGGTCCGGGCGATAGGCGAGGATGCTCATTGTTGAAGCCGACGTCAGTCCAGTTGGTGACGGCCTGCCAGTTGGTGCCGCCGCTGTAGTCAATGCCAAACTGGACGCGGTAGCCATAGCCCGAGGCGACGGGATCGGCCTCGGTGGTGCGCATCATGCCGTTGATGGTGAGCAGGTACATGGCCCCCGGCGTAAGGCCATTGACCTTCTGGTAGATGCCCACGTAGCGGTCGCCGTCGTTGTCGTGCATGCCCAGCGTGTTGATCTCCAGCAACTGAGCATGGGAGCCATCGAACACCGCGGGCAGCCACGTCTCGTCGTAGAAGCCGAAGTTGGCCCGCCCGCCGTTGTTGAAGCCGGTCCAGGCGTTTCCTATGCCACCAGCGCCAAATCCGGCCTCGAAGCTGCCGTTGACCAGGAACTCGACGAAGCTGCCGACGATGAGCGAGTTGGTGAACGTCGCTTCGTTACCTGCCTCGTCGTGGACGGTTGCCTTCAGGATGTGCGGCCCAACCGAGCCGGGCATCCAGTCACACTCGCGCTCCAGGGTCAGGACGCCCACGGCGTGGGTCACGGTGCAGATGACGGTGCCGTTGTCCTGCAGCGTCATATCCTTGATGCCCACGTCGTTCTGGGCGTGGATGGTCACCTTGCTGACTTGACCAATCATGGGATAGGGCGGGACGGTGAAACTGACCAATGGCAGCTCTGCGTCCAGGGGCGTCGTGCCCCGTAGACTGACCGCGTCAATGTCCAGGTCGAACTCACGGTTGGGTTGTGCCCACTTCTTCCAGCCTCGGATGAACAGGGTCAGGCGATTGCTGGTGGCGGTGATGGTGCCCACGTAGGTGAAGTAGGTACCGGGATTGGTGCGCTCCCACTCCTCGTTGAGGCCGATGTCCTGCCAGGTGCCAACGGCCTGCCAGTTGGTACCGCCGCCGTAGTCAATGCCATACTGCACCCGGTAGCCGTAGCCAGAGGTGATCGGATTGGCCTCGGTGGTGCGCATCATGGCGTTGATGACGAGCTGGTACATCGCTCCGGGCACGACGCTCACTGTCTGGTAGATGCCGGCATAACGGTCCGGATCGGTGGGGAACCACTTCCAGGAGCTGATCTCGATGAGCTGGGCGTGCTTGCCTTCGTAGACGGCGCGGCTCCAGGTCTCATCGTACCAGCCGTAGCTGGCTGCGCCCCCGTTGTCGAAGCGGTGCCAGCCGATGGCGACGCCATCAGCGGCAAACCCCTCCTCGAAGGTGCCGTTGGCCAGGCGCTCCCCCAGCCCGTTGGCCGAGAACACACGGGGTAAGGTCAGCCCTGTGGCCAGCAAGGCCGCAGCGATGAGGACAACCAGGACGATGCGTCGGCGTTTCATAGAACTCCTCCTTCACCCGTGAGCATGGCGCAGGGCGAGGCGAGGGGCGCGGGCGACAGATGCCCCCGTGCAACCTATCCTTGTGTTTGACCGCCTGCCATCCGCTGGGCGGCTGATGAACTTTGACTGGCAGGATCTCCGCTGACTGCGTATCACCGTCTGGGCAAGTTGACCGCAGCCCGATTGATCGGATCTCCACCTGCCGTAGCCGAATGATTCCACCATCCGGCTACGTGCAGTCAGACGAAGCTACAAGCATCCCATCCGATAGACGAACTTCACGGCGTCGAAGCCAACCATGCGGGAGAGGTACGGCTCATAGGTCACATCGTTGAGGAACACAAACTCTCCCCCGGTGCCTGTGAAGCAGAACATACCCAGGCTGACCCAGGCGTCGTAGTAGATGTACTGGTTGACCGAGCGGGTGGCCCAGTGCCCACTATGGTAGACAGAGTAGCGCGCATTGCGGCTGGTGGCGTAGTTGCTGGGGATGAAGACGTACACTTCGTAGACGCCCGACCCCGGCAGCGTCGGCGTCCACCGTCCCCAGTTCTCCTGCACGGAGTAGGCGTTGCGAGTCCAGTACATGTGGCCCAGGTAGCCGATGGCCGCCTCATGCCAGGCGCCGCCCCTGGTGAAGCCCGGGCTCAGGTCGTCCACAATCACGTCGCCGCCCACCGGATGCACATCCCACCACAGGCGGGCCACCGCGACGCCGGTCCGCTCGAAGTATTCCATCTTGACCTGGTGGGGGCCAGCCGTCACGTGGCGCGTCACCATGTGGTGTGTGGGCGCTTGCGGGTACCACCTACTCAAGATCAGGACGCCATCGAGCCAGAGCTTGGCGCCGTCGTCTATGTACAGATGGAAATCATAGTCGTTCTCGCTGGCGAAGTTGACTGTGGCTACCCAGCGGGCAGAGAAGTAGTCGGGGTTGATGGTGGCATCCGGGGAACCGTATCCCCAATCGAAGCTTACTTTCGTTGCGACGGCCGTGAAGGCAGGCGGCCCGGAGACAGTGGTGTTGTTGAAGTACTCCGCGGCAAAGGTCTCTGCCGATCCAGCCATCCCCCAGGTCAGCACAGCCGTGGCCTCCCCCAGGTGCTCGTAGTATTCCATCTTGATGGTGTGACTACCCGTCGTCAGGACACGGTTGTGGGTGTAGGTGGTGGGGGACTGATCGAACCACTTGTCGAGAAGCAGGACGTCATCTACCCAAAGTCTGGCCCCATCATCGGTGGTCAGGCTAAAGACATATTCGCCGGCGGTGCCGAAGTGCACGGTGCCCGTCCAGCGGGCCGAGAAGTTGTCGGCATTCACCGTCGCGTCGGGCGAGCCAGCGCCCCAGTGGAAGTTGATGGTAGCGTCGGTGCGGGTGAGAACAGGCGATCCTGAGAGATCGGTATTGTTGTAGTATTGGGCCAGGAAGTTGCCAGCCATAATGCGCACTTCGTCATCGGCCTTGGCTGGCATAGGGCCTGTTCCCAGGGATAGGAACAGGGCCACGAGCAGAACAAGAGACAGAAGCAAACGTAGACGGGACATTCCTTTCCTCCTTGCGACCAGACCGTTGTTGGCGGTCGCGCGGCCCTAACCGCAGGGCCAGAGCCGCATAGCACGGCGTGTCATGGCGCGTCGTGCAGGCTCTCCTCGTCTTCCGGGCGCAGGCGCGCGAGACAGGTAGCTACACCCTTAGTGACGATGGAAACCATGGAACGTTACGAGATGCAGAACTGGCCGATGGCAGGCGGACGTGGCCGGCGTCCTGGTTGTCGTATGGCGGCGTGACATCACCTCCCATCTATAAGACGCCAGAGACAGACCTGGAGTTCCGATCCCCTGTTGCGTTCTGGCGACGTATGCATTATAATCTACACCGCCGCTTGTATTAGGCAGATGGCTGGGCACAGCGACGCGTCGGCCAGCCCACACTCTCATTGTCGAGGAGATAGACCGTGAAAGAGCACGCTGCATCCGCACCACCAGGCTCGGAATTCGCCAGCCTGAGGAAGTACAACGCCATCATGGGGTTCCTGCATCTCTTGCAGGCAGCCCTGATGGTCGCAGTGAGCAATAACTTCTCCCTGCCACTGACTACCTCGTACCTGACCTTCGATCGGGCGGATCGACCACCGATCTACACCCTCACGC
>DAOUCN010000181.1:0-1585 GCA_034431995.1 Chloroflexota bacterium | reverse complement strand
CGTGTAGTCCAGCATATAGGTGCAGGACTGGAGGAACTTCGCCTTCTTGTAGTCGGCGCTCTCCGCCTGCGTCTTGCTGATGCCCAGGTGGGTGGAGCCAATGGCATGGAGGTTGTTGAGATCGTCGGCGCTGGCCTCGGTGATCACCCGGAAAGCGATCTCCGGGAACTTGGATTGGGCGCTGACCATGTAGACCAGGGGGTGGCTGGTGGTGGCCGGCTTGCCGCCTTTGGTGGCGGCCGGGATCAGCCCATAGCCGATGGTCTTCCAGAGCCAATCCTCGCCACCCTTGTCCTTGACGTAGTTCACTGCCCAGTCGGCCCACTGCCAGGTGCCGCCGAAGTAGAAGCCGACGTTGCCACTGGTGACGTCTGGATAGATCATCTTGGACGTGGAGGCGCCGATGCAGTCCTTGCGGGTGATGGCATAGGTGTTGAACACATCGTAGAAGAACTGATAGTGTTTCTGCCAGGCGTCCTTCACGAAAATCAGCTTGCCCGTGGCGGGATCCTGGATCTGGCCGCCATAGGAGAAGTAGAACGAATACCAGTCATAGCCCTGACCCCAGCGGGTGTAGAAGCCCCAGCCTTTCTGTACCACGCCCTTGTCCTGCATCTGCTTGGCCGTGTCCAGGATATCCTGCAGGATGAACTCGCCCTTCTTGATCTTCTCCGGCAGGGCAGCGATGTCGGCATCGGACCAGCCGAGCTTCTTCAGGGCCGGGATGGACCAGAATAGCGGCCGGGCCTCGGTGTCCTGCGGGATCGCCCAGCGCTTGCCTTTGTAGGTGCAAGAAGGCCAGAGGCCGGGGATGATATTGTCGTAGACAGCGGAGTACTTCTTGGTCAGATCATCGAGGGGCAGGATGTAGCCGTTGTCGCTCCACACCACGTCTTCGTGGCCAGAGAGGACGACGTCGGGAGCGGTCTTGCCTTCGAAGGCCAGCAGGCACTTCTTCTTGTAGTCGCCCCAGCCGGTGGAGTCGGGCGTGGCATCCATCTTCACCGTAGTCGTGCCCAGCTTCTTGCTCAGACGCTCGGCGCCGGTGACGAGGTTCTTGGCTCGGTATTCCTCAACCACGTTGGCCTGCACCCAGCCCGTGAGGTTAATCGTAGCCGGCAGGACCGGCTCCTTGGGCGTGGGCGTCGCTGCCGTCGGCCCGCAGGCGCTCATGGCCAGAGATGAAACGGCACCGCTTGCTACCAAAGTCAGGAACTTTCTGCGAGACAACATCTGTGTTAGCCTCCTTCTTGTGTGTGTTCTGTTTAGACCTTCCCGAACCTGCTACCGCACCACAATCAAGGCGAACACTACCTGCTGTTCTCTTGTTCTCCTACGCACCACCCCCTTCCCTGATACCGACTCTGCGGCTGTAAACGTTTCCATCGCCTATGCTAGCACACAAGAGTGCCCTTGTCAAGTACCGCGCTTGACATCCACCAATTCCAAATGTGTCATTTGCCGTAGGGTAGGTTTCCATACCTGCCGCCTGAGACGACGCCGCGAAGCCCTCAAAGAGCCGCCAACACCTCCGCCGCAATGCTCGCTCAACCTGCGGGGGGCCGACCGTGCGCAGCTCTTACGC
>DAOUCN010000180.1:0-3080 GCA_034431995.1 Chloroflexota bacterium | reverse complement strand
CAGCCAGTACCAGAGGTCGGACGTGACAGCCGTTCCTGCGGCGGCGGTGATCGCTGAGGCGATGACAGCCTGGGTGCTGGCCGATGCCCTCATCGAGAAGCTGGGTGGGGACACGCTACGAGAGATGAAGGCGCGGGCGGAGGAGCTGGTGCGAGTCCAGGGCGAGCAGGGAGCAGCGGAAGCATGACAGACAGTTTTGGACACGATGAGGCGAACATCGTCTTGGCGGGTTTCATGGCTACCGGCAAGACGACGGTGGGGCTGGAGGTTGCCCGCCGTCTGGGTCGCCCCTTTGTGGACATGGACGCCGTCCTGGAGGAGCGCCTGGGAGCGGCTATCCCTCAGGTCTTCGCCAAGCAGGGGGAAGCCTCCTTTCGCAAGGCCGAATCCGCGCTCTGCCAGCAGCTATCGAAGCCCCAGGGCCTTGTCATCGCGGCTGGTGGCGGCGCCGTTCTCACCCAGGCGAACCGCGTCCTCCTGGGACGGGGCGGCCTGGTGGTCTGTCTCGTGTGCGATCAGGCAGAGATCATGCAGCGCCTGGGCGATGTCAAGGAGCGGCCCATGCTAGCGGGGCACGATGTACCGCAGCGGGTTACGCGCCTCCTGGCTGAGCGGGCGGCGGCCTATGACACGATTCCCCACCAGATTCAGACAACCCATCGGGGCGTAGATGAGGTGGCTGAGCAGGTCATTGCTGCCTTCCAAGAGCGCCAGAAGCGCCTGCCGGTGTCCTGCGGATCGGACAGCTATGCGATCATCGTCGGTGATGGCGTCTTGCATGATCTGGGGGCCTTGCTTGTCCGTCTGGGATTCACAGGGCGGACGGCGCTGATCACCAACGAAGTCGTCGGCCCGCTCTATGCAGAAGCAGTGGCCGGCCGCCTGGAGGAGGTCGGGCTGAGGCCAGAGATCATCGAGATCCAGGATGGGGAGAAGGCCAAGACGCTGGACACCGTGTCGCGGCTGTACGACCGCCTGGCAGCCGCCGGTCTGGAGCGTAGGCAGCCGGTCATCGCCCTGGGTGGCGGCGTGGTGGGCGACGTCGCCGGTTTTGTGGCGGCAACCTATCTGCGGGGTGTGCCCTTGGTCCAGGTGCCCACGACGGTGTTGGCCATGGTGGATTCCAGTGTGGGTGGCAAGGTAGGGATTGACCATCCCAGGGGCAAGAACCTGATTGGTGCCTTCAAGCAGCCGATCGCTGTGGTGGAAGACCTATCGGCCCTGATGAGCCTTCCGCTTGCCGAGCGACGTGCGGGCTTGGCCGAGGTAGTGAAGCACGGCATCATAGGCGACCCCGCGATCTTCTCCCATCTGGAGGCGGGGGAGTATGACCTGGCCTGGCTCATCCCGCAAGCCCTGCGGGTCAAGATCTCCATTGTTGAACAGGATCCTCTGGAGCAGGGCCGCCGCGCCGAGCTGAACCTGGGCCACACCTTCGGCCACGCCCTGGAGGTTCTCTCTGGCTACCGCCTGCGTCATGGCGAGGCGGTAGCCATCGGGCTGGTGGCGGCCACGCGCCTGGCCGAGCGCGTGGGCCTGTGTGAACCAGGTCTGGCAGCCCGCGTCCACGGCGTGCTGAGCGGGCTGGGCTTGCCAGTGAGCTATCATGGCTATCAACCCGAAGAGGTCTGGGCGGCCATGGGCAGCGACAAGAAGCGCCGGGGTGGGCGCTTGCGCTTCGTCCTGCCCGTGAGACTGGGGAAGGTCATCGTGACAGACGAGATACCTAAGCCGGTGGTGCTGGACGTGCTCAGGGAATTGCGGGAGGATAGGGATAATGCATAGGCTTCTGGTGCTCCATGGGCCGAATCTCAACCTGCTGGGGCGGCGCGAGCCAAGCGTATACGGAACAATGACCCTGGATGAGATCAACCGGCGCTTGCAGGAGGCGGCGACCAGCCAGGATGTGGAACTCCGCATCGTGCAGAGCAACCATGAGGGGGAACTGGTGACCTCGATTGAGCAGGCTGCCGAGTGGGCCGATGGAATTATCATCAATGCTGCGGCTTACACCCACACGAGCATCGCCTTGCGTGATGCCCTGGCTGCCGTGGCGCTGCCGGCCGTCGAGGTGCACCTGTCCAATGTATACGCCCGCGAGGAGTTCCGCCACACGTCGTTCATTGCCGGTGTGTGCGTGGGCGTGGTGTGTGGCTTTGGGTGGCGCAGCTATCTGCTGGCGCTGGAGGCATTGCTGGGGGTGGCGAAGGACAGGATCGCGTAGGGACGCCCTCGACGGGTGAGCCAGGGCTGTGGTACAATGGCGGCGAACGAACTGCTAAAGGAGGCTACGTGCAACCGCGCATCGTCGTCGTTGGTAGCTCGAACACGGACATGGTGATCAAGATGCCGCGCCTGCCTGGGCGTGGCGAGAGCATCATCGGGGGCGAGTTCGTCATGGCCGCTGGAGGCAAGGGAGCCAACCAGGCGGTAGCGGCTGCTCGTCTGGGGGCACGCGTGACCCTCGTCGCCCGTGTGGGCAATGACATGTTCGGTGAGAGCGCTCTTGCTGGCTTCAGGCGGGAAGGCATTGTCACGGACTGCATCGCACGCGATGCAGAGGCGCCATCGGGGATCGCTCTCATCATGGTGGACGACAAGGGCCACAACTACATCGCCGTGGCCATGGGCGCCAACGGCCGCCTGAGCCCGACCGATGTGGACGCAGCGCGGGCAGCCATTGCCCAGGCGGATGCTCTCGTCCTGCAATTGGAGATGCCCCTGGAGACGGTGGCACATAGCCTGAAGCTGGGCCGCGAGGCAGGGGTGCGCACCGTACTCAACCCGGCACCGGCCCGCCAGCTCGATGCCGCGATGGTGGGTCTGGCCGATGTTCTTGTCCCTAACGAGCACGAAGTGGGCCTGCTTTCGGGTGGCCACACGGCAGGCGTGGGAGAAGCTGCTCGGCGGCTGCTGGGCATGGGGGTGAAAGCCGTGGTGGTGACCCTGGGCGAGGAGGGGGCGCTGGTCGTCACAGCAGGGGGAGAAGAGCGCGTGCCGGGCTTCCCCGTCCAGGCCGTTGACACGACGGCAGCAGGCGATGCCTTCACCGCGGCCCTGGCCTGCGGGCTATCCCGAGG
>DAOUCN010000179.1:0-4779 GCA_034431995.1 Chloroflexota bacterium | reverse complement strand
TACAGCCGCATCCTCCTCGCGCTCAAAGCGATCGAATACCCGCACTACTTCCCGCCGCATGTCTTCGAGCGCATGTTTGTGGTTCTTCAGGCGGCCTGTACCGGCTACGGGTAGAAACTGGGGGCCCCCCAGCCTTCGATCCCGCTTGCTTTTCTCATCCCGATGTGTTACCATATGCGCTGCCGGCCCCCATCGTCTAGTGGCCGAGGACGTGGCCCTTTCAAGGCCAAAACCGGAGTTCGATTCTCCGTGGGGGCACCACTAGGTGGGCCTCTGCGTCAGGCTATCATCGTTCCCCAGAGCGATCACGCTCTCCGCAGTCACGCTCACGCCGCGTTTGCCTCTGCGCCGTACCGTGCCGCGCACGATGACCACCGCGCCAAAACACGCCGCCCGCCCATAGCGCTCCTGCACCGCCGGAAAGACCGCCACGTCCACCAGGCCCTCCCTGTCCTCAAGCGTCAGGAAGATCACCCGTTGCCCACTCTTCGTCGGCGGCGTCATGCGAGCAATCACCAGTCCAGCGACTGTGACCGCTGTCCCATCCTCCAGGCGCGCCAACCGCCTGCTGTCAACCGCTCTCATGCGACGCAGGAACTCCATGTGCATGTCCAGAGGATGCGCCCCGAGGGACAGACCCAGGATATCAAGCTCCATTGCCAGCTCCTCGTCAGCATGGCAAGGGGGCCGATCCTCTTCATCCCTCAGCTCCAGCAGGGCCGGCCCATGTCGGCTGTCCAGCGCCCGTGGTAGCCGCCATAGAAGCGAGCGACGATCACGGCAAAGGCTATCAAAGGCACCGGCGAGGACAAGGTTCTCCAAAGCAGGGCGAGGTACCATCGTCCTGGCCAGGAAGTCCTCGAGGGAGACGAATCTCCCCCCCTCCTTGCGGGCAGCCAGGATGGAGTCAATGGCCCCCCGCGGCACGCCCCGCACCTGCGACAGAGGGATGCGCAGCTTGCCGTCCTCAACGGTGTAGGTCGCCTCACTGTGGTTGATGTCGAGAGGCAGGACGCCCACGCCACAACGACGGGCCTCTGCGAGCAGAGTGTGCGCTGGGTAGAAGCCAGGCATGTGGGTCAACACGCCGGCAAAGAACTCCGCCGGATAGTGGGCCTTCAAGTAGGCCGACTGGTAGGCAATGAATGCAAAGGCGGCAGCATGTGCCCGACAGAAGCCATAGGCGGCAAAGCCCCTAATGGCTGCAAAGACCCGCTCGGCGGTCTTGGGATCCGTCCCCTTGGCTGTGGCGCGACTCATGAAGGTCTCGCCGATGCGAGCCATCTCCTCCTCTGAGCGATCATGGGTCATGGCCCGGCGTAGCTGGTCGGCCTCGCCGTGGGTGAACCCAGCAATGACCGCTGCCACCTCCAGCACCTGCTCCTGGAACAGGATCAGGCCAAAGGTATCCTTCAGGATAGGTTCCAGGGAAGGATGGGGATATGTCACCGGCTCCTGCCCCCACCGCCGTCGGATGAATGGCTCTACCATGCCCCCCGCCACGGGGCCGGGGCGGAACAAGGCGACAGCACACACAATGTCGAAGTAGCGCTCCGGCTGGAGACGGCCCTGCAGCTCCCTTTGCCCCGGGCTCTCCAGTTGAAAGATACCCAGCGTGTGAGTGGAGCGAAGCAGCTTGAACACGGCAGGATCGTCCAGCGGCAGAGTGTCCACGTCAACAGGCTCGCCACGCTTGCGCAAGAGATCCACAGCGTACTGAATGGCCGATAGCATCCTTACGCCGAGCACATCCAGCTTGATGTCACCTGTCGCTTCCACGTCGTCCTTATCCCGCTGGGCGATGATCACCCCCTTGTTCGCCCATTGCAGGGGCAGCCGGTCCGCTAGAGGCCCATCACCGACGATGACACCGCCCACATGCACAGCCAGATGATGGGGCAGCCCATCCATCTGTTCGCAGAGGTCAAAGAGCAGCCGGTGATGCTCCAGGTTCAGGCCACTATCCCGAAGCTCGGGTAGCGTCTCGTAGGCAGCCCGCAGGTCCGATGCCCGCATATGGGGCAGCTCCCGCGCCAGCAGGTCAATCTCATGGGGGGAATACCCCAACACCTTCGCCACCTGGCGCACCGCGCCCCGGGCACGGAATGTGTTAACCGTGCATACCATAGCCGCACGTTCCGGCCCGTATTTCTGGAATATGTAATCAAAGACCTCGTCGCGGCGTGTGCTATCGAAGTCCAGGTCTATGTCCGGCGGGTCACGCCGCTCTAGAGAGAGAAAGCGACCAAAGGGCAGGTGATGAGCCAGCGGATCAACCCTTGTGATGTCTAGGCAGTAGCAGACCAGGCTGTCCGCCCCACTCCCCCGCCCCGAACAGCGGATACCTTGCTCTCGTGCCCACCGCACCACATCCCACACCAAGAGAAAGTAATCGCACATGCCCAGCTCATTGATAATAGCCAGCTCCTCCTCCAGCCGCTTGAGGACGGCGTGGCGCAGGGGTTTGTACAGCCGCTGGGCTCCAGCGAAAGCCAGGGAGCACAGATAGCTATAGCTGGTCTCGCCTTCCGGCACTGGAAAGCGGGGAACATGCAGTCTGCCCAATTCCAGGGTTACATCGCAGCGCTCAGCAAGCCGTTCGCTCTGCTGGATCGCCTGGGGCACCTGCCGAAAGAGAACAGCCATCTGGCGCGGGGACTTCAAGTAGGCTTCAGTCGTGCGAGGGAAAGGATAGGCAGCCAACGTCGTGTTGGCCCTGATACAGGAGAGGACCTCATGCAGGCGGTGACCGCCAAAGCGAGCATAGTGCACATTGTTCGTAGCTACCATAGGGATCTGTAGGTGTTGTGCCAGCTCAACCAGGCCACGAATGGGCGTGGAGGTATCCGGGTAGATGTGGTTGATCAGTTCTAGGCAGAAATCGCCCTCAAAGACATCTCTGTACCAGCGAGCAGCAGCCAGGGCTTCTTCTTTCCTGCCCTGCGTCAGCAGTGACGGCACCTCGCCTCGGGCGCAGCCAGAAAGGGCAATCAACCCGGCAGAGAAAGTGGCGAGTTCCTGCTTGGTCACGAATGGTTCTTGCTTCCGTGTTGGATCGCGCAGGTTCGCCGTACTGACCAGGCGGCAGAGATGGGCATAGCCCTGTCCGTTTCTAGCCAGGAGCGTCAGGTGGTGCCCCCCTTCCAGGACGATCTCTGTGCCCAGAATGGGCTTCAGTCCGGCGCTGCAGGCGCGCTGGTAAAAGCGGATCGCACCCACCAAGCCGTGGTCGGTGACAGCCAGGGCCGACATGCCGAGTTCCTTCGCCCGCACAATGAGGTCATCCAGGCGCGATGCTCCATCGAGCAATGAGAACGCGCTGTGAACATGAAGGTGAACGAATCTGCTTGACTTGTCAGCGGATGTCATGCATACTGACCAATGACAGTCACATGCGCTTATGGCGGCCAATTGGAGAGAATACGCATGATCACGATCAGCAAGGTAGGACGACTACGACAGCTTGCCTGCCACAATCCATACGCCCCGCTCATGGTCGAAGTAAATCTCATACAGGCGGCCCCTGGTGACAACCTGGACATAGGTGCGCTCCCCCTGGCCCTCCCACCAGCGCGTTGGCGGCGTCCCCAATACCTGAGCGGATGTCACCACATACCGCTGGCCCTGCCATAAAAAGGCAACAAGCCGCTGCCCATCGCGCTCAACCACGATCTCCTCGTCAATTGCTCCGCCCATCGCTGTCTTTTCCTCTCCGCTACCCTACCCCTCTCCCCAGGGGAGAGGGCACGGTGAGGGGCATCTCTCACTGCTTGCCCTTTAGTCGCGGCCTGCCCATGGCCGCCAGAATCTCATCATCCAGAAGCATGGCTGCCATGACAGTGCCCTGGCCATAGCGCTTATTCAGGCCATTCTTGGCCCGGTCAAGACGTCGTTGTTTCGCCTCCCATGTGGCTTCTTGCTCGCTGAAAAGCGGTAACTGAAACGTGGGCTCCTCCGTGAATCCTTCCGCCTCCAGCCCCAGAGAAACCACGTGGGTTCTGCCATCCCAGGCGCGCAACAGATGGAGTACAGCGTCGCGCAGGGCATGGTCGAGGTCTGTCGCCTGCGGCAGGATGGCGGTGAGCACAGTCGGCGGGCCGTCGAGGCGGCCCAGGGTCAGGGTCAGGGTTCGGGCCCGCAGGCTCTTTGCCCGTAGCTCCTGCCCAACCCGACCGCACAGGTACACCGCCCATCGGCGCAAGGCTTCGGGATCAGCGATCGCCCGCGCGAAGACCTGCTCCCACTCAACCGACTCCCGCTGCTGGGTCCCGCGCAGGCGACGGTAGTCATGCCCGTGGGCATGCCTGAAAAGCTTCTTGCCTAATTCACCAACGTGGGAGACCAACACGTGCTCCGGCATGCTGGCAAGGTCGCCCACCGTCCGGGCGCCAAGACGCTTGAGGCGTTGGCAAGCCTGCTCATCATGTACGAGCCACTCCACCGGCACAGGGCTGAGAAATGCCGCTTCTTGTCCTGCCAACACAATCACGAGACCGCCGGGGGCGCGCGAGCGTGCCGCAATGTACGCCACGAGCTTGTTGGACGCGGCACCGAGGGAGGCCGATAGTCCCATCCGCTCCGCCAGTTGTCGCTGCATATCTGCCAGCACGTCTCTCACCCGGCCTATCAGGGTGAGATAGAAGCAGTCAAGCTGGCTGTGCTCGATCTGATCAGAATACAGACCCAGGATGCCCAGCACCATCTGAGCGCAGTTGTGGTAGAGGGCGGGGTGAGGAGGCAGGAGAACTGCCTGCGGGCACAGGTGCAGAGCCTGCCAAG
>DAOUCN010000178.1:0-2240 GCA_034431995.1 Chloroflexota bacterium | reverse complement strand
CTCGGCTGCCTCTCGCAGGGCATCAGCCATCGCGACGCCGCTGGCAAACCGCGCCTCCGGCTGCTTGGCCAGGGCCTTGAGCAGCACCGCCTCCACCTCCGGCGAGATGGCTGGGTTTATGCTGGAGGGCCGTGGCGGCTCTTTGTCCGTGTGGCCGCGCAGGATGGCCAGGGGTGTGGCGCCGGTGAAGGGCACACGACCCGATAGCATCTCATAGGCCACCACGCCCAGGGCGTAGAGGTCGGCGGCGGGGCCGGGCGGGGCCGCGGGGTTAGGCTCCGCCTGCTCAGGCGCCATGTATTCGGGCGTGCCCATCGCGGTCAGGCTGCTGGTGAGGCGGCTCTCCGAGGCGGCGCGCACCAAGCCGAAATCCGTCAGCGCGGCGCGGCCGTCCGGCCCGACGATGACGTTGGTGGGCTTGACGTCGCGATGCACGAGGCCCCGGGCGTGGGCATAGTCCAGGGCCGAGGCGATCTGCTCCAGGATGGGCAAGGCCCGCTCGACGCTCATGGGCGCTTCGACCTTGACGATCTGGGCCAGGTTCTGGCCCTCCAGGTACTCCATGGCGATGAAGTAGGCGCCGCCGACTTCGTCGAGCTCATGGATGGTGACGATGTTGGGGTGCTTAAGGTTGGCAGCGGCCTGAGCCTCGCGCCGGAAGCGGGCCACGAACTCCGGCTCGCTCATGAGGAATGGCCTGAGCACTTTCAAGGCGACGATGCGGTTAAGCTTGGTGTCACGGGCCTTGTAGACCACGCCGAAACCACCGTGGCCGATCTCCTCGAGGATCTCGTACTTGCCCAGATGCATTGCGGCTCTTTCTATTGTCATGTCCTGCTCCCCATCCCACGCCCCCAGACAGGCTGAGCTAACTAGGCTGCTGGGCGGGCCCCCACAGACGCACGGTGCAGTCGGTAGAACCAGAAGCAAGCAGTTGGCCGTCGGGAGAGAAGACCACGCTATTCACGCTGGAAGTGTGCCGGTCCAGGACCTGCACCCCCTGGCCCGTAGCTAGGTCCCAGAGGCGGACGGTGGCATCATATGAACCGGAGGCAAGCAACTGCCCATCGGGGGAGAAGTCCACGCTTGTGACTCCGTCGCTATGACCCTGCAAGACGTGCAGAAGCTCACCGTCCGCCACGCGCCACAGCCGAACGGTACCGTCGTACGAGGCCGAGGCCAAGGCTTGCCCGTCGGGGCTAAACGCCACCCCCCTGACCTGGTCGTGGCCAGTGAGCGTCTGGAGGTGCTGCCCGTCGGCGACGCGCCACAGGCGCACGGTGGCATCTCGCGCCCCCGAGGCGAGCATCTCGCCATCGGGCGATACGGCCAGGGCCCAGACCGTGCCCGTGTGCCCCGTGCTGAGGAGTCGCTCAAGTTTGCCAGAAGACACGCGCCATAGGCGCACGGTGCGGTCAGCAGATGCCGAGGCCAGCAACCGTCCGTCGGGGAGAAACCTCACGTCCGTTACCGTGTCGCTGTGCCCTTCCAGGATGCGCAAGAAGGATGCGTCGGGGACTCGCCACAGGCATGCCGTCTTGTCGGTGCTGCACGAGGCCAGGATCTTGCCATCGGGAGAGAACGCCAAGGATCTGATCCTTTGTGAGTGTGCTTGGTACTGGTTCTCCACCTGATGGTCGTCCATGCGCCAGAGCCAGACGATCCCAGTGTTTGTGCCGGCCGCCAGGTACTGCCCATCGGGGGAGAAAGCGATGGCGAGGACAACCGTCCCACCGGCGAGCCTATCCAACAAGCCGGGAAGCCCCGAAGGCGCGCAGGACAGAAGGCGAACCTCCACCAAGTTCCTGACCGTGGGCGGCACCGTGCTTGGCGCGGCCCGAATGCGTCTCGCTTTTGCTACGGGTTTCCTAACGCGCTCTCCGCCCCTGGCTACCCCGGCCACGCTCTCAACCTCTGAGATCCACGCCAGCAGCTTTTCGCGAATGGCCCGTGTCGCATCGTCCGCTTCCAGCAGGGGATCGGCCGTTTTCGCCTCGAGAAGACACTCCAAGGCCCTCCGCCACTCCTTGCTGGCGGCAGCAGTGACCGCCTCCTGGAGCGTCTGGGCCGAGTGCTGGCGCTTTTGGCCGACCATCTCCAGGCTGGTTGCGGACCACGTGTTGGCCGGATCCAGTTCGGCAAGCGCTGCCAACACATCTTCTGCGCCTTGCCACCACTGCTTCTCGATCAGGAAGGCAGCCTGCTCCGACAGAGTGGTCACTGCTTCCTGGATCTTCTTC
>DAOUCN010000177.1:0-11398 GCA_034431995.1 Chloroflexota bacterium | reverse complement strand
ATGCACGCATCTATCCTGGAGAGCTGGCCAAGTACCAGCGGGAGAAGGCACGCGAACGCTACCTGCCCAAGCCCAAGGCGAAGGGGCCTGCTGTCACGCCGCCAATGAAGAAGAAGGCAAAGGGCGACCAGCGTAGAAGGGGCAAGCGCCGCTAGTGTGCTGGCAGCTCTGGGTCTGATGAACGTCAAGGAGTAGGTTATTCATGCCCGGTATCTTCGACCGCTTTCTCGGTGATCCGAACGAACGAGAGCTGAGCAAGCTCCGCCCCACCGTGGAGCGCATCAATAGCCTCGAACCCGAGTTTGAGACGCTCTCCGACGCTGAACTGAGAGAAAAGACAGCGGAGTTCCGCGCGCGCCACTCATCGGGTGAAGGCTTGGACAGTATCCTGCCGGAGGCCTTCGCTGCCGTCCGCGAGGCCGCCAAGAGAACCCTGGGCCAGCGTCATTTCGACGTTCAGCTCATGGGTGGCATCGTCCTGCATCAGGGCAAGATCGCAGAGATGAAGACTGGCGAGGGCAAGACCCTCGTAGCAACGTTACCCCTCTACCTGAATGCCCTTGATGACAAGGGCGTTCACCTGGTCACGCCCAACGATTACCTGTCCCGCGTCGGCGGCGGCTGGATGGGCCCCGTCTATCACATGCTGGGCCTCTCCGTCGGCGTGATCGCCCACGAGTACTCCGCCCTCTACGATCCCGACTATGGCATTCCCGGCGTGGGTGACGAGCGCCTGCGTCATTGGCGGCCCTGTACCCGCCGCGAGGCCTACTTGGCCGACATCACCTATGGCACGAACAACGAGTTCGGCTTCGACTATCTGCGCGATAATATGGTGTGGGACCTCGCTGATCAGGTGCAGCGGCCTCTTCACTACGCCATCGTAGATGAGGTAGACAACATCCTGATTGATGAGGCCCGTACGCCGCTGATTATCTCCGGTCAGCCGCAGCCAGCCAGCCCACGCTACGTCGAATTCGCCCGCGTCGTGCGCGGCCTACGGGAAGGCGACGACGTAACTATTGATCACAGGCTGCGCACGTCCACCCTGACTGACGAGGGCGTGCGCAAGCTGCGCGGCCGCGGCCTCCTGCTGCCAGACCTGGACAACCCCGAAGAAGACAACCCGGAACAGGCCGAGATCATGCACCACCTGGAGCAGGCGCTCAAGGCCGAGTTCCTTTTCCACAGAGACAAGGATTATGTCGTCCAGAACGGGCAGGTCGTCATTGTTGACGAGTTTACCGGTCGCCTGATGCCAGGTCGGCGCTGGTCCGACGGTCTGCACGAGGCCATCGAGGCCAAAGAGGGCGTCAAGCTCGCCGAGCGCACCCAGACGCTCGCCACCATCACGTTCCAGAACTACTTCCGCATGTACAAGAAGCTAGCCGGCATGACAGGCACCGCGGCCACCGAGGCCGAGGAGTTTTTCAAGATCTATCGCCTCGACGTCGTGAGCATCCCCACCAACAAGGAGATGATCCGCGAGGATTACACCGATGTCGTATACAAGACCGAGGAGGCCAAGTTCCGTGCCGTTGTGCGGGAGATCGAGCAGTGGCACCAGCAAGGCAGACCCGTCCTGGTAGGCACCATCTCGATTGAGAAGTCGGAGTACCTGTCGGCCCTGCTCGAACAGCGTGGCATCCCGCACCAGGTTCTCAACGCCAAGCAGCACGAGCGAGAAGCCACGATCATTGCCCAGGCTGGCAGACCGGGCATGGTGACCATCGCCACCAACATGGCAGGCCGCGGCGTGGACATTCTTCTTGGAGGCAATCCAGAGGGCCTGGTAGCTGACGACCTCAAGCGGCAGGGCATAGACCCGATCAGTGTCCCCACGGCTGACTACCTGAACATGGTGCAGGAGAAAATCGCCACCGTCTGTGGCCCGCACCGGGAGAAGGTGCTGGCCTTGGGCGGCCTGCACATCGTCGGCACCGAGCGCCACGAGGCGCGGCGCATTGACAATCAGCTCCGTGGTCGCGCTGGCCGCCAGGGAGACCCCGGTTCCTCCCGCTTCTACCTGTCGCTGGAAGATGACCTCATGCGGCGCGCAGGCGGGGCAACGGTGGCCGGGCTCATGGACCGCCTGGGTGTTGACCCCGACGTCCCCATCGAAGCCAGCCTGGTGGGCAAGGTCATTGAGGGCGCACAGACCAGGATGGAGGGGTACAACTTCGATATCCGCAAGCACGTCGTCGAATACGATGACGTGATGAACAAGCAGCGCGAGGTGATCTATGGGGAGCGGCGCAAGGTTCTGTCATCCGAGACCCTGCGCGATACCATCCTGCACATGGTCAATAGCGAGCTAACTATCGTCGTCAATCGCTATGCCATCAGCAACTACAGCGAGGAATGGGACCTGGAAGGCTTCCAACGTGCCCTGCGCGCAATCATGCCCCTTTCCCTGACGGCCTCAGACCTGGCCGCGGCTGCTCGTAGCGAGCTGCCCGCTCTGCTATCGGATGAAGCGTCCCATCTCTACGACCAGGCTGAGGCACGGTACAACTCCCTCTCCGTCCCCGACGGCGACGGTTTTGCCCTCCTGTATGGCCAGACGGTTCTGGGCTGGGCCCTCAAGAAGCCTGGGCCTTTGATGCCGCAGATCGAGAAGGTGCTGCTCCTGTCTACCATTGATCGGCTATGGGTGGAGCATCTTACCATTCTGGACGACCTTCGGGAGGGCATCGGCCTGCGGGCCTATGGGCAGAAAGATCCACTGGTTGAGTACAAGAACGAAGCCTACGCCATGTTCCAGGAACTGACGGCCAGCATTCAGCGCCAGGTGGCGCGCACAGTCTTCCACCTCGTGGTCGCTCGCATTACGCCCCAGGCGCAGCAGCGGCAGCTCGTGTCCAACCGCGACACCAGTCGTGAGCCTGTGCGCAGGGGCGTCTCTGCCTCCCTGCCCAGCGACCTCAAGGTGCCTAAGAAGGCTCTCTGCCCATGCGGCAGCGGGAAGCGTTACGAGGATTGCCACGGTAAGCGCGACAGACAGGAGAGGCCGAAGGAATTGGCCACAGCCGTCCCCCAGCCGACGCCCAGTCAGACCCGCCCGACGCCAGCCAAGCCCGGCGCTCGCTGGGATGCACACAAGAAGCACAAGAAGCACAGGCGATAGCCCCACGACAGCCGGCCACGAGAGGCGGCGCTCGTGGCTAGCCGGTGGTTTGACCACCCTGCACAGCCTGGTCGCTCCACAGAACCAAGGCCTCCCGCAGGTCCATGAGGCTGATTCTTCATCACATAGGAGGTTACGTAGTATGATGTCAACAACGATTGAGGAAGTGCTGGCGCGTGAGATCCTAGACTCGCGAGGAAACCCCACGATCGAGGTAGATGTCTTTCTGGAGGGCGGAGTGGTCGGCTCTGCTGCCGTCCCCTCTGGGGCGTCCACTGGCGCTCATGAAGCGGTGGAACTGCGCGACAACGACGGCAATCGCTTCGGCGGCAAGGGCGTGCTGAAGGCAGTGCAGAACGTCAACGAGGTCATTGGGCCAGAGATAGAAGGCCTCGACGCGGTGGAGCAGGTCGCCATAGATGAGCTGATGATCGAGCTGGACGGCACGCCGAACAAGGGCAACTTGGGCGCCAATGCCATCCTAGGCGTGTCACTGGCGGTAGCCCATGCTGCTGCCAATGCCCTGGACATGCCCCTCTACCGTTACATCGGCGGAACGTCGGCACGCACGTTGCCTGTGCCCATGCTCAACATTCTCAATGGGGGCAAGCACGCCGACAATTCCGCCGACCTTCAGGAGTTCATGATTCTACCCGTCGGTGCGCGCTCCTTCGCCGAAGCGATTCGCTGGGGAGCAGAGGTCTATCAGGCGCTCAAGAAGGTGCTCAAAGACAGGAAGTACAATACCAATGTGGGTGACGAAGGTGGCTTCGCGCCGTCGCTCGGCTCCAACGCGGAGGCCATCGAGGTCATCCTGGCGGCCATCGCCAAGGCCGGCTATGCCCCTGGTCGTGACATCTACATCGGCATTGACGGCGCGGCCACCGAGCTGCACAAGGATGGCGTCTATCACCTGGCGCGAGAGAGCAAGCCCGCTGCCCTGACGAGCAATGAGTTTGTAGCTCTCTACCAAGCCTGGGTCAAGAAATATCCCATCCTCACGCTAGAGGACGGCCTGGCTGAAGATGACTGGGAAGGGTGGGCGCTGCTGACCAAGACGCTGGGTGACAACGTGCAGATCGTCGGCGATGACCTCTTCGTCACCAACACAGAACGCATCGTTCGCGGCATCAAGGAGGCGAGCGCGAACTCGGTTCTCATCAAACTGAATCAGATTGGGACGCTCACGGAGACCCTGGCGGCCATCGAGATGGCCAAGCGAGCCGGGTGGACGGTTGTTGTGTCGCACCGCAGCGGTGAGACGGAGGACACCACCATCGCCGACCTGGTGGTGGCCACTAATGCTGGCCAGATCAAGACGGGCGCGCCCTGCCGCAGCGAGCGCGTGGCCAAGTACAACCGCCTTCTACGCATCGAGGAAGAACTGGGCGACGCCGCCAAGTACGCAGGGATGGAGGCGTTTTACAACTTAGCGCGCTGAAGTGAAACGCCAGACAACTGGCCCCATTCGTCGCTCTGCCATGGGTCAGTGATGCAAGCCAGTGGCGGCGCCGAGGCGCAACGGGATACGGTTGGAGGCCACCAGAGGATGATTCAACAAGCCATTCTCCTCGTCATAGACGGCATGGATGTCTGTAACTTCACCATGGCCGACACGCCGGTCATGGGCGGCTGGCACGGCCGCACCGCCGTCGCCGTCGCCCACACCGAGATCATCGGCGCAGGGACGGCCATCACGCCCATCACCCACGCCATGATGGGCACAGGACAGAACGTCATCGCCCATCGCCCTGGCCGCCAGACCAGCGGCCGTCCGTACACCTATGTCGGCGACCCTGCCCGCACCATCGGCGATGCCGCCCACGACAAGGGGCTGCTCACCTGCGCCGTGGGCAAGAACGAGGCCGCCATCGCCCTCGGCGGCATAGACAACCTGGACATCTCACGACTGGAAGCAGACGGCGTGAGCGCAGTGGATGCAGCCGCTCTGGCGCGGGAAGTCCTGGCCTGCCTGCCAAAGCTCACGCCCGGCGGCATCATGGTGGTGAACTTCAACGGCGTGGATGCAGCGGCCCACAACCAGGATGTTTACGCCACCATCGCCGCTGTCGAGGCCGCCGACCGCCTGGTGGAGAAGATCACCCAGGCCGTTGACCTCGCCTCGACCCTCATCGTCATCGCCGCCGATCACGGCACCAATCCTCTCACCGGCCGTCACAATCCGATCCCGACGCCCCTGGTGCTGATCAACGGCGCCATCGAGGGCCGCGTAAACCTGGGCGTCGCCCACAACCTGGAGATCGCCATTACCATCAGCAACAGCCTGGGACTGGACATGCCCGCTGGCTGCCTGGGGCGCGATCTGTTCAGGCTCGCCATGCAAGGTGGGGGAACGGGAGACTACCGACAGGAGATGGAAGCCCAGTTCTCGGCCTACCTGGCCAGCCAGACAGCGCGCCACGAATTGGCTACGGAAGGACATGGCTAGCCGGCCACACCGTCCAGAAGGATGTCCGCGCCGAGGACGTAGCGAAACCAACGACGCTCCAGGCGCAGACGCCGACATGAAGGAGGAATGGGCCTGTAGCGGGTACCCCGCGCGATCACATCCACGTGGGGATCCCGGGCGAGGAAGAGGGGCACGACATTGTACTCACACCAAGCAGGGGCTGGCGCCAGATTCAGCCCCTGCTTTTCATACGCCTGCCACATCAGGGAGGCGCACGAGTAGCCCTTAGTGTCCCGGCGACCGAATACGACTCGCCAGGCGCTCGCCGCATACGGCGCACCCACATACCTCTCCGCGTAGCGCGCCGCCTCCACCCGGGCCTGCCTCGGAAGACACGGGCGGACGGCCAGGATGTCATAGCCCGCCCTGTAGAGCTTGAGCGGCGAGCGGCGCACGCAGTGCCACTCGATGTCCTCTGTGTACTCCCCCCTCGGTTCGCGCACCGCATCTATGACGTCGCCTTGCACAGTCACGATGCCGACATGGGACCAGAAGACCACGAAGCGGATGACAGGCATGTCCGTGGGATTAGCCAGCATCAGGATATCGCCTGGCTCTAGCAGCGAATAGTCGAGGGTATTGCAGTCCCGCACCAGAGGCCGGGCGCTCACGGCAGAGCACCGTCGAGCCAGGTCCGATATGTCCTGTGGTCGAACAGGCATTCGGGCGTTCTCTCGGCCAGCGCTGCCACGGCCCGTATCTCCTCACGGCGCGCTTGCGCCTCCTCGCTTCCCGCAACCACCCGCCCGCGCCGGCGCCACACGGCGAGCAATTCCTCGACGCTGTCGGCCCATTCGGCCTGACATGCCTCGGCCAGCCGATTCCGTACAATGATGGGCGTCACCCCCAACACCCGGGCAGCGGCAGTACGGCTGTACCCGCGGTCCAGGAGCGGCAGGATGTCGTTTGCATCAATGGGGGGCTGACGATGGTAGCGCGCAGAATAGAGGTCACACTCGTGCACAAGGACAGCCTCCGGGCAACGCGGCCGCACGCTCCCCCACGGCCCGTGGTGGGCTGCCACGATGTGCGAGACCATGTCGCGTTCGCCAGCATCCAGAACGATTCCTGTCTGCCCTCCTACTGCTTGAAGCACGCCGGCGGCCACCACCACGGCTCCCTGGGGATCAAGACGCATCATGTCGCTGTGTGACAACGCCGCACTCCCCATCTGACGGGCGCGGCGTATCGTCACTTTGGTCAGATCGTGCAGCAACGCTCCGACCAGCGTCGGCATCATGCTCATTGGCCCGTGCCGCTCCATCCAGTGTGGGAAGGAATCGAGGGCCAGAAGAGCCACGTCAATCGTGTGCACAAACAGAGGGACTCCGCTGTTGCGCACATTCCACATGCTCTGCATCTCCTCACGGGCGATCAGAGCCGTCAGAAACGCCTCTGCGTGGTCTTTGCGCATGCTACCCCTCAGTAGCCAGCTCATCCTGGCTTGGTTCTTGTCCCTGTGACCCGAACTCAGCTTCTACGTAGGAGCCGCTGGGCGTCTGGACGAGTTGGCTGACCTTGAGTTCTGCGGCATCGAGCTGATCATTGCACAGCCGCGCCAGGCGCGTCCCTTCCTCAAAGAGGCCAATGGCTTCCTCCAGTGCCAGGTTGCCCGCCTCCAGACGCCGCACCGTCTCCTCCAAGCGCGTCATCGCTTCTTCGAATGATAGCTTCTTGGGCATGTCGCCCCTCCTGCTCGTACCACCAGCCAGGCAGTCCCCTATCCCCTCAACAGCAGCGGAAGTTGCCCGTTGTCAGCCCTCTGTTTGCTGCGACGACGAGGACGCTGTCTGTGGTCTTCCACCACCGCAGCAAAGCTCCCGTCACTCACGCGCACCTGCAGGGCGTCACCATGGGTCACCTGGCCCACCCGAGACACTACCGCTCCATCTGCCCACCTGCGCACAATGGCAAAACCCCGTTCTAGCACCGCCAACGGACTCAGGGCCTGCATGTGCAGTCTCGCACTGCGCAGCCGCTCCCGCCGCATACCAAGATCGTGCAGCAGCACGCTATAGGCTCGCCTCCACAGATCATCAAGCCTCTGGCGCTGCTGGGCGATCATGGCCTGCGGCGACAGGCTGCGCAGCGCCCGCTCCTCCGCTGCCAGCCTGTTCCGCGCCTGGGTCAGGTAGCCCTGCGCCAGTTGTCCCAGGTGCGCCATCCAGGAGGCGATCTCACGCCTCAAGTCTTGCTGATCGGGCGCAACCAGTTCAGCCGCAGCCGAGGGCGTGGGGGCACGCACATCGGCTACATAATCGGCGATGGTCACATCCACCTCGTGGCCCACGCCCGATACGACCGGAACCCGGCAGCCGTAGATCGCCCGCGCCACGGCCTCATCGTTGAAAGCCCACAGCTCCTCCAGGGAACCACCGCCCCGCGCCACAATGATCACGTCTACGTTGGCAAACTGCTGCAGGGCGTGCAGGGCAGCCACGATCTGCGCGGGCGCCTCGGGTCCTTGCACCGCGCTCGGGGCCAACACCACCTGGGCAATCGGATACCGCCTGCGCAGGATGTTCAGAATATCGTGAATCACGGCCCCCACTGGGGAGGTGACGACGCCAATACGTTGAGGGTGCGCGGGGAGAGGACGCTTGTGTGCGCTATCGAACAGCCCCTCGGCCTCTAGTCTGGCCTTCAGCTCCTCGAACTGCATGTGCAAGAGACCGATGCCCTCTGGCTGCACCAGGTCTGCGTAGAACTGATAGACACCTCGCGCCTCGTAGACCGTGATGTATCCATGCAGGATCACCCGCATGCCCTCTTGCGGCAACGCGGCAAGTCGCTGTGCCTGGGAACGCCACAGCACGCAGGCAAGCTGGCTCGTACCATCCTTGACGGTGAAGTACACGTGGCCCGACGGTGCCCGTGCCAGGTTGGACACTTCCCCGACAACCCAAAGGTCACGCAGGGTCTCCTGACTATCGAGGAGATCCTTCAGGTAGCGGGTGATCTCCGAGACCGCAAAGATATGCATGGCCCTGTGGGACTACTCCCGTCAGGCGACGCGCTCAATGTATTGGCCGCTGCGCGTGTCCACCTTGATCACGTCGCCTGTGCTGACAAAGAGGGGCACCAGGATCTTCATACCCGTTTCCAGGATCGCTGGCTTGTTGCCACCCGTGGCCGTATCGCCCTTGAAGCCGGGTTCGGTCTCTGCCACCCGCAGCTCGACGCTCGTGGGAAGCTCGACAGCCACCGGCTCCTCACCGTACATGAGCAGCTCGACCTGTACGCCATCCTTCAGGTACAAGGCATCATCACCGAGCTGGGCAGTGCCCAGGGCTAACTGATCGTAGGTCTGCACATCCATGAAATGATACAGGTCTTCGTCATGGTACAGGTACTGCACCATGCGGTGCTCAAGTGTGACTCGCCGGAACTTCTCGCCCGCCTGATAGCCCCGGTCAACGATGTAGCCCGAACGCACGTTCTGCAGCTTCAGCTTGACCTGGGCGCTGCCGCGCCCCATCTTGATGTGCTCGAAGCTCAGGACGCGGTAGATCTCGCCGTCAATCTCGATGCAAACGCCCTTCCTCATGTCGCTGGTTGAGATCATAGGCTTCTTGCCTCCTCACCCTCCATCTGTGGCCATTCCCCCCGTCAGCCGGCGCTGCGCCTACTTGGGCGACTTGCTCAGCACCTGTGCCCCATCAGCGCGCACGACAACCAGGTCCTCGATCCTGACCCCACCCCAGCCGGGCAGGTAGATACCCGGCTCAATAGTCACCACCATGCCCGCCGCCAGCGGCTGGGCCTCCCGTTCGCGGAATGAGAGCGTGGGAGCTTCATGCACAGCCAGGCCCACGCCGTGACCCAGACCGTGCCCAAATCTGCGCCCATAGCCAGCAGCGCGGATGATCTCTCGTGCCACGCTGTCCATCTCCCTGCCCGTCGGCCCGGGCCGCACGGCGGCCAACGCAGCATCCTGCGCTTGCCGGACGAACCCATAGATCCGTCTGAACTTGCTGGTCTCCTTGCCCAGACAGATTGTGCGGGTCAGGTCAGAGGCATAGCCGTCCACCCGCGCTCCGATGTCTATCACGATCGGCTCGCCGGTCCCCAGCGGCCGGTCGCTCGGTCGCGCATGGGGCAACGCGGCATTGGGGCCGCTGGCCACGATGAGATCAAAGGCTGTGCCCGAAGCGCCAAGCTCACGCATGGCGCGCTCGATCTGCCAGGCCGCCTCTTTCTCCGTCATGCCCACGGCAAAGCGGGGCAGCGCCTGGCCCAGGGCCGTGTCCGTGATCTCGGCGGCGCGGCTGATTGCAGCGATCTCAGCTTCGTCTTTGACGGCGCGCAGCGGCTCGACGACATCAGCAACCGCGACCAGCTCGGCGATGGGTTTGCGGCCCTTCCGTGCCAGAGCGTCCTGCATATCCTGATGCATGCCGACGGTGACGTGGCGGCTCTCAAAGGCGACAGTCCCCACGCCTGCCTGCCGCACTGCCTGGCGGAAAGCCTCACCGAATGTCTTGTTCTGCTGGACGAGGGTGAAACCCTCGCACTCGCGCCCCACCTGCTCGTAGTAGCGAAAATCGGTGATGATCAGTGCATCGCTGGCTGTCACCAGCAGCCAGCCAGACGATCCGGTGAAGCCTGAGACGTAGCGGCGGTTCTCGGGCTGTGAGATCAATATCGCCTCTACGTTGAGCGAGGCCATCCTGCCTCGCAGAAGCTGCAAACGTGTTGTGCTCATGTCGCTTCCTACTCCTCCGTCCGCGGCACGGGCCGCTTTTCGCCGTCTTTCCTCTGGCGCGCCCTGGGATGAGACGTCATGTAGTCCTCCCGCAGCATGGCCGGACTCACGTGCGCGTACTTCTCCGTCGTCGTCAGACGCTCGTGCCCAAGCAGTTCCTGGATCGTGCGCAGATCAGCGCCGCCCTGTAGCAGATGCGTGGCGAAGCTATGCCGCAGCACATGGGGTGTCACCCACGGCTTGATGCCCGCTTGACGTGCATACCTCCGGATATTCTCCTGCACCGTCTGCGCCTGCAAGCGCGTCCCCAGGCGATTCAGGAAGAGAGCATTGCTTTCCCGCTTCCTGCTCACCAGCTTTGGACGACCGTCTTCCAGATAGCACTCCAGGGCCGCCCGGCAGGGGTCGCCGAAGAGCACGACGCGCTCCTTGTCGCCCTTGCCTCGCACCCGCATTGTCTTTTCCTGGAGTTCAACGTCGTCCAGATCAAGCCTCACCAGCTCGCCGACGCGTATCCCCGTCGCGTACAGAACCTCCAGAATGGCGCGATCGCGTACGCCAATGGCCCTGCTGGTATCCTGCACCCCCAGCAGTCCCGTTGTGTCTGCGACAGTGAGGTAGCGGGGCTGCCGACGGGGAGTCTTGGGCACAGAAACCAGGGCAGCCGGGTTGAGCGCCAGGATTCCCTCCCGCATAAGGAACTTGCAGAGGGCACGAAGCTCGTACAGCCGACGGCTCACGCTCGCCGCGACGATCCCGCGCTCCTTCAGGCCGCGCAGCCAGCGCAGGATCAGACTCGGCTCCACATCTGGCCATGCCTGCACGCCGAGCTTCTTGGCCAGGGCCACGAACTCCCGCAGCTCTCGCCTGTAGATGTCGAGCGTGTATGGCGAGGCATTGCGCTCCGCGGCCAGGTACGTTATGAACCTGTCTAGTTCGCCTTCCACTCCAGCATCATGTCCCTGGGGCTTGCTGTACAGCCTCGGCTGTGTCGTAAGTCGCACCACACTTGATACACACGTAGCCTTGTTGGCCCTTGCCCGCCTCTGTCACCAGACCGCCACACTGAGGGCAAGGGGTAGGGATAGGCCTATTC
>DAOUCN010000176.1:0-16999 GCA_034431995.1 Chloroflexota bacterium | reverse complement strand
GGGCCTTTGCTATTACACAGAGGAAACGAGGAGCCCCATGAGCAACATGGCGTCGAGGCCAAAGCACAAGGCCAACCCGTACATCGCCAGCGAGATCGAATCCAAGTGGCAGCAGAAGTGGGCGGAAACCGGTCTGTATCGCACCACTGAGGGCGGGGACAGGCCCAAGTTCTACTGCTTGGACTTCTTTCCCTACCCCTCTGGCGCGGGCCTCACCGTCGGTCACTATCGCAACTACGTCCCTACCGACGCCATCTCGCGCTTCAAGCGCATGCGCGGTTTCAACGTCCTCCATCCGATGGGATGGGACGCCTTCGGCCAGCCCGCCGAGACCGAGGCCGTCACCCGCAAACGCCACCCGCGCCCCATGGTCGCTGAGTACATCAGCAACTACAAGAAACAACTGGCCCTGGGAGGCTTCTGCTACGACTGGGAGCGTGAGATCAACTCGTCTACGCCTGAGTACTATCGCTGGACCCAGTGGCTTTTCCTGCTGCTCTACAGGCGCGGCCTGGCTTACCGCGCGGAGGCCCCCGTCAACTGGTGCCCCAAAGAGAGCATCGTCCTGGCCAACGAGGAGGCTGAGGGCGGCCACTGCTGGCGCTGCGGCACCTTGGTCACCAAGAAGAACCTGGTGCAATGGTTCTTCCGCATCACCGCCTACGCCGATCGCCTGGCCGACGACCTGGACACCGTTGACTGGCCAGACAAGATCGTGGCCATGCAGCGCAACTGGATCGGCCGCAGCGAGGGCGTGGAGTTCGACATGGCCATCAAGGGCCATCCCGACAAGAAGATGCGAGTCTTCACCACGCGCGCCGATACTGTTTACGGGATGACCTTCTGCGTCATGGCCCCAGAGCATCCCCTGGTCAGCCAGATCACGACGCCCGACCGCAAGGATGCCGTGGCTGCCTATGTCGAGCGTACCCTGCACGAGACCGAGATCGAGCGCCAGTCCACGGAGAGGGAGCGCGATGGCGTCTTCATCGGCGCCCATGCCGTCAACCCCATGAACGGTGCCGACCTGCCCATCTTCATCGCCGACTACGTCTTGGCCGGCTACGGCACAGGGGCGATCATGGCCGTGCCTGCCCACGACGCGCGTGACTTCGACTTCGCGCGCAAGTACAACCTGCCCGTCCCGGTAGTCATCGCCCCGCCTGGCTGGGACAGCCAGCCCCTGCCTGCGGCCTATGTAGGCGAAGGAACCATGGTCAATTCCGGCCCCTTCGACGGTCTGCCCTCGAAGGAGGGAGCCCACCGTATCGCGGAGTACATGGAGCAGAAGGGGTTCGGCAAGCGCACGGTCAACTATCGCATGCGCGATTGGCTAATCTCGCGCCAGCGCTACTGGGGCGCGCCTATCCCTATCGTTCACTGCTCTCATTGCGGCGAAGTGCCCGTGCCAGACAATGAGCTGCCCGTGCTGTTGCCGGAGATCGAAGCCTATGAGCCAACGGGCGACGGGCGCTCTCCGCTGGCAGCCGTAGCCGATTGGGTCAGTACGAGATGCCCGACCTGCGGGCGTCCTGCTCAGCGCGAGACAGATACCATGGGCGGCTTCGCCTGCTCGTCCTGGTACTTCATTCGGTTTGCCAGCCCTCATTATGACAAGGCCTTCGCCGAGCCCAAGGCTCTCCGTTACTGGTTACCCGTTGACCTCTACGTCGGCGGCGCAGAGCACGCTGTCATGCATCTGCTCTATGCCCGCTTCTGGACGAAGGTCATGTACGATGCCGGTATCATCCACTTCCACGAGCCTTTCAGCAAGCTAATGAACCAGGGTATGCTACTGGCCGTGGACGGGCAGAAGATGTCCAAGTCGCGGCCGGATACTGTGGTAATCCCCGAAACCGTGGTCGAGCGCTTCGGCGCCGACAGCCTACGCACCTACGAGATGTTCATCGGCCCCTTCGACCAAGACGTGCAGTGGAGCGAGCAGGGCCTGGCGGGATGTTACCGCTTCCTGAATCGGGTATGGGAGATGGTACTGGTAGGCAGCAGGAAGCAGGCAGCGGGCAGTGGCGCAGATGATGCGGGGCTGCGGCGGATGATGCACAAGACGATCCAGCGCGTTACCACCGACATGGAGCGGCTGCACTTCAATACGATGGTCGCCGCCCTCATGGAGTACGTGAACTACCTGCAGGACGCTCGCAGCCAGGATGTCTCTGCCGCGACCTGGAAGGAAGCCATCGAGACGTTGCTACTCTTGCTGGCGCCCACTGCGCCCCACCTGACGGAGGAGCTCTGGATGCTCACGGGGCATACCTATAGCATTCACGAGCAGTCGTGGCCAGTGTTCGATCCCGCCATGATCGTGGAGGAGACCATCACCGTGGTCGTGCAGATCGGCGGCAGGGTGCGCGACAAGCTGACCGTGCCCGCCAACGTCACAGAGGCAGAGGTGAGAGAGCTGGCCCTGAAGAGCGAGCGGGTCCAGAAATGGATTACTGGCAAGACCGTGACGGGGGTCTTCTACGTACCCGGCAAGCTCCTGAACATCGTCGCAAAGTGATACAGCCTCCCGCAGACGAGACACGGGGCTGGAAGCCCCCTGCTGACAGAGCAAAGCCCCCTTCGGGGCTGGCAAGCAGCCCGTAGGGTTTCGTCCTGTGCCTGGCCCGTCGGCCAGCCTGCCCTGGCAGTCCAGGGGACGGGCCGCCCCATCGCCTCAGCGTCGAGACTCGGCCGTGCAGGCCGGTTACTCACGGGTCAGGAGACCGCATGAAACTCGCCGACTTCATCGCCCGAACCCCGATTCCCGAACCCTGGGCCGAGGGCGACAACATCCCGTGGGATGACCCTGATTTCAGCGCACGCATGTTGCGGGAGCACCTCAGCCAGGAGCACGATCTGGCCAGCAGGCGCTTCGAGAAGATTGACCAGCATGTGGCCTGGATTCACGGCGACCTGCTCGACCGCCGTCCCACCCGCATCCTCGACCTGGGCTGCGGTCCCGGCCTCTACACGAGCAGGCTGGCCCGCCTGGGGCACGAGTGCGTCGGCATTGACTGGTCGCCCGCCTCGATCGAGTACGCTCAGAACGAAGCCCGCCGTGACAGGCTCTCCTGCACGTACATCCACGATGACATCCGTGGTGCCGACTACGGCAGCGACTTCTGCCTAATCATGCTCCTCTACGGCGAGTTCAACGTCTTCCGGGCACTGGACGCGCGGGCCATTCTGCGCAAGGCGAGTCACGCCCTTGCCAGCGATGGCGTCCTCCTGCTTGAAGCCCACACCTTCGACGCCGTCAAGAAGCTCGGCGAGCAGGGTAGAACCTGGTACTCCGCCCAGCGCGGCATCTTCTCGGACAACCCTCACATCTGCCTGCATGAGAGCTTCTGGGATGAGAAGAGCCACACGACGACTATACGCTACGCCGTTGTGGATGCTCGGGGCAACGTCACGCAACACGCACAGTCATTCCAGGCCTACACGCAAGCCGGATACGCTGATCTCCTCAGCCATTTCGGCCTTGCAGATGTGGATTTCCTACCATCCCTCGCCGGCAGCGAAGGCGACGCCACCGAGGGCCTGGTGGTGATCACGGCACGAGAGGACGCGGCGCAACACGAAGAGACCGCGGCGTAGGGCGGCGCAACAGGTTGGGGACAACCGAATTGTTCATGATCAAGCCGGACTGGCGACGATGCGCAACCGCCGCCTGCACGTTGAGCCGGTCTGCCGAGCAGATTGCCCGTTTCGCCTGCCCGTATGCCCCCAGCGTGATACGCTCGCGGCGTAGCATATTGCAGACGACGTGTTGCCGTGCTATAATATCACAGGGAGGTGAGAACCATGCCTGAGAAGAAGCATGAGGCGATCGCCGAAGAGGAGCGGGAGGTCATGTCCTGGTGGGCACTGGCCCGTGAGTTCCACCGCACCCTGCGGGCATCGGTGGGCGTTCCCATGACCGGCGAGTTCTGGCAGCATGTCCACGCAGCCCACAAGGAGCAGATCCTCGCAGTACGCAGTCTGCTAGACGCCCGCCTCGCTCAGATTGACGAACGGCAAAAGAAAGCAGAGCGCAAAGCGACCAAGATCGCCGTCCAGTAGGATGCCGCCTGACTGTCAGCATTCCAGTGGCAAAGACCGGATGATTGGACACATCTCTGTCGGCCATTGGCCTGTTCCCTGGACTGCCAGCCTGCCCTGGGCGCAGGTCAGGGCAGGGACAGGGAGAAGGCCCAACAGGGGCGTAATCTCGGCCTCCGGCGACCATCTTGGCCACGAAGGTGGACATTGTGCTCATGTTGCTGCGACCTTGAGTCGCCGAGCGCGATGGGTCCGGTCACCACAGGGCCTTTTCATTGTGTTGTCATTCTGAGCGAGTGCTCCCCAACGAGCGAAGAATCTCAGTCGTGCCGAGCGAGATCCTTCGTCGCTGAAGGGTGCTCCTCAGGATGACAGCGAGAACGAAAAGACCCTGCCGGTCACCAGGAAAACATCTTGACAATAGACGGGAGATGCCCTATACTGCTGTCAGACACACTGATCATGCGCATTGCATGAAAGGAGGTGATGCCCTATGACTCATAAGCGTACGGGCATCCGAGGAGGTGCGGCGTCTTGACAGGAGGCTTGTGCCTCCGCGGATGCCCGCTTCGCAAGGAAACAGAAAGCCCTGACTCGGTCTCGGGTCGGGGCTTTTTGTCTCCCCGATCAGTAGGGGCGACCCGATGTGCTCGCCCTCCCTCTGCTGGGCAGCCCACTTGACGCCCGCCATGACTGTGTGGTACAACTACGCAGGCAGGCGATGTCGGCGCGCAGCAGTAACCTGGCGAGCCGCTGTCCGTTTGCACATGTAGACCCTCCAAGGAGCAGAACCCAGCATGATGCGACGTACTGGTCTCGCCCTGGTGATCGTTGTTGCTGCCCTGAGCCTCGCCACCTTCACCCTCGCTGCTGCACCAGACCCGCTGTCCAAGCCTGTCGCACTGGACGTGTGCCCGGGACTCTGTCCCTACTCAACGATCACCGCTGCCCTCGCCGATGCCCAGGTCGGGGATACGATTCGCATCTCAGGTGACTCCTACTCCGAGCTCATCACTGTCACGAAAGCTATCACCCTTCTCGGCGCCTATGCCGGTCCCTATCCTGGGTGGTCACGGGACCTCAACCATCCGACTGAGATCAACGGCCAGGGCCGGGGACCTGTTGTCTCCTTCCTGGCCGGAGGTTCGGCCACCCTCGACGGTTTTCGGATTACAGGGGGTTACGCCACCGTGGACGGTGGCGGCATTCTTATCTCGGGCACCTGGCCGATCATTAACGCCACCACGGTGGTCAGCAACAGCGCCGGATCATCGGGCGGTGGCATTGCCATTCACGGCGGCGCGCCGCAGATACGTAGTAGCTCCATCATGAGCAATACCGCCGTGGGTGGGGCGGGCATACTCATTGCCGGCGGCTCCTCTCCCGTCATCATCGAGTCCCTCATCGCTGGCAATGAGGCATTCCTTGTCGGTGGCGGTATCCTGGCAGACGGTTCCTACCCGGACGTCCAGTTCAGCATAATAAGGGAAAACGTCGCTCCGTCGGGAGGAGGTCTCCAGTTCTTTGGTTGCTCTGGCCAGATCGTCAGCACCCGCATCACAGGCAACATCGCGGAGACCGGATCGGGCGGAGGCGTCGGTCTCGACGGGTCGGGAACCGCCCTCTACGCCAACACCATCATGAGCAATACAGCCACCCTCGACGGGGCGGGCCTGTCCATTGCCAATGTGCCATCGCCCAATCTCACCAACAACGTGGTCGCCAACAACCAAGCCGGCGGACGTGGCGACGGCGTCCACATCGTCGCTGCTGCTCCCCTCCTGGTCAACAATACGATCGCCGCCAACGCGGGCGAAGGAGTCTACATAGATAGCTATTCCGTTCCAGGGATCACGAATACTATCATCACGTCGAACACCTACGGTCTACGCACTGGCCCGCCGCCCTTTGTCACAACGGATATTGACTACAACCTCGTGTGGGCAAACCAGCCCGGCGGCAACTACGACGGTCTCGCCGCAGGCGCCCATGACCTCTCTGCCGACCCGCGCTTCGTGGCCTCGTCCGTGGGCGACTACCACCTGCGCCCAGAGTCGCCGGCTATAGACTCGGGCTCCAACGAGAGCGCGCCGGGCAGTGATTTCGACGGCGATGCCAGGCCGATCCCCGGCCGCTGCTACGGCCCCAGCATCGCGGACATCGGGGCCGACGAGTACATCCTCGATCCGGCGACGTGCCCTTCCCCTACCGTCACTGCTACCGCGACGCCAACACCCAGCACCACAGCAACGGCGTCGGTGACCAGCACAGGGACCCCAACGCGGACACCATCCAGCACAGCCACACGCACCGCAACGCCGACGCCGATGCACACGGGCACGCCCACCGCCACGGCGACACCGTCGCCCACAGCATCCGTCAGTGCGCCGTCGCCGAGCGCCACGGCTACCACGACGCCACCGGCAACGCCCACACGCAGCCCCACGGCGACTGCCACGCCGTCGCCCTCCGCCACCGCCAGCCCCACAGCAAGCGCTTCGCCTTCGGCAACGGCAACCCCATCGCCATCGCACACTGCAACGCCTTCGCGCACCACCACGCCGACGGTGACGGCCACTCCTTCGCGCGCAGCATCGCCGTCAGCGACGCCCACGCCGTCGGCATCGGCGACTCGGACGACCACTCCCACCCTGTCCCGGACCCCCTCCATCACCCCCAGCGCCACCGTCACGCCGCGGGAGACCAAGACATCAACGCCTGCCGCCAGTTTAACCGCGACCGCGACGCTTCCACCGACGCTCACGCCTACCGCGACGCCGAGCCTGGCAGGCCAGCGCGTCATATTGCCTGTCGTCATGGCCACCTTCCGTCCGGAATGTCACATCTATGAGCCGAACAACACGCCTGATTGCGCTGCTGGGCCACTCACCTTTGGCCAGACCTACCGCGCCTACCTGTGTTTCTACGACATGGAAGACTGGTACTACTTCGACATACCCCGGAGCGGCGCCGTCTCGCTAGATCTGTTGGTGCCGTCGCAGCAGGATCTCAACCTGTACCTGTACGACAGTAGCGGCCAGGCGGTAGCGTCCTCGACGACCTTCGCTGAAGGTGCCGACGAGCACATCGCCGTGGCCTTGGCCGCGCCCGGTCGGTACTACGTCCTGGTCTCACCATTCACGCGGCGTGATCCTAGCCAGTCTTACGATCTCGCTGTCCGCTTCTTCTGAGGGCGCCACGTCTCGTCACTCGATCCCCCTGGCAGCTCTATCGCTGCCTCACCGCCTTGCCAGCTTCCGCGCGGCCACCGAGCATGGACGATGCGACCTGTCTCGGCAACTCTCATGGGCTTCTCATGTTCGTTTAATGCTGCCCTAACCCGCCCGGCCATACTATCATCAGCAGATAGGGAGGTACCATTCGCCGCTTGCCAGCCGCCCCCCCATTGTCGTGGTCAGGGTCAGGCAGCATCCCATGAAACAACAATCCGGTGGCAATAAGCTGCCACCGGTTGACATAGAAGTGCCACGAGAGCCACCGAGCGCACAGTGACCGCTGGGTGGCTCTCTCATTCTTCTGCTGGAGCCGCGTTCCTAGCTGCCCTCGCCGCCAGGCGCGCCTGGGGCAGACGGAGCGGCCGGCTCGACAGGCGGTTCGGGTGGCACCAGCGGCGCAGGCGGCGCGGGAGGCGCTGCAAGCGGCTGCAGCGTCCCGAAGCGACTCAGGATGACCGCGCCAAATGCCATGCACCATACTGCACCGGAGAGCAGCCAGGTGAAGCAGTTGACGAAGGGAACGGCGCCCAGCGCCGTGAGAAGCAGATTCACAATCAGCGTGCCTGCCAGGACAGCCATGACTGGCGTTGGCGTCTCGGCACCGGTGCCGGCCAGGGTGCGCTCGCCCACCCATAGCCCGATAGCGATCATACCCAGGATGGCGGCGACGACGATGCCTGCCCACAGGACCAGAGGCCCAATGCACGTAATGACCAGGAGCACCGTCAGGGGTATGGCGAGGATGAAGGCCAGGAAGCCAACGCCCAGGCTCGACCACGGGCTAACGACCAGGGTGCGCTTGACGGTCTCGACATGACGAGGAAAGAGGATGACGGCCAGCACGCCCAGGCCAGCCAGGGCCACGGCCCAAATCACGCCCTGCACGACGTTGAACCATGTGCCACCCCACCATTCGCCCACGCGGCCCATGCGCCAGCCGACGGGCGGCCATTCGATCTCTCCTCCCATGCCCTCGAAGCGGTCGCCTCGGATCTGCGCCCCGGGCGCTGTGGAAATCCTGCCGAAGATAGTGGTCGCGTTCCCGCGCACCACGGCGTTCGGTCCCAGATCCACGCTGCCAAAGACGCTGACCACATTGGACGCGCCTTGTCCTACGGTCACGCTCCCGAAGACTGATACCGCGTCGCCAGGCACATCGTTTGCTGTCACACTACCAAAGACGGACACGGCGTCTTTGCCGACCCGCCCTGTTACCGAAACGCTGCCGAAGATGGAGACTGCACTGCCCGTCACATGCCCGGCTACGCTCACACTACCGAAGATAGACACCGCGTCGCCGTAGACGGTCTCGCCCTGCCTGATCGAAATGCTCTCGAACACGCTGAAGCGGTCCCCCCCGTTGTCGGCGAGGGCGACTGGCGGCACAGCCAGCATCAAAGCGAATACCACGGCGACTACGACAAGCAGCCGCCTGCTCACGTTCCTAGACATGGTCTGCCTCCTTGCTGTTTAGAGAGATTATGCCCCCTGCATGGGAGCCTGGGCGAGAGGCCGATAGGCACCGACGATCGTCGCCAATGTGTACGTCAGACCGGCCGCACTCGCGGCAGCCCACAGCAGACCCAACCATACTGCCTGGTCGGGCAGCAGGCGCAGCACCGTGCGCGCCGTCCGCACGCCAATGTCCATGATAACGGTCATGCCGGTGGCGAGCTGCGAAAGGCCAAGGGCTGCGTCCACCAGGTCTATGGACAGGCCGAGGGATGCACTCTGCTGTGCAGCAGCATCCGGCCGAATCAGAACGAGCACGATGGACAGGAGCACGGTAGCCAGAGCCCCAATCCAGCCAAGGCGCACAAGGCGCGCCTGCGCCTGTGATCGTCTTCTTTCCTCAGCCTCGTGCAGCCGGGCCATCACCCTGTAGGTGAAGCCAGCAGGCGGCAGGGCGACCCCCCTTCCCCGCAGGATGCTCGATACACTTTGCATGGCCTGCCACCGCGCCCGGCATGTTGGGCAGGTCTCCAGATGGCGATCCAGCTCTTCCCGCTCCTCGTGAGCCAGGCGATCGTCCAGGCTCTCCGACATGCGCAAGCTGGCTTCGCGGCATTTCACAGTCATAACCCTCTCCTGGGATTCCATGCGTGCCTTGTTGCTTCGCCTTATCTACTATGGGGCCTCGGGCTAGCCATCAGCCCCGACCCTCTGGCTGACTATCTGCACTGCGCCGTTCTGGCTCCGCCTTGGCTGGGCGCCCCGCTGGTCACCAGTTCGGCCCGGGTCCTCCTGAAGGAGATGCTCGCTGAGCATCTCCCTGGCCCGATGTAGCCGTGTCTTCACCGCCGCTTCGCTCATGCCTGTGACTTGACCGATCTCAGCGTAGGACATGTCGTACCAGTAGCGCAGCACGAGAACGAGGCGGTACTTCGCAGGCAGGAGATGGAGCAACCGCCGGATCTCATCACGCTCCTCGCCGTCTACGGCTACCTGCTCCGGCCCATCACCGACCAGCCACGCCCAATCCAAGCCGAAGACAGAATCCAGTGACAACCACGTGATTCGTCGGCGACGCAACTGGTCAACGCAGTAGTGCGCCGCAATAGACAACAGCCACGATGAGAACTTGCGGGCGGAGTCGTAGGTTGCCAACTGGGCAAAGGCACGCACGAACGTCTCCTGGGCGGCATCCTCGGCGTCCTCGGCGTTGCCCAGCATGCGATAGGCCAGATTGTAGACGGGGACCTGATAGCGGTCTACCAAGTGGGCGAAGGCAGCGGTGTCACCGCGCAGCACAGCCTGCACCCAGACCTGCTCCTCCATCCCAGACTCCTTCTTCACCAACTGTATACGCATGAGGCGCGGAAAGGTTGCACAGGCCAGGCTGCGCGCCTCGACGCACCCCTTGCGCCTCCAAGCGAGCCGTAGCAGACTGGCGAGCCCTCGGAGCGTGTGCGCAAACCTGCCGAGGCTGTCACTCTGAGCGGAGCGAAGAGTCTCATGGCGCAGACAACGGCCGATTGAGATGCTTCGCTGCGCTCCCTGGCCTGCTGCACGCCGGGGCAGGCAGCATGACAGCGGACAGGCTTCTCACACAGCCTCTTAGCGAGGAACCTGGAGGTAGAAAAGGAGAACGCTGTCGCCCGGCTGATCTCCCCCCAGGACTGGGATGCGAGTGGACGTGATGGGGTCATAGAGGCCAGCGATGACCCGCAGCGTGCCCGCAGGTGCGTCAGGGCGAAGGGTCATGGCCAGCGTGTCGCTGACCACTTCCCCAGGCAGCCATACACTTGTCGGGTGACTACCCCCCCGTGGAACCTGATCCTGCTGCCCCCACATGCGGTTCTCGCCATCCACCACGTGCATGAAAACCGAATAGCTCGTGTCCATCATCGTGATGGCCTGGAAGTAGAGGGTGATGGTAATGGGCCGCCCGGGTTGAAGCCGCACCGGTGTCTCATCGCTAGCCAGGTCGTATCCCAGCAGCGACACCTTGTCCCCCAGGTTGGCGCTCAGGGGATGGCCGATGGCCGGAATGCTCCGTACTCGCGTTCGCTCTATTATGTTGAGGCGCGCAACGCCCGCTTGCCGACCCGGCCACCAGCCCAGCAAGTCTACTGGCTGCGACGTCAACATGTGCCCACTGCCGACATCCTCCAGCGCGAACCGCAGGTCGTACAGACCTGCCGCTATATCCTTCGGCACATCCAGGTGGTAGACACCCCGCACCACCTCATGCTGCTGCCACGAGAGCGTGCCGTGTCCGGGCGTGGTCAAGGCGTAGCGTCGTTCACGCTGCACGCGCCCTCCGGTATCCACCAAACTCACCCGCACCAGGTACTCGGCGCGCGGCTTCTCGTCTGCCCGCCAGTAGGCCTCAACCGTTGTCGTCTCGCCCTGCAGGGCGCTACTCCGGTCCATGCGCACCCCCATAAGCGTCAATGGGCCGATCCGTGCGCCTGTGCGCTCTGTGAGCGGCAGAACCGAAGCGCTCGGGTACACCTGGGGCCTGACCACGCGTGCGTTGCCGAGGACGATGGTGGTGCGCCCGGGGCCGCCTTGAACAGAGTATGACAGGGGTTGGCCACTGCTGGCTGCGTAGACGATCATCTGCACATGGTAGGTGCCGGGCGGCGTCGCCAGGGGGACAAGAAGATCGGTATCGTCACGCACCAGATCTCCAGTCTGCCAGCGCGTCGTTGGGTGAAAGCCATTGGCGGGCTGGTGATCGGCCAGGGCCCACGTCTGCCCTGTCTCGTCCACGAGCCGAAGCGATATCTTGTACTCGCCATCCAGGCGCGGCCCTGCCCGCCAGTAGAGGCGAAGGCCCACGGCTTGTCCTGGCTCAGCCGTTTCTCTCACGACATCGTGACCCAGGAACATGAGCCGGCCCTCCAGATCGGCCTCTGCCGGAAACTGCGGGGCTGGCGGTGCCACCAGCGTTGGTGGCCTGGTAGCGTAGCGCGAGACACGTACCAGCGACGCCAGTGCGTGAAACGTCACCTCGTCCGTCTTGCTCAGGTTGGCGTCCAGCCACCCCTCTGGCAGCCGATCTGGGTCTCCCCAAAGCGGGGTGTTGGACTGCGCCAACCAGATGTTCTGCTTCTGCGTGGCAAGCCGCTCCAAAGCGTCTGCCGTTGCTTTGGCGGTCCCTTCCAGCAGGCGGGGAAGCCCTACCCATGCCAGCCCGCCGTCGGCGTAGTAGCGATAAAGCTCGTGGATGTGCGGCGGATTCACCACCACCACATCGCCTGGTTGGACATGGGCGCGCAGATATTCTCCCCACGACCGATGATCGTCTTTCTGGTAGGCGGGGTTCGTGAAGTATTGGTGCGAAGAAAAGGCGATGGCGGCAATCATGGCCGCGGCCGCAACGTGCCGCAGCCAGCGCGGCGAACTCAAGCCCGCCAGACCGGCCCCAAGCGCCAGATAGAAGGGAGGCGTGACAACGATCAAGTGTCGGCTCGTCATGTAGACCGGCCGAATGTAGCCAGCAACATACGTGAGGCAGAAGGGCAGGGCGAAGTAAACAAGGATGACGAGTGCAGACGGAAGCGAGGGCTTGTCGGCATCCTCTTGGCGATGGAACAGGCCGAGCACTGCCACTGCCAGGAAGAAAAGGTCAAACCAGATGACCTCGTCCACTCTGACAGACAGGCCAAGGCTGAAGGAGTTGAGCACATCCCGACCAAGGATGAATATGGGCACAAAACCTGCCTGCGGCGGAGGGACGATGGTCAGGCCATAGGCCACAACCAGACCAGCAGCCAACAGCAGCACCACGGCAGCCCACGCCAAGCGCGCCAGTCGCCGAGCCCGCAAGAGGGCAAAGAAGACGAGGACTCCTTCCGCAGCGAGGACGAACAGGGTCAGATAGTGCGTCAACAGCATGGCGATCGTTGCAGCAACGTAGGCGAGCACCCACCCGAGGACGTGCCGGCGGTTGGTACCAAGCAGCCGCAGGAGACAGTACACAGACAGCAGACCCATGAATGGCGCCATCGTGTACATGCGGGCTTCCTGAGCATACCACAGGAAAAGGGGCGAGACAGCAGCAAAGAAAGCCGCGTACCGAGCCGCCCTCTTCCCCAGCACGATGCTCCCAGTCGCATAGATCAGAGGCACGAGAAGCAGCGAGAAGAACAGAGACGGCAGGCGCAGCGCGAACTCGCTCATGCCTAGCAGGCGCACCGTGGCTGCCAGGAGAAGAAAGTAGAGGGGAGGGTGGTTGTCCACCGTGGGCAGGAACCTCTCGCCATCGGTGAGCATGATGCGATTGGTGAGAATCGTCGTTAGGGAAGCCTGAGCCCGGTGCAGACTCAGGCTCTCGTCCCACCACAGGCTCTGCCCGCCGAGGTCGTGCGCGCGTAGGGCAAGAGCCAGAAGAATACAGGCAAACAGCCAGACGCTGATCCGCCGACGGTCATTGGCGTTTGCTCTCGCTCCGTCCGGTACCACCGCTGCTGGCAATGCTCCCTTCCCTGTGTTGCCACGGATTATAGCATGGGCGGTCTAGCCTGTCGAGTAGCGCCGCGGCTCGATCGAGAATGCGCCTGTGCATAGAGGACTAGGTTGAAAATGAACCGCCAAGACGCCGAGAGCGCCAAAGATCTCGTGGTAGTGCGTTTTCATGCCTGGTTGCGCCCTACCAGGGCATGGAGAACTGACATGACATGTGCGTCCCCGTGCAGCCGTGCAGTCTCCCTGGGCCGCTGTATCGCCAGCCTGCTCTGATGTAGGTCAGTCGTCGCAAGAGAGCAGCGACGCAGACCATTTGGAAATGTCGGCCATGGCCAATGTTGGCTAGGCAATTATGCCTATATCGTGACACATGTCACAACATCCCTTGACACGGGCGCGCTGCTCGTGTATACTACTATCGGTGCATCGGAAAGAGCAGAGCGTCGCGTGTTTCACAAGCCGCGTTCTGGAAGGCCGCTCCCAGCACCGGGGAGCCGCAGCTGCTGGCGTGGCACAACCTGGCGTTGCCCTTTCCCTCCTCCTCACGTTGGCAGTGGGGGGTGGCCTCAACATCATGGAGCCTCGCGGATCCACCCACCGTCCGCTGGCTCGTCATCGGCCTCCGGCCACTCCCCCACTGCCATCAGATATTCATGGGATAGAACGAATAGAGACGCCCCCAGCAACGGGCGAGAGCTGGGGGCGCCCTGTCTTAATCCCCAATGACCGTTATGCGCTGCACCTGCGGATCCGTAAAGACATCGCTCTCGTCGTCGCTGTGGGTCGAGAACTCCGAGACGACGGCCCCCCGTGGCCCGGCACCGAACCAGTGCTTTGTGTCTGGCGGCAGAGTGTACTGCTCGCCGGGCTGGAGGACCACCTCGTGCCAGACCGTGAAGTACTGCCGACGGTGTGCTGGAGGCTGCACTTTGGGCCTAAGAGCCGGTTCTCCTGGCACGTAGAGGTAGAATGTCCCCCATCGGCAGCGAAACGTTTCTTCTTTGCCTAGTTGTCCTGCCACTGGCGGGTGACGGTGCTCCGGGCAGACCTGCCCAGGCAGAATAACCAGCTCCTTGGCGCACACGCGTTCTGTGTTGAGATATGTGAGGATCTGCAGGCCTAGCGCCGATAGCTCCCCCAGCCCACAGTCTGCCACCTCAATGCGGGCCGCCTCGGCAGGGGTGATGGCGATGTGTGCCTTTCGCAGGAACTCCTGGGCACGTTTCTGTGCCCACTCGAATTCCTGTCTCGTGATCATGCATGCACCTCCCCGCTTCGCCTGGCATCATGTCCGCAAGACGCCCTGCGCCATAAAGATGCCCTGGATCTCCGTTGTCAGGCGTGCAAACTCGTCGCTCGTCGTCGCTCCTTGATAGCGCGGGCGCGGCAGGTTCACCTTGATGTCTCGGTAGATGACTCCCGGCCGCGGCGTCATGACGAGCACCCGATCGGCGAGCTGCACGGCTTCGCGTATGCTGTGAGTAATGAACAAGACGGTCTTCTGGCTGCTCAGCCACAGCTTCTCTAGGTCAATGCACAGTTGTTCTCTCGTTAGGGCATCGAGCGCGCCAAAAGGCTCATCCATCAGGAGGATGGGCGGGTTGTGCACGAGAGCGCGGCAGATCGCTACCCGCTGACGCATCCCTCCCGATAGCTCGTGGGGGTACTTGTCCTCGAAGCCCGTCAGAGATACAGTGTCGATCAGTGCTTTCGCTCTGTCTTCACACTCCGCCCGTGGCAGATGGCGCATCTCAGCTTGGAACATAATATTCTCTAGTGTCGTGCGCCACTCCAAGAGCACGTGGTTCTGGAACACGATACCAACGTCTGTATAGGGCCTCTTCACCACGGTTTGCCCGATGCACACCCGCCCCGCTGTGGCCTCCAGGAGGCCAGCGATGATCATGAGCAGTGTGCTCTTCCCACAGCCGCTGGGGCCAAGAAGAGCCAAGAACTCTCCCCGGCCTATGCCGAACGACACCGTGGACAAAGCCTGCACTGGCCCGGTGCGTGTGAGGTATGTCTTGGATACCCTGTCCACGGTTACGAATGAGGCATCACCCGCCTCGTTCAGGCCCATTGACACCTCCGAGCAAGAATCACCATGTAGTGCAGAGATCGCGCCCGCGTTTTCATCCCCAATCGTGCGCCCCGGGCATGATGAGCGATCGCCAACCTTTCGCAACCCTGGCTGGAATGACCCACGTCGCTTCCAGCCAGGAGGCGCCCGCCATGCGAGCTGAGCTGCCGTAGCGCAGCCATCACTTCGTTGGCACGAAGTCGTTGGTGTAGAAGTCCGTTGCCTTCATGCTAGTCTTGAGGTCGCGATACTGCACCATGATGTCCAGCGTCTGCTGCCAGTCCTGCGGGCAGTTGTAGAGATAGCCCTTCGTGGGGCAGTTCGGGGACTTGAGCTGCCGCGAATATGCCTTCCATTGCTGCGTGACGACATTCTTGTCCAGCTCAGGGAACTGCTTGATCATGAAGTCTATGCCCGCTTCCCACTCCTTCTCGGCAGCCTCCAGTCCCTTCAGGGTCGCCCTGAGGAAGGCCCGAATCAGGTCGGTTTCCTTGAGGGTGTCATTGTGAACAAAGATGCCCAGGTTCAGGACGTTCACTCCGAAATCGGCGAAGTCCATGTCCACTGTCTCCACGCCCTGAGCCTGAAGGATGAAGTTCTGATCGGCGGATGAGCCCAAGAGGGCGTCGGCCCGCTTCTCCAGAACAGAGGGGACTTTGGCTGCCGCATCCACGTTCACCAGCTTGATCTTGCTGGCGTCGAGCTTGTTGGCAGCGACGACAGCCGGCCAGATCTGCGTCAACGAGTCTCCAGGAGTGATAGCCAGTGTCTTGCCCTCCAGGTCCTTGAGCGTCTTCACGCCGCTATCTTTGCGGGCGATCACCGCCAGCGAGGAGCGAGGGGACACCATGGCCACGCACTTGATGGGCAACCCCTGCACAACCAGGGGTATGGCCGCCGCCGCGTCAACCAAGCCGAATGCATCCGACTTGTTGCCGACCAACTGGGCGACGGTGCCAGATCCGCTGCCCTCTTTCAACTCCAGCTCGATCCCTTCCGCCTTGTACCATCCGCGACCCACGGCTAGGAAGTACGGGGGATGGGGCCCCGATGCCTTCCAGTTCATGCGGAAGGTTGCCGCACCCAGTTTCTTCTGTCCGATGGGGCCGCACCCGCCCACGGCCATCATAGCTGCGGTTGCCGCGGCCCCCGCTGCGCCGCGCAGAAAACCCCTTCTCGTGAGTTTCATCTCCTGCCTCCTTGCTTGTCGTTAGCTGCACTGCCGAACTGCACTGAGAGATGGCGTCCTCCTGTGTTCTCTTCCTGGCCCCACCTCCTTTCTCCTCCCTGAGCCACCATCTTGTGCTCAGATCCCCTGCGTCTCGCCAGCCGGCATGCGCTGCGACACATGCCACGGGATAGTTAGATGCTCGATGAACTCCACCGCATAGTAGAGTATCATGCCAAGAACGGTAAGGATAATGATCGCGGCGAAGGACAGCGCTGTGTTCAGGTCGCCATTGGCCACCAGAATCACATAGCCCAGCCCGCTGTCTGACCCGATGAACTCGCCAATCACCCCTCCCACCGTTGCCGAGATGGCCGCCAGCTTGAATCCGGCAAAGAAGGTGGGCAGGGCAAAAGGCAGTCGCACCTTCACGAAGGTGTCCAGCGCACTCGCGCCAGTGGACCTCGTGAGATGAATGATCTCGGGATCAATCGCGCGCAGGCCAACAATGCCATTCAGCACGACCGGGAAAAACGACAAGAGGAACACGCCGGC
>DAOUCN010000175.1:0-13814 GCA_034431995.1 Chloroflexota bacterium | reverse complement strand
CCCCCCCCCGCTTCACGCATCATCGTTCCAAGATATCCCACTTGCCGATGTACTGTGGCAGTAGCAAAGAGCAGCAGTTTGCCAGATGGCACCACATGGCTCGGCCCGCCTAGACATGCCGCTCAGCCTGTGCTACAATCGCATCATACTGTCAGGCGGAGGTGCCGCGATGGAACTCAAGACTGTCCAGATTCAGAAGCCTGAAGCCGTGAACTTCATCCTGGGTCAAAGCCATTTCATCAAGACGGTGGAAGACCTCCACGAGGCCCTGGTGGGCGCTGTGCCCGGCATTAGGTTCGGCCTTGCCTTCTGCGAATCGTCCGGGGCCTGCCTCATCCGCTGGACGGGCACCGACGAGGCCATGATTGACCTGGCGAAGACAAATGCCCAGGCGATTGGCGCCGGCCACAGCTTCATCATTTTCCTGGCTAATGCCTACCCCATCAACGTCCTCAACGCCGTCAAGAACGTGCCTGAGGTGTGCCGCATCTTCTGCGCTACCGCCAACCCCGTCACCGTGGTCATCGCCGAGCAGGATGGCGGCCGGGGCATCCTGGGCGTCATTGACGGCTCCTCGCCCAAAGGCATCGAGGACGACGAGGGCATCGCCTGGCGCAAGGGCTTCCTGCGCAAGATAGGGTACAAGCTATAATCACGAAAGGCGCGAAAGCGGCGAAAGCCGCGAAACGGGGACCGGACGCGAAGCCGGCACGGGGCGCGAAACCCGCCAGGGGCGCGGAACCACCGGCGGGCGCCAAACCCGCCAGGGGCGCGCAACCACCGGCGGGCGCCAAACCCGCCGGCGGGCGCGGAACCAATGGCGCAGGCGAAGTAACACCTGATGCCTGCAACTCCTGGCCATTCTACGTTCTGTACTGTGGGCATAATAACTCGTGAGGGAGGAGACAACTACGTGACTGCAGACCTGTATGAACGCCTGGCTGATCGCCTCGATGCTCTGCCCAATGGCTTTCCACGCACCTCGTCCGGCGTGGAGCTGCAATTGCTGGGCAAGATTTTCACCCAGGAACAGGCCCAGATAGCCGTGACGCTTGGCCGAGAGTTCGAAACACCCGAGGCCATCGCCGCCCGCGTCGGACGACCCGTCCAAGACGTGACCGCCACGCTCAAAGACATGGCTCGCAACGACCTAGTGTGGGCGCGGCGAGGTGAAAGCGGGCTTGAGTTCCGCCTTGCCCCCTTCGTGGTCGGTATCTACGAAGGGCAGCTGTGGCGCATGGACCGCGAGTTCGCCGAGCTCTTCGAGCGCTATCTAGCCGAGGGTGCGATGCGCAGCATTATGGCCGCACAGCCCGCCCTGCAGCGGGTCGTTCCTGCCCAGAAGGCCACCAACGTCGAATGGATTCTGCCCTACGACGACGTGAAGGTGCTCCTCCAGCGGGCTAGGGGCTTCTCCCTGCGCGACTGCATCTGCCGCTATGAGCGCAGCCTGATCGGCAAAGCCTGCGACGCGCCCTTGCGCATGTGCCTGGCCTTCACGGAGTACGACCGTCCTCCCCATTCCAACACTATCTCGAAGGACGAGGCCCTGGCAGTCCTCGACCGCGCTGAAGAGGTGGGGCTGGTACACTCAGTCATGAACACGGTCGAGAGCGTGACCTATGTCTGCAATTGCTGCGGCTGCTGCTGTGGCATCCTGCGCGGCATCACCGAGTTCGGCCTCGCCAACTCCGTGGCCCGCGCCAATTACTACGCCGAGATAGACCAGGACGCCTGCGGCACTTGCGGCATCTGTATGGAGCGCTGCCAGGTGAAGGCCATCACGACGGACGGCAAAAGCTATTGGGTTGACCGCTCGCGCTGCATTGGCTGCGGCCTGTGCGTCACCGGCTGCCCCGACCAGGCCGCCCATCTGCATCCCCTGCCTGCCAGCGAGATGATTCACCCGCCAGTGACGTTCAGAGATTGGGAGGAGGCACGGTTGGCCGGACGAGGCCACAGGCATTGATCGTATCTTCTGTCCGCAAATTCGATCGAGCGTCAGCGCGCAGGCCCTGCCTGCCAGGAGGAATGCATGTCTAACCTTGAGAAAGCTCTGCAGCGACTCCGCACGGTCGGCTCACCCGAAGACCTGAAGAGGCTCGTGCACGAGGAGCCGGTGCTGGTAGCGCTTGAAACCGATCGCTTCCTGGCACAAGAGGAAGAGGATGCTCGCAGCCAGGGCGACACGGCGACGGCGGATGGTCTGGCCGGGCTGCGCCAACTGCTCTCTCTGGTGAGGGCGTTCAGCACAGCGTCGAGACCGTCCCCCTTGGCTGAGGCCATGGATGCATGGCTCACGATGGAGACCTGGCAGGACTCACGGGATTTCTTGCAGGCTCATAGCGAGCTGCTCTCTGACGACGCGGTCGCTCTCTTGATGCAACTCCGGGAGGCTGACCAACAGAGTGGACTCGGCCCGGAAGAAACAGGCGTCGCCGAGGATCACCTGACCATCATTGAGCGCGCCCGCAAGGACGGTATCGAGGCTGCCTATCATGAGCGCATTGCCCAGGAGGAGGCGGCAGACAGGGCTCTCCCAGATGATGATATTCTGGATGGCTTCCTCCTGGGCGCAGACCTTCGAGAGGAGACGCCCCCCGCCGAGCTTGCTAAGCGGCAGGCAGATGCACACAGCGCTCTCGACCGGCTAGGCAAGATACTCGATGACCCGTCGCCCGGCAGGAAGGACCTCAACGATGCGCTTCTGTACTCGTGGCAAGGCTGTCTGTCCCTTTCTCTCGACGATGTCCCACGTGCCCAGCACTTGTACGGGCGCGTTCTGGACGTAGGTGGAACCGGCAGCGCCCGCGTGCAGAAGTCTCTCCTGGAGCTGATCGGTGCAACGGCAGACCCATCCTCGGTCCCGTTTCTCACCGGCCTCGTGGACATCACGCGGGCGCGCGACAGCTTCTCGTCCGAACGGCGCGCGCTTGCGACAGCAGCTCTAGCTTGTATTGCCATCCAACACGATGACGAAGCTGCCCGCCAGGCCCTGCGCGGTCTCACGCGGCACAAGAACCAACAGGTGCAGGCCCTGGCCATCTACTACCTGGGCCGGGCGTACCTGGACCTCGAGAAGGCTCTGCCAGCGGATGTGCAGGAAGAGCTGTCACAGGCCGTCACCGCTGGCCGGACGTTCTACACTCGCTTCCAGGCGCGAGCCGTTCTGCGCGCCGCCAACATGCCTGCTGACCCGGACAACCCCGATGGCGTGTATGCCTTCAAGGTCACGTGCATGTGGGACAGGACTATCCATCGCACCATCGAGGTACGCTCGAACCAAACCCTGGATGACCTGCACTATGCCATTCAGGACGCCATCAAGTGGGATGCCGACCACCTGTACTCATTCTACCTGAACGGCGTCGCCTGGGACAGCAGCTACGAGTTCACGTCACCGGATGCCGATGAGGGTCCGCGCTGGACGCCCGAATGGACGATCGGCGAGCTGGGCCTGGTTCGCAAGCACAAGTTCCTCTATCTGTTCGATTACGGAGATCGCCACAGGTTCGAGGTCGAGGTGGTGGACATTCAGCCCAAGGCCAAGCGCGGCAAGTATCCACGCGTGGTGGACAGCCAGGGCAAGGCGCCGAAGCAGTACTGGTCGGATGAAGACGAAGAGGATTCCTGAGGGCAAGAGGCCGCACGACGGGTCACAGATAGAGGGCGAACAGCATCTTCGCCAAGAGGAGCCCGCCATTGAACACGCAACTTGACCAACTCAAAGCACGCCTCTTGGAAGTCAACGACATCCAGGCAGCGGCCGGCCTCCTGCACTGGGACCAGACCACCTACATGCCCCCGGGAGGCGCAGCGGCACGGGGACGCCAGATCGCTACCCTCTCCCGCATCGCCCACGAGAAGCACACCGACCCGGCCATCGGCAAGCTCCTGGACGAGCTGCGCCCCTACGAGGAGAGCCTGCCCTACGACTCCGACGATGCCAGCATGATTCGCGTCGCCCGCCGCCTCTACGAGAAGGCGGTCAAGGTGCCGCCGGACTTCGCCGCCGAGTTCGCCAGCCACAGCGCCGCTTCTTTCGAGGCATGGAGCAAGGCCCGCCCCGCCAACGACTTCGCCGCCGTGCGCCCCTTCCTGGAGAAGACCGTCGAGCTTTCCCGCCGCTATGCCGACTTCTTCCCAGGCTACGCTCACCCCGCCGATCCGCTGATTGACATGGCGGACTACGGCATGACCGTGGCCATCTTGCGTCCCCTCTTCGCGCACCTGCGCGAGCACCTGGTGCCCCTGGTGCGGGCCATCACATCGCAGCCCCCGGCCGATGAGTCCTGCGTTCGCCAGCATTTCCCGGAGCCGCAGCAATGGGCCTTCGGTCTGGAAGTCGCCAAAGCTATCGGCTACGACTTGCAGCGCGGGCGTGAGGACAAGTCGGCCCATCCCTACACCACCAAGTTCTCCCTGGGCGACGTGCGCATCACCACCCGCGTCAGGGAAGACGACCTGCGCCCGGCGCTCTTTGCCACCATGCACGAGGCGGGCCACGCCATGTACGAGCAGGGCATCCGCACGGACTTCGAGGGCACGCCCCTGGCGCGGGGCACATCGTCGGGCGTGCACGAGAGCCAGTCGCGCCTGTGGGAGAACCTCGTAGGCCGCAGCCGGGCCTTCTGGCAGCATTGGTATCCGAGGCTGCAAGCCGTGTTCCCAGAGCAGCTCGGGCACGTGCCCCTGGACGCCTTCTATCGCGCCATTAATCGCGTAGAGCGTTCACTCATCCGCACCGAAGCCGACGAGGTGACGTATAACCTGCACGTCATTATCCGCTTCGACCTGGAGCTGCAACTCCTGGAGGGCAAACTGACCGTGCGTGAGCTGCCCGAGGCCTGGCGCGCCCGCTACCAGAGCGATCTGGGCATCACGCCGCCCGACGACCGCGACGGCGTGCTGCAGGACACCCACTGGTTCAGCAGCTACGTCGGCGGGCGCTTCCAGGGCTACACCCTGGGCAATATCCTGGGGGCGCAGTTCTTCGCCGCTGCGCTCAAGGCCCACCCAGAGATCACAGATGAAATCGCCCACGGGCAGTGTGCGACACTGCACGGCTGGCTAACGGAGAACATCTACCAACACGGGCGCAAGTTCACTGCGGCTGAGCTGACCGAGCGTGTCACCGGCAGCCCGCTGACCATCGAGCCATACATCGTCTACCTGAGACGCAAGTTCGGGGAGTTGTATGACCTGGCAGCATCAGGATAGCGCCACGAAACCGCAGAGAGCGCAGAGAGCGCAAACAAACTGGATCGGCTTTGCAAGCTTCGCGCTCCATGTGATTGTTTCGGTAATGGCCGACCGGCGACATGGAAAGCCGCCCAACATCTGTCATGATGGTCAGTTTCGAGATACGCGAACTTCGCAGCGGCGACCGCCCGCGGGCGAACCGCCTGATTCAGGAGCAGTGGGGCTCCACGAGGATTGTCACGCGTGGGAGAATCCACGAGACCGACACCCTGCCGGGCTTCGTGGCCCTACGGGATGACCAGCCGATCGGCCTCGTGACCTATCGCATCGAAGGCAGCCAGTGCGAGATTGTCACGCTGAACAGCCTGGTGGAAGGTGTGGGCGTCGGCTCAGCCCTCATCGCCGCCGTGAAGAGTGCTGCACTGAGGGCTGGCTGTACGCGCCTCTGGCTCATCACCACCAATGACAACGTGGAGGCTCTGCACTTCTACCAGAAACGCCGCTTCCGCCTCGTCGCCGTCTACCCCAATGCCCTGGACGCCTCGCGCCGCCTCAAGCCTGAGATCCCCCTCGTCGGCAGGCACGGCATCCCCCTGCGCGACGAGATCGAGCTTGAGATGAGGCTGTAGAACCACAGAGAGCACAGAGGACACAGAGACAATGGCATGTCTCTGTGTCCTTGAATTGGTCACGCAACTGCCTAGGCCGGGTGGAATCATCCGGCTACAGCAGGTGGAAGCGCGACGAATCCGGCTATGGCCAACCGGCGTTCAGCCGGTTTTCACCTGCCGTTGGCGGAGGATTCTATTCTCCTGTTGAGGCGTTGAGGAAATGGCACGGGGATATGGTGCAATGCAAGCGCTCCCTCGCGGCGCACACGAAGCAGCGACGCAAGGAAGCGCCCGCCTGTACAGCGTGGTCAGTTCTGGCTCGCCAGCCCTGCCAGGGCGGCCAGCATAACCAGAATGCCAAGAATGATGGCGACGATGACGGCGATGATGATCAGCACCGTCGCCACTACAGCCACCGCGCCATCCGCGACGGCCAAGGCGATGGCACCGCGAGCCACCATGTTGTGCTCCGCTGCACCGACCTTCAGCCCATCCGTCTGGAACCATAGCCAGACGAAGCAGCCGAGACCTGCGACATTCAGCCCAAGGGCCAACCCCCACAGCCAGGCATAGTCGCCCTCCACCATCGCTGGCCCGATCCACAGCAGCACCAGCGAGGCCAGCGCCAGAATCACTGCGCTGTAGATGACATAGCGCCGGAGCTGCGCGTCAAAGGGCGCTGGCCCTGTCTCCAAGGGCCTCATCTTTTGGAGCAGCTTGTCTAGTGTCACACTCTGCATGGCTACGCCTCCTCATCGTCCCGCCAATGAACGAGGTAGTAGAAGCAGGCTTCCTCACCCGCTTCAACGGGGCGACCCTCTCCCACCATCACACCGAAGATGATGGGGTCGAGTATGGCCAGCGCTCCGAAGACAGCAAGCGGAGCGGTGACCGCGCTGCTCGCCGCGCCCCTCAAGGCCGCAAACCAGGTCGCGGCGTCCTGTCCGTACTGCTGCGACATAGCTGCCACGCTCTTCGAGGGCGGCGGCATGACTGCCCATTCCGGAATGGCCTCACCTTCATGGACCACCCCACGGGGCGCCTCATGAGCAACCCACAGCGTGTCGAACTGAATGCCTGCCCGTCTCATCTCCTGCTCGATTCGAGTGAGCGTGGCAATAACACGTCTGGGAGCACGGAAACCGAAGCGGCTGTGAAAACGAGGGTCCTCGTGCATAGGGACGAACACCCAGTCCGTCTCACGACCATTGTACACACGATGGTGATAGCCGTTGATGGGACTGAACAGACGCCGGTGGCCTGCATAGCGCACGGGCAGACGATGCGCTATGGCCTCGATGAACGTGTATCGGCGAACGAGCTCCGGCAGCGCCGGCGGCGCAACAACCAGAGATTGATCCGATGGAGCCAGCGTGATTGCCGGCACCAACCGGGTTTGGACGGCCGTTTCGTACAGCATGTTCCACCCCTCCCGCGACAACTACTCAGCCTGAGAACCGAGGCACCACGCCCTGGCCGCGGCAGTCCGGGCAACGCTCTTGCAGCTCTCCGACCCCCTGGCAGGTCGGGCACCAAGAATCGTTGACCTTCTTGGCACCCCGACAGGTTGGGCACGTCCTGCTCAGCTTCCCCATTCCGCCACAGCGTCGGCACGTGGTGTATTCCTTCTCTTTGTACCCCATGTCTGTCTCCTTTGGGCGCTGGCTCCAGGATACCTGCTAGCGGCGTTCCGCTCCCCGCGATGCCCTGATACGAAAGCAGCACAGGGACTACATTATAGACGCGAGTCCGTCCAGAGAATAGTATAGCACAGTTCCCGCTTCTTGTCAAGTATCTGTAGCAGTTCTTTGATGGATAATATCCTGAACTGCATGTCTTGGAGACCTGCGTGGTGAACAGAGGCGCGTCCAGGGGAATAAAGTTGCCCCGGCAGCATTTGCCCGGCATGGAGGCTCGGTCAGGCGAAGGCAATGAGCAGCGTTAGGTCGTTGACGTTGGTGCCCGTCGGCCCGGTAAGCAGGAGATCGCCCAGGGCTTCGAAGAAGTGGTACGAGTCGTTCTTGGCGAGATACGCCGCCGGGTCTAGCCCCCGTGAGCGGGCGCGCTCGACCGTCGTCCCATCAGCAAAGGCTCCGGCGGCGTCCGTCGGCCCATCGGTTCCGTCCGTGCCGCACGCTACCACCAGCACATCGGGCAGCCCAGCGATCTTCATGGCTGCGGCCAGAGCAAGCTCCTGATTGCGACCGCCCATGCCCTTTCCCCTGAGCGTCACCGTCGTCTCCCCGCCCACCACCACGCATCCGGGCCGGGCCACCGGCTGCCCGCTGGCCGCCATCTCGCGCAGGATACCTGCCAGCACTTTGCCCACCTCGCGCGCCTCGCCCTCCACATACGTGGAGAGCAGTAGCGCGTGGAAACCAAGCTCCTGCGCGCGCCTCACCGCTGCCTGCGCCGCCAGCTCGTTGCTGCCGATGACCAGGTTGTACACGCCAGCAAAGGCCGAATCACCCTCCTTCGGAGTATCCGGCAAACGGCCTGCCAGCCCATCCTCCAGCCGCTTGCGCACGGGCGGCGGCACTTCGTCCCAAAGCCGGTAGCGATCCAGGATGGCCCGGGCGTCCGCGTACGTGGTTGGGTCAGGAACGGTCGGCCCAGACGCGATGACGTCCAGCGCATTGCCCACCACATCGGAAAGAATGAGCGTCACCACCTGGGCTGGGTAAGCCAGCCGGGCTAGCTGCCCCCCCTTGACCGCCGACAGGTGCTTGCGCACGCAGTTCAATTCGTTGATGGTGGCGCCGCACCCGAGCAGCAGCCTGGTCACAGTCTGCTTGTCGGCTAATGTCAAGCCCTCTGCTGGGGCAACCATGAGAGCCGAGCCGCCACCTGAGAGAAGCGTGACGACCAGATCGCGCGCCGTCGTCTTCTTTGCCAGCGCCATGATCTGGTGAGCGCCGGCGACGCCGCTTTCGTCGGGGATGGGGTGGCCACATTCGTGAAACGTGAGCCGTGAAACGTAACTGGAGGGTGTGCCCTCTTGACCGAAGGGCCGACGGTGGCCGTACTTGGTATTGACCCAGCCGGCCGTCAGGCGGTCGTCGAGGACGTGGGCGATAGCGGTGGCCATGGCCGGGCTGGCCTTGCCCACGCCAATAACAAAGACCCGTTCAATCTGGGTGAGATCATAGCTGCGCTCGCCTACGCGTAGGAGATCGCGCTGGCGCTGCACGTGGCGGCGCACGGCCTGTGCAGGGTCAACGGCCCGCAGGGCGGCAGAGAGGATGTCCCGCGCTATTTCACGTTGTTGCTCGCTCATCATGAGCGTATTATATCATGGCGGGCAACCGGCGAGAAGGCGGGGGTCTGCGACATGGCTTTCCACCGCTTATCAGGGTGCAGCGTGCCGCTCCACTTCCGCGGGGCTTGCACAGAGCGAGGTTGCGAGGACGGAGTCGTCGCATTCCACAGAAAAAGGGGCGACCCCAATGGAGTCGCCCCCTGTGTGAAAGCGGCCACGTTGGGCCGCCCCTGCGTTCACGCGGGCTTATGCCAGGCCGTAGCGCTGGATGTTGGCATCGGCGATGGCCTGCACCTCTGCCAGCTCTGCCTCGCGTCCCGGCTGGAACAGGTGGCGGAAGCGAGCCTGTGGCTGAAGATATTCCGTCACTGGGGCTCGCTTCGAGATCTTGCGCACGCCTGTGAGCACGCCATTCTCCATCTCGATGAGCGGAATCAGGCCAGTGTTGACGGCAAGCTTGGCGATCTTGATGGTCTGCTCGGACGGATAGCCCCAGCCAAGGGGGCAGGGCACGTGGATCTGGATGTACTTGGGGCCGACCATGCTCATCGCCTTCTTGACCTTGCGCTCAAGGTCCTGGTAGAAGCCCACTGAGGCCGTGGCGACGTACGGAATGTGATGTGCCGCCGCAATCGCGGCCAGGTCCTTCTTGCGCGTGGTGTTGCCGAAGGCGATCTTGCCCCGCGGGCTGGTCGTCGTGTGGGCGGCGTAGGGCGTCAGACTTGAGCGCTGCACGCCGGTGTTCATGTACGCTTCGTTGTCATAGCAGATGTAGAGCACATCGTGGCCGCGCTCCATCATGCCGGAGAGGGCCTGCAACCCGATGTCAGCCGTGCCGCCGTCGCCGCCTTGGGCGATCACTCTCGTGTCCGTGCGCCCAAGGGCCTTCAGAGCAGCCTCGATGCCAGACGCGACAGCCGCGGCGTTCTCAAACAGCGAGTGAATCCAGGCCACATTCCAGGCGGTGTCGGGGTAGGCCGTGCTGAACACCTCAAGACAGCCCGTCGCGTTGGTGACGATGACGTTGGTACCGGCGGCCGTGACGGCCAGCCGGGCGCCCAGGGCTTCGCCACAACCGAGGCAGGCGCGGTGGCCAGGGGCTAGTGCGTAGGTGTTCATCGGTCCTCCTCCTTGACCAGATCCAGCTTCAAGTCCACGAACTCCTGCTCCACAACCGGCCCTTCTGTCATGGCGACGATTCTGCGCACAGATTCAACCGTGACATCGCGCCCCCCTAGCCCGGCGATGAAGCCATACACGTCCGGCGATACGCCACTGCCGTAGAGCGCGTCTTTGAGCTCTGCCGACAGGATGCCGCCCGAACCCAGGGAGATCGCCTTCTCCACCACGGCAACCTTCTTGACATGGCGCAGGGCCTCGACTATCTGCTTCTTGGGGAAGGGTCGCAAGCAGCGCACCTTGAGCACACCGACTCTCATCCCCTCGTCGCGCATCGCATCCACGGCATCCTTGATCGTACCCAGCACTGAGCCCATCGCTACGATCACCGTGTCAGCGTCTTCCATCCGATACAGGTCGAGCAGCCCGCCCTGGTAGCGTCCGAACTTCTTGTAGTACTCATCAGCCACCCGCTCCACCACGTCAGCCGACTTCTCCATGGCCCGCTGCAGGACATAGCGCGTCTCCAGGTACTTGTCTGGCTCGACGAGGAGACCGAATGTGCGCGGGTTCTTGGCATCGAGATAGTACTGCGGCTGATAGGGCGGCAGTAAGGCGTCAACGTCCTTCTGGTCCGGAATATCCACTGGCTCAAAGGCATGGGTTAGGACGAAGCCATCCATGTTCACCATGACCGGCAGGGCAAGCTCTTCGCCGATCTTGAAGGCCTGGATGTGCATGTCCAGGAGCTCCTGGCTGTCCTCCGCCCAGAGCTGGATCCAGCCGGCGTCGCGCACGGCCATTGCATCCTGATGATCGTTCCAGATACTGATAGGTGCTGAGACGGCCCGGTTGGCGCAGCACAGCACGACCGGCAGCCGCAGGCCAGCGATATTGAACAGAACCTCGGCCATAAGCAACAGCCCCTGGGACGAGGTTGCGGTGAAGCTGCGTGCGCCCGTGGCACTGGCGCCCAAGCAGACAGAAGCCGCCGAGTGCTCGCTCTCAACATTCACGAACTCACAGGAGAGCTCGCCGTCGGCGACCATCTGGGCCAGGAACTCAACGATGTGCGTCTGCGGAGTGATGGGATAGGCCGAAACCACATGTGGCCGGCACAGACGCACGCCTTGGGCCACGGCCATTGAACCCTCGATTTGCTTTCTCATGCTGTCACCCTCTCACTTTCGCGCACCATCTCGATGTCATCGAAGGGACATTCCTCTGCACAGATGCCACAGCCCTTACAGTAGTCATAGTCAACGCTGTACTTCTTCTTCTCGAGCGCGTAGACCACACCTTCGGGGCACAGAGTAGCACAGATATTGCAGCCGGTGCACTTCTCCTGCTTGAAGACGGGCCGGAACGTGCGCCATGACCCTGTCTTGGTCCACTTGCTCGTGCCAGCCTCCACGGAGACGTCCATCACGAGCTGCCGCTTGACGCTCACGGCTTTCTTCACCCGTGGGCTCGGCGCAGGTGCCCCGCGGGCACCGTGGCTCTTGACGTACTCAATGGCGCGCTCCACGGCCTGGGCGTTGATGTCTCGCCCCTTGGCGCCGAAACGCTCGAAGATGGCCTCGATCAGCGCTTCCTTGCTGATGTCTCCGGTCGCAGCCGCATATGCACCCAGGAGCGTGGTGTTCGGGATGTTGCGGCCAATGATCTCCAGGGCGATCTCCGTGGCAGGAACAGGCAGCACCCGAGCCTTGGTGTCCAGCGCCAGCTCCTCGGACTTCTTTGGGCTGTTGATGATAACCAGACCGTCATCCTTCAGCCCGTGTAGCACATCCACCACCTCCAGGAGCGTGGCGTCTTGCACGATGACCACGTCTGGGGCATACACTTGGCTACGCACGCGGATGGGCCGGTCACCCAGGCGCACGAAGGCGACCACGGGCGCCCCCGTTCGCTCGGCTCCGAAGGCTGGGAAGGACTGGGCGTACTTGCCGTCAGCGAAAGCCGCAGCACCAAGAAGCTCGGCTGCGGCAACGTTACCCTGTCCTCCACGGCCATGAATACGAATCTCTTTCACACAGACCTCCTTCTTCAGCCTTGCCGACAGCAAGGAGAGTATACACAGGCGAAGTACGAACGGCGTCCAAACAAAGTCCGAATTGGGTCAAAAGCATTCATCGCGCCACAGGTAGCCGGTGCTGCTACTCACTTGCCGACGGCCCGCGCGATCTCTGCCCCCTTGCGCAGGGCTTGCTTGTTCTGCTCCAGAAGGCGACGTGCCCGTCCGCCCACATGGGCATCCATCGCCGCGTCAACGGCGTCCATAGGCAGGAGCCGGGTCACGGCCAACAGCGCACCCACCAGCACGACATTGGCCATGCGCACCTCGCCCAGCTCTCCCGCCACCTCGCTGGCTGGTATTCTGAGCTGGCGAATGTCCGGGCGCTTGCCGTGCACAGGCACCAGGGAGCTATTGACGATCAGCAGCCCCCGTGGCTGCACCAGCGGCTCGTACTTCTCCATGGATGGCAGATTCATGACGATGGCGATTGATGGCCTCCGCACGACCGGCGAGCCAATGGGCTCATCACCAATGATGACGACGCAGTGGGCCGTGCCGCCTCTCATCTCCGGTCCGTAGGACGGTATCCACGTCACTTCCTTGCCCTGATCGAGGGCGGTATACGCAAGGAGCTGCCCAGCGAAGAGGGCGCCCTGTCCCCCAAAACCAGAGATAATGATCTCTTCTTGCATGTTCCCTCTCGTCAGAATGACTTGGCGAATGACTTCACCTCGTCCTTGACCTTGAAGTCACCTAGTGGGTAATACGCCACCATGTTTGTCTTGACCCACTGAGTAGCATCGAGCGCGCCCATCCCCCAGTTGGTGGGGCATTGCGACAGGATCTCCACCATGGAAAAGCCCAGTCCTGCCTGCTGCACCTGGAAAGCGGTCTTCAGCGCCCACTTCGTCTTGCGAATGTTGCCGACATCATGCACCGCTCGCCGGGCGATGTACGCCGCGCCATCCAGACTCGACAGTAGCTCAGCCATGCGTAGCGGATAGCCCATCGTCACCACGTCGCGCCCCTTGGGCGAGGATGTGGTCACCTGGCCCGGCAATGTCGTGGGCGCCATCTGACCACCCGTCATTCCGTACACTGCGTTGTTCACGAAGACCACGGTGATGTTCTCGCCGCGTCCCGCACAATGGACGATCTCGCCCATGCCGATGGAGGCCAGGTCGCCGTCACCCTGGTAGGTGAACACAATGCGGTCCGGCAGAATACGCTTGATCCCCGTGGCCATGGCCGGCGCTCGCCCATGCGCCGCCTCCACCCAGTCGAAGGCCAAGTAGTTGTAGGCCAGCACCGAACATCCAACCGAGGCCACACCGATCGTGCGCCCGGCCACGCCCAGCTCGTCAATTACCTCAGCGACGAGACGATGGATGATGCCATGCCCACAACCAGGGCAGTAGCTGGTGACGGTGTCGGTCAGACTGGCGGACTTCTCAAAGACGATCTGCTCTGTCATCAGGGCAGCTTCCATAGCTCCCCCTCGCTTTCTTCCAGCGATGTGTCCATGGCGCGGGCATAATTGCCCGCGCGACAGCAGGCCCCTGGAGCTCCTCAGCAGCCTCACATGTTCCCCGCGCCTACGTCC
>DAOUCN010000174.1:0-3822 GCA_034431995.1 Chloroflexota bacterium | reverse complement strand
GGGAAGGGCGGCCACGTCAGCCAGCAGGGATCGGGCACGATCCTGGGCCAGATGCCCCCTCAATCTGCCCAGATGGATACCCAGCAGGTAGAGGCATACGAGCTGCGATGTGAACGTCTTGCTGGCGGCGACGCCGATTTCCAGCCCGCTGTGCATGTACACAACGTCATCGGCGATGCGCCCGGCCTGGCTCCCCACAACGTTGACAACTGCCAGCACGCGCACACCCTTCTGCCGCGCCTGCTCCATGGCGACGAGCGTGTCCACGGTCTCTCCCGACTGAGTGACAGCCACCAGAAGCGTACCTTCGTCCATCATGGGCGAGCGATAGCGGAACTCGCTGGAGTAGTCCACCTCCACAGGAATACCAGCTATACGCTCGATGAGGAACTTGCCCACCAACCCGGCATGCCAGGCTGTACCGCACGCGACAATAGTGATCCGGCTGATCTTTTGCACGTCAGCCGCCGAGAGATGCACATCTTCCAGGCATACATTGCCGTTCGCCAGGTCGAGCCTGCCGGCCAGGGTCTCCCCCACTGAGCGTGCCTGCTCGTAGATCTCCTTGAGCATGAAGTGCTTGTAGCCTCCCTTGGCTGCGCTCACGGGATCGAGGTTTACCACCTGTGGGCATCGCGAGACGGCCATGCCATCTAGCCTGCGCACAGAAACAGTGGTCGGAGTGACTGCCGCCACATCACCGCTGTCCAGGAAGATCATGCGCCGGGTATAGGGGAGAAGAGCAGGCATGTCGGAGGCCACGTAGTTCTCACCATCGCCAACGCCGATGGTCACGCCGCCAGCATTGCCGAGGCGAGCGGCAAGGAGGCGGTCCGGCCAGCGGGTGCTCATCACCACGATGGCATGAGCACCCTGAATCGCGGACAGGGCGCGGCGCACGGCCAACTCGAAGGCGGAAGGCCCGTTGCCGCTCTCAACGGCCTTCAACTCCTCCTCAATGAGATGGGGAATGACCTCAGTGTCTGTCTCGGATGAGAAGTGGTGCCCTCTCGCCAGCAGACCGCTCTTCAACGAGAGATAGTTCTCAACGATACCGTTGTGGATGACCACGATCTCGCCCCGGCAGTCGCAGTGGGGATGGGCGTTCTGCTCTGATGGTCGGCCGTGCGTGGCCCAGCGCGTGTGGCCAATCCCCACGTTGCCCGGCAGCGGGGATGCTCCCAGTAGGCGTTCCAGGTTTGCCAGCTTGCCCACGGCCCGGTGCAGATGGACGGCTCCATTGGTGATCGTGGCGATCCCTGCCGAGTCGTAGCCGCGGTATTCCAGCCGTTTCAGCCCATCCAGGAGTAGTGGTGCAGCGTGGTTCGGACCGATGTAGCCGACGATGCCACACATGGCAGTCCTCCTTCATTCTGCGCAGCAGCAGGGTCTACCACAAAGTTGTCCATGCCCTGGTGGAGCACAACCAGGCATGAAAACGCGCCAGCACAAGGTCCTTGGCGTTCTTGGCGTCTTGGCGGTTCGTTTTCAGCCTGGACACGAAGACACGAAGAGGCTCTCTGTGGCGTCGCGTCTTTGTGGTGACGTCCGCATGCTGCTCGTATGGGGTGCCATTGCCTTGCCCGGTTGTCCCGCCGGTTGCCTGGCGGCTTTGCGGGCTGCTTTCCCGAAGGAGGAGAAGTGAAAGGGGCATGGCCGCCCCTGGAGGCATCCGCTGATCTTTCGATTTTCCCCCGGCGCAGTACCCGGGGTTGGCCCCACCTTGCGGCGGGGAACCTCCGCCTCGTCACCCTGCCTGCCAATGAACTCCAGCTGTCACGCTCCGTGACAATCGCTTGGCCTGTCTCCTGGACTGTCCAGCCTGAGGGGCGTAGGCCGCGGGGCAGCCTGTGCCGGACAGCCACAGGGAAACGCAGCAACAGCTACGCAAAGTCGGGCTTCGCCGACTAGCCGGCTGCGGAACCGATCGGTCAGAGCTCATGAGCAGGCAGGGCCATGCGCTATCTCTCCCCCATGACATTGCAGGCTACATGTGCATCACCTCCTCGCGTAGCACATATACCACATCTGCATCAGTTGTGTCAACGTCCACTGGCAGACTGACAGTCGCGTAGGTCAGCCATGATGCCTGACCCCCGGAAGCCGGCGGCCGGGACCATACCCTCCCTACTCGTGCTGAAGACCCTGGCAGGTCTTCAGAGACCTGTCAGCTCTTGCCTGGCGTAGCCTTGCTTTTCTCTCCCCCAGCATATACAATGACGACATGAGAGCGATTCTGTTGCTGTCTGCGCTGCTGGCGTTGTTGGTGACGTCCTGCGGCCCACAGGCCGCGCCGACGTACGAGCGCGTGGCAGTCATGGCGTGCACCGCCACACCCGCCCCGCTGCCCACGCCGACGGCCACTGTCCGCGCGACCACCACGTGCACGATGACAGCCACACCCGTCCCGACACCCACGGCGTCGCCAACCAGGACAGCGACGGTCACCGTCACCGCCACACGGTCCGCAATACTCGCCCTGCGGTGGGTGAGCTCGCCGACTCCTGCTGCGATACAGCGGGGTGATCCAACACGCCCACGCATCGCGCTCACCTTCGACGCCGGCGCCTCCGCCGCCCACGCGCCAAAGATTCTCGCCGCACTGCGTCAGGCGAACGTGCGCTCGACGTTCTTCCTGACCGGCAAGTGGGCCGCGGACAACCCCGACCTGGTGAAGGCAATCGTGGGCGACGGTCACGAGCTCGCTAACCACAGCAACAGCCACCCCGACTTCACCACTCTGACCGACGCTGCCATGGTCGAGGAACTGACTCTCACGGAGCGTATCATCCGGGGCATCACTGGCAGCGGTACCACCCGCTATTTCCGGCCCCCGTTCGGAGCCCTCAACGCTCGTGTCCTGGCAACAGTGGCCAAGGCGGGGTTCCAGACGGTCACCTGGACGCTGGATTCCGGCGACTGGCGTGAGGACGTGACACCACATCGTGTGTTGACCACCGTGCTCAACGGCGCAGCCAACGGCGCGATCGTGGTCATGCACGTTGGCAGCCCCCAGACCGCCGAGGTGCTGCCCCGCATCATCAGCGGCCTGCGGGGCAAGGGCTACGAGATCATCACGCTGTCTGCTCTGCTGACACCGTAGGACGTCAGATAGTCACCAGGTCTCGTCGTTGCGTTGCCGAATGTGAACAAGGGTATTGACAGAGCGCCCTTCCAGTGGTATAGTCATCTTGGCCCCCTCCCCCAGGGGGAGGGGCTGACCGGAGGCGAACGTGGAACCTAAGCGCAAGCAAGATGTCCTGGCCCGCCTCAAGAGCGTCGAAGGCCACCTGCGCGGCATCCAGCGCATGGTCGAGGAAGATGTCTACTGCGTGGACATCATCAAGCAGACGCTGGCCGTGCAGCGGGCCATAGACAAGATCAACGCCCTGATCCTGGAGAACCACCTCAATACCTGCGTGACCACGGCCATACGTAGCGAGAATACCGATGAGCGCGAGCGCGTCATCGGCGAGATCGTGGATGTCTTCGCCGCAACCAGCAAACTGTAGCACCGAACCTTATGTTCGCCCTCTTGCCCAGGTCGACGCCGGTCTGCCGACGGCAGGCAAGGCTCGCCGCCTAGGCGAACACGCGATTCGCACCCTGGGCGAATACAAGGTTCGCCCCTACACGTCGTAGGAGACCATCATGTCAGAGAAGCGTGTTGATCTACCCATCGGTGGCATGACCTGCGCCAGTTGCGTAGCCACCATCGAGGGCGCCCTTTGCGACCTGCCCGGCGTCAAACAGGTCAACGTCAACCTGGCCACCGAGCGGGGCACCGTCGTCTACGATCCCCAACAGGTCAGCGTGGACAAG
>DAOUCN010000173.1:0-9117 GCA_034431995.1 Chloroflexota bacterium | reverse complement strand
TACCCGTGTTGCGTGCTCCGTGTTCCCTTTCCGCTCTCCGCACCACGCTCCACGCACCACCCGTCTCGCATCCCGATTCCCGACCCCCGATACCCGATACCCTGAGCCCTCTACCCTCTACCCTCCACCCTCTACCCTATCCCCTCACAATCGCACTATACACCCCGTCCAGTTCCTCGTCCGAATAGAAGTAGATCACCACGCGCCCGCCCTTGGACGAGCGGAAAAGCTCGACTTTTGTGCCCAGGGCCCGGCGGAAGTCGTCCTCCAGGGCCTGGGTCTGGGGGTCCTTCTTCGCTTTCTCCGGCACAGGCGACTCGCCCGCCTCTGCCGCCAGCCGCGCCGCCTCCGCCAGCCGCCGCACCATCTCCTCCGTGGCCCGCACCGACAGGCCGCGGTGGAGCACCTCCTTGAGGGCGGCCAATTGCAGCTCCGGCGAGTCCAACCCCAGCAGTGCCCGCGCGTGGCCCTCGGTGATCGTCCCCTCCATCAGGGCCTCTTTGACCTTGTCAGGCAGGCCCAGCAGGCGCAGGGTGTTGGCCACCGTCACCCGGCTCTTGCCCACCCGGTCTGCAACCCTCTCCTGGGTGAGGCCGAACTCGTCCACAAGCTGGCGGTAGGCCGCCGCCTCCTCCAGGGGATTGAGATCGGCCCGCTGCACGTTCTCCACCAGGGCCAGCTCCAGCGATTCCTGGGGCGTGGCCTCCTTGACGATCACAGGCACAGCGGCCAGCCCGGCCAGACGCGCCGCTTGCAAGCGCCGCTCCCCGGCAATGAGCTGATAGCGCAGGCCGAGCGCTGCCTCGCGTTCTCCCTCCGCCAGGGCCGACACGATCAGCGGCTGAATCAGCCCGTGCTCCTTGATGGAGTTCGCCAGCTCCTGTAGGGCTTCCGGGTCCATGGCCTGGCGCGGCTGGCGTGGATTGGGCACGATGGCGTCCACGGGCACGAGCTGCAGACCCGCCGGCTCACCCTCCGGCATGGGAATGAGGGCGTCCAGCCCTCGGCCAAGACCACGTTTCGCTCTAGGCATCGCCATCACCTTCTCGCGTCGTAATGAACCACAGAGGACACAGAGAACACAGAGAGACGAGACACCAAAGACGAAGGACAAAGAACCAGCACTAGCTCAGTGTCCTCTGTGTGCTCTGTGGTTGAAGAATGCGCAGGGCACGCAAAGTTACCCACTTGCTCGGCCTGCCGTTAGTCTCCACCTCGGCCCACATCTTCCCGTTGTAGGTGTATTTCATGCGCCAACGGCCATCGCTATCCTGCTTAGACAGCACGACCTCTTTGGCCCGCTGCAAGCGCACATCGCCGCCGTAGCCCAGGAGCGTCAACGCCTCAAGGTTTTGCAGAACGTCGGTCACGTAGCCCAGGGGATAGCCGAACCGGAACCAGCTCTCGCTGGGCTTCGCGCTCCAGCCCATAGGATAGTCGGCAACGGCGGGATCGCGGCCCAGCAGGAACTCGACGCCTGTCTGGATGGCCGCCTTCACCGCTGGCGTGCGGCGAGCTTCGGGAATCTTGGCCAGCCCCAGCATGGCCTTGACCGCGCCCCACGCGCAGGGCAGATGATTGTTGGCGCTGCACAGGAAGCCCGGGCCGCTGTTGCCAGAACGGTAGTATCGCGTCGGCGCGTCCTTGGCGCTGGATGGGGCGATACCATCGCCGGTGATGCTGCGGGCTAGCCAATCAATGGCCTCGTCGAGCCTGGGATCGCCCAGGCAGCCCAGGTCAATCAGGGCCGCCACCAGGTTGCCTTGCAGACAGTGAACCATGCCGTCGGGTCTGCCAGAGGCAGAGAAGCCGCCGTAGCCGCGAGCACGGCTGTGCGCCAGGACATACTCGCACCCGGCCCGCACCCTGGCATCGCTCCCGTCCGCGCCCAATTGGGCCAGGAACATGACCGACCACACCGTGCCCCGGTACTTGGGACCGTACCCTGGGCCCGGCTTCACCCAGTAGCCCTCCGGATACTGCGCGTCCAGAATCGCCGGCACCGGGCCGCTGGCCATCACGGCGGCCTGCGCCTCCTGAACATCGGGCGCATCATGAGCGCGCTGCAGGAGATCGGTCAGGGCAAAGTACCGCACGCCGGGGTTGGCGGGGTCTGGCTCCAGCAGCCAGGGCAGAGGATCACCGGCCATACGTTTCCCTCCCTGCGTCCACGTACTCCTTACCCTACTCCTTCGAGGGGTTGTTTGACAACCACAAAGGACACGAAGACCAGTTGCCTCCCTTTATGCGCTTTGTGGTTCGCTCAAAGGCAACCCTGCACAACTACGCTTGTTGGACTATCCGCGCGCCAGCAGTTCTTCGGCCAGCGACCGGTACGCCTGTGCCCCACGGGAGGCAGGATCGTATTCGACGATGGACTGGCCGTAGCTAGGAGCCTCGGCTAGGCGCACGCTGCGCGGAATGATCGTATTGAAGATCTCGTGGGGAAAATACTTGCGCACTTCGGCCACCACCTGGGGCGACAGCGACGTGCGGGAGTCGTACATGGTCATCACCACACCCATGACGGCCAGCGACGAGTTGAGCCGCTCGCGGATGCGCTTGATGGTGCCCAGAAGCTGGCTCAGCCCCTCGAGCGCCAGGTACTCGCACTGGATGGGGATGATGGCGCCGGTCGCAGCAGCCAGGGCGTTGACGGTGAGCAGCCCCAGGGAGGGCGGGCAATCCACGAAGACGTAGTCGTAGCGTTCGGACACGGCCTTGAGGGCCATGGCCAGGCGGAATTCGCGCTTGGGCAGGCCCACCAGTTCGACTTCGGCTCCCGCCAGGGCCAGACCAGAGGGGGCCAGGTCCAGTCCCACGCGCTCGGTCGTGATAATGATGTCCGTCAGCTCCCAGTTGTTGATGATCACATCGTACATCGTGTTGTCAATGGAGCGTTTGTCATAGCCCAGGGAGCTGGTGGCATTAGCCTGGGGGTCCATGTCCACCAGGAGCACGCGCCGTCCTTCGAGGGCAACATATGCCCCCAGATTGATGGCGGTGGTCGTCTTGCCCACGCCGCCTTTCTGATTGGCCACGGCGTAAATCTTGCTCATTGCGTCTCCCTGCTGCCCGTCTCGTTCGCAAGGGTATTCTACCGTAGAAGTCTAGCCCTGTCAACCGAGACCCAAGACTTGAAGCGTAAAACGCAAAACGTGATGCGTAAAACGTGATGCGCGAAACGTGAGGTGCAAACGCACGACCCATGATGCCCCTGCCGGTCACGCTTCACGTCTTACCCTTTACGTTTCACTGTTTACGTTTCACTGTTTACGTTTCACTGTTTACGTTTCACGTACTACCGCGTGCCCCCCAAACTGATGTCGCAGCGCTGCCAGCAGCCGATTGCCGAAGCTGCCCTGCGGGTCACGCCGGCTGGCAAATCGCATCTGCAAGGCGAGGGCGATCACCGGCGCTGGCACGTCCAGATCAATGGACTCGGCCACCGTCCAGCGGCCCTCGCCGGAGTCGGCCACCCAGCCCTTGATCGTGCTCAGGCGCGGGTCCTCGGCCAGGGCAGCGGCAGTCAGGTCCAGCAGCCAGGAACGTACCACGCTGCCGTGCCGCCATAGCTCCGCAATCTGGTGCAGGTCGAGGGCCATGTCCTGCTTCGCCTGCAAGATGTCGAAGCCCTCGGCAAGGGCCTCCATCATGCCGTACTCGATGCCGTTGTGCACCATCTTGACGAAATGGCCCGCACCGCTGGGACCGACGTGCCCCCACCCGCGATCGGGCGCGGGCGCCAGGGTGCGGAAGATGGGTGTCAGCCGATCTACGGCTGCCTTGTCTCCGCCGACCATCAGGCAATAGCCGTTCTCCAGGCCCCAGATGCCGCCGCTGGTGCCCACGTCCACAAAGTTGATACCCCGCTGGGCTAGGGCTTTCGCCCGCCACTGCGAGTCCTTGTAGTACGAATTGCCGCCGTCAATGATGATATCGCCCGGCGCCAACAGGGATGCCAGGGCTTGCACGACGCTCTCGGTTGTCTCCCCCGCCGGAACCATGGCCCACACCGCCCGCGGGGCGCTCAGGCGGGCGGCCACCTCTTCCAGCGAGGCTACCGATTGCGCGCCAAGGGCCGCTGCCTGTTCCCGCTTGGCCGGGTCGCTATCGTAGGCCACGACGCGGTGGCCGCCACGCACCAGCCGCTGCGTCATGTTTGCGCCCATGCGGCCCAAGCCGATCATGCCAATCTCCATCGCCAATCCCTCCCACCACAGACTGACGCGCGACCTCCCGCGCGAGCTCAGTCGCCACACTAGCCCCCAGAGCGCTGCTCTGGTCTTTGCCACAATGAGAAGCGACCTGCCACCGGTCTTCTGACCAGATCGCCTCCATTATACCACACGAGGACACATAGGGAGAATCGGCATCGACAAATCGTCTCGAACATGCGATCAGCCCCGTGCTTGATACGACGAAGCGGCAGGTCTCAGGCTTGACCACGGCAGTGGTTCGCGATCCGTCCATTGGTGGTCATTCGCACATGCCAATACCGCGCCGCGCGCCAGCGTCCGGGTTCATCGCGTTGCCGTTGACACGTCGCGCCGAAAAAGCTATACTCCCTGTGGCGAGCCGTGCCTCCCATCACCGCGGGCCTCCCGATGCACAGGTTGCCCGGACAGGCCGTGACGATCAAGCGTGGATAGCAAAGAACGCAATATCCAGAACCTGTACCGCGAATACGGCTTCTTCGGCGTCCTGTCTGGCATCGCGTCCACCTTTCTCTCGATCTATGCCATTCGCCTGGGCGCATCCAGCCAGGATGTGGGTCTGCTCTCCTCTCTGCCGGCCCTGGTGAACACCCTCTTCCTCATCCCTGCGGGGCGTATCGTCGAAGGCCGGCGCAATGCCCTCTCGGTGCTCGTGGTCTCTGCTTTTCTGATGCGGTTTCAGTATGCTCTGCTGGCTGCCATCCCCTTTCTGCCCGAGGCTGTGGAGGTGCCGGGTCTGTTGGTCGTCGTCGCCCTGGGTGCGATCCCCGCTGCTGTTGTCAACGTGGCCTTCACAACCATGTTCGCCGCCGTGATTCCTGAGCAGGACCGGGCACGGGTTGTCACAGGACGCAACGCCCTCTTCTCCCTGACCAGTGCTGTGGCTGCCTTCCTGGGCGGAAAGCTCCTCGACCTGCTGCCCTTGCCACACAACTACCAAGTCCTCTTTCTGATGGGCTTTGCCTTCTCCGTGGGCAGCGTCTACTACCTCAGCCGCCTCATCATACCGCTCACCCCATCGGAATCGCAAGCTGAGTGGGCATCGCGCCTGACGCTGGCCCAGGTGCGCCGCTTCCTGGCGACAATGCAAGAGGCCCGGCCCTTTGTCCGCTATTCGGCTGCTTCTTTGCTGGTGCATTGGGGTCTGTATCTGTGCGTGCCCCTCTACTCCCTCTTCTGGGTGCATGTGCTTGATGCCTCGGAAGGGTGGATCGGCCTCATTTCCACGGTGCAACTGGTGATCATGCTGATTGCCTATCCGCTGTGGCGTCGTGTGGCCGAGCGGCGGGGCAATCGCTTTGTCCTCTTGGCGGGGTGCTCCGGGGTAGCGCTCTATCCGATCTTCACTGCTCTCTGTCCCAGCCAGGAGTACCTGCTGATCCCCACCGTCGTTGGCGGCATCTTCTCTCCTCCCGTCAACGTGGGCCTGTACAATGGGATGCTCGAGGTGGTGCCTGCGGCCCACCGGCCTACACACATCGGCGTCTACTCGGCGGCGATGAACGTGGCCGTGTTCCTGGCGCCGCTTGTGGCCACCGGCGTCCTTGTGCCGCTGGCTGGGCTGCATGGGGCGCTCATCCTGGGGGCGGCCATGCGCCTGGTGGGCTGGCTCGCCGCCTATGCCCTGGCCAGACCGTCGGTGAGCTGGGCGACAGGGCACCTCCCCGGAGGGGCGTGAGCTGTGGCGATCGCAGGTCTGGGCCACACCAAAGATCTCCCCCGGGGGCGGCTCCGCAAACAGGAGGGCGATGCCCGCATAGAGGGTGGACTGGTTCTCCTTCACGACGACCAGGTGCTGCCCCTCTGCGTCCAGGATCTGCTGGCAGACCGTGCGCTGGCAGTACAACGCATCGCCGGTCACCAGCCGCCCGGCCAGGGGGAGGGCGGCCAACAGCGCCTGACTATGTCAGCCTCCGGAAAGGGGAAAATAGCCCGGTCTGCAACCACACCGGGCAAGGACGACCAGGACTTGGGACCTGGTCTGTTCCTTACTCTGACGCTCCCCAGTGCGAGCATCGGACCCCTCGGAAAAAGAAAAAGCCAGGCTGCAACGAGCCTGGCCGTGTAGACAATGCTTCTCTTGCATTCTACCCCTACCCCGTACCATACATGATGGGAGTATCACCATACTGCCTACCCCTCCCACATATTTCTCCGCCCAAACCTCGGAGCGGTGGCCGCCGTTGCGGCCGCATCACGACGCTACTGTCCCCTCGCATACTCTGACCTTGAACCGGTCAGTGCCTGCGCTCCGGCCACAGCGGTTTACTCCGGGCCTGGTACGCCCAGCAGGCCCAATCGTCCATGTTGCTCAACCTGCGCTTCCGCGTCCTCTCCGATTACACGCCGGATACCGTCGTACCCGATCACACCCACATTACCGATGCCCTGGAGCGGCGCAATGGCAATGAGGCGATTGCCCTCACCCATGCCATCAGCGAGCGTGTGCAGAGGGAACTGATCCAGGTGGCACGGCTGCGAGGCGAGCGGCGGGGATGAAACATTGGCACCTGAGAGAGAAGAGAAGCGTTGACAAACGGCGGGAAATATGGTATACTGTATACTGTTCCTGAGCGTTACACCTCCCATTTCACCGTCGAAACTGATCCATATGCTAGAGGAGAGCAGGTGAGCGTTTCATCTCTTGGCCCGGTGCCGCAGAACACATTGGCCGATGTCGTCACCCAACGCTTGCGCATGGCCATTATTACCGGCGCCCTTGCCCCGGGTGCTAAGTTGGCCGAAGGGGCGGTGGCAGCCGAGCTTCAGGTCAGCCGTAGCCCGGTGCGCGAAGCTCTTCACCGTCTGGAAGCCGAGGGGCTTGTACACAGTAATCGCGGTCATAGCACCTACGTTTGGGCCCCCACGCCCCAGGATGTAGACGAAATCATCAGCCTGCGTGTCATGTGCGAGTGCCTGGCTGCGGAGTGGGCGCTGCGTAAACTGACTGCCGAGGATTTCGCCCACCTGCATAGCCTGGTGGACCGGCAGCGGGATGCCGTGACGGCGGGCGATCCTGTCCACTTGCTTGATCTGGATATGGCTTTCCACGAGTACGTCTGTCGCCGCGCTGGCCACCGGCGACTGATCGAATGGTGGCAACAGATCATCAGCCAGTTGCTGGTTGTCACCCACCGGCGCCTGCGTTTTGATCCCGGCAGTGTCCACCGCACGGTCATCCCTGACCACGAAGGTCTTCTCGCTGCTCTGGAGAGCCGCGATCTGGAGCGAACGACAGCGCTGCATCGCAGCATCAATGCCCGCGTGGCGGCGGAAGCCAAACTGGCCCTGGCAGGGATGCCGCTCGCCAGCGTGTGAGGCCCGTGTTGGCCTCTTGCCGCAACGGGTTTCACCGCACCGAGAGGAGGTGATGTGAGCAGGAGGGCAAAGTAGCGTTCTTCTTACCGCATGTACGTGGCAGATGCAGTTCACTAGAAATCCAAAGGAGGATGGCAATGTCTGTACGGAGATCTCGTCGTGAGTTCCTGCGCCTGGCAGCCATGGGCGCAGCGGCCATGGGTCTGGCCGCCTGTGGCGCCACGCCCACACCGACGCCCGTCCCCAAGGCGACGGTCGCCAAGCCGGCAGCCACGGCAGCGCCGGCCCAGACAACGCCGGTCAAGATCGTCTTCTGGACGCACCGCTCCGGCTCCGATCCTCAGGTGTGGCTGGATCAGCTCAAAGCATGGGCGAAGGACTTCAAGGACAAGACCAAGATCGAGGTGGACGTCCAGGAGCTGAACTGGGACGTATCGCGCAACACCTGGCTGCTCATCGCCCAGGGTGGCGATCACCCTGACTGCGCCGACATGTACTGGCTGTGGTCCTTCGTCGGTTTGGGGCGCGGGAAGTATGGCCCACTGCCCATCACCGCGTACAAAGATGAACTGTTCAAGGACATTGATGACCGCTTCGCCAAGGGAACGCAGCAGGATGCCCGCTTCAAGGGTGAGTTCTACGGCGTTGCCCACCGCGGTGATCCGCGCCCCTTCATGTGGCGTAGCGATCTCGGCAAGGCGGCCGGCTTCAACAAGCCACCCGACACATGGCAAGAGTTGACCGAGCAGGCCAAGGCCATGACCAAGCGCGACGCCGCCGGCAACGTTACCATGTGGGGCATGGAGTTCGGCTCGGACAACAATAAGCCGCAGCAGGTCGTCACCTTCTACTGGCAGGCAGGCGGCGAGTACATGAATCTGCCCGATGCCACAACCGCCACCTTCGATACCCCCATGATGCGCGACTGCCTGAAATGGATGTACGACCAAATCTGGACGCACAAGGTCGTCCCCCCTGACTTCATGGAGAAGGCCCATAACCCATGGGATACCTTCACCGGACAGCAGTGCGCCATGCTCGCCCAGGCCGGTCTGGGCAACTTTAAGCAGATTGACGAGCAGTTCCCCCAACTGAGCGACAAGATCGAGATTGCCGTCAATGCCAAGGGCCCCAACAGCCGCGCTTGCTACTACGGCGCCGGTTACTGGGGTGTGTTGCGCGGCACCAAATACCCCTACGAGTGCGCCAAGTGGATCGCCTTCCTCTGCGAGGACGAGCGCCAGATCAAGAAGAGCCAGATCCTGGGCGATCTACCCACCAACAAAGCTGCTCTCGCCCAGAAGCACTGGACGGACCGCCCGTGGAAGCTCAAGATCCCGGAGATCCTCGAGCATGCCCATCCCTCGCAGCATCCCAACTATGCCTGGGCCAAGCTGGTTGCTCCCGACCCCGGCAGCGTCATCTATGACCTGTTCTATGAAGTGCTGGTGAAGAAGGGCAACATGGAAGAGGCCATCAAGACAGCCCAGAAGCGTGCTCAGGCCGAGATGGATGCGGCGGCCGCGGGATAGTACCTTTCTTCCTGCTCCACCATCATGGGCCGGGCAGGGGCGGGTCTCGC
>DAOUCN010000172.1:0-5974 GCA_034431995.1 Chloroflexota bacterium | reverse complement strand
GTGCCGCTGGCCGTGGCCGTCCGCGTTGCGGTCCACGTGCCGGTGCGTGTGCCGGTGGGCGTTGGCGTACCGGTGCGGCTGGGAGTAGATGTCATGGTCGGTGAGAAGGTCGCAGTCGGCGTGTTAGTCTTGGTCGGTAGGGCGGTAGCGGTGAATGTACGCGTGACCGTGCCCGTTGGTGTCGTCGTTCCGGTTGCTGTGCGCGTGGGCGTTCCCGTCGCCGTGCGCGTGGGGGTGGCTGTAGCCGTGCGGGTGGCTGTGGCGGTCGCGCCTGGCGCTGGCTCGCCGACGAAGACCTCCAGATCATACCCGGTGGAGCAGCCGTAGTGGACGGCAGGGCTATAGTCGTAGACCTTGATGTAGTACATACCGCTGGAAGTTGCTCGCCAGGTGATGCGGGAGGCGCGACCGTCATGGCCGGGATCGTCGTCATTGCTGGTGATGAACTGGCCGCCCGCCGTCCACAGGTCGAGGAAGGTGTCGGTGGCCCCGGCCAGGTTGAGCGTCCAGATGGTGTACGTGACGCCCTCGGCGGCGGAGAAATAGACCCAGTCCACGTCGAAGGGGGCGTGGAAGTTGTGGCGCTGCACGCCACCGCCCACGGGGATCGCCCGTGCCTGAGGCATGGTATTATCCGGCTCATACACATCGGGACAGCCTTCAGGGGTGGGCGTGATGGTGGGCGTGTGCGTGTTGCTTGGCGTCGGCGTGATCGTCGGTGTGGGGCTTGGCCCGGCAGGAGTGTGCGTCCGCGTGGGCGTGTTTGTCACCGTGCTCGTGCGCGTCAGTGTAGGCGTCGCCGGTCGCACGTTGACCACGCGGATGGCCATGACGTTCGGCGTGTCTCTGATGGTCTCGAAGGCGATGTTGAGTTGACCATCGTTGACGGTGACGGTGCGAGTGACAACGAGCGCGACATGGTGCCCGCCAGCCTGCTGGAAGATGTCGAAGTTGTCGAGGATGACGATGCCTTCCAGTTTGACACGGAAGAGTCGCTTGCCGGTCTGGAAGTAGTAGGTCTCGGCGAAGTGCAGGTTGACCTCGTACTGACCACTGACAGGCACATCGAACTTGTAGCTGCCGCCTGGGGAGAGCCAATAGCGGTCTGTTCGGTATAGGGTGTCGTCCGCTGTGAGTTGGATGTCTGTTGTGTATCCGTCGGTGTGGGAGAACCCGCCCGCGTAGCCCCAGCTCCCCGGTGTGTAGACCTGATCTGCCGACCACAACTTGCCCATGGAATCCGTATAGGCTGGCCCGCCGGCGTTCACTCGCACGTCGTAGGCGATGGTAGGCGTCGGCGTGATAGTAGGCGTCACGGTAGGCGTGTGCGTCTGCGTGGGCGTGAGGGTGAATGTCTCGGTCGGCGTCGCTGTGAGGGTTGGACCTCCGGGCGTAACCGTCGGCGACGGGGTGGTAGAGGGCGTGAACGTTGCAGTCGGCGTGGCTGGAGTATGGGTGGGCGTGGCCGTTACCGTGGCTGTGGGCGACGGTGTGCCGGGCACAGAGAAAACGACCGTGAGTTTGGGACGCGTGCTGGGCACCGCCACGAAATCGGCAGAGCGCACGTTGTACTGCACGTTGCCGCCGCTAATTGTCTTGAGGATCAGGCCCCTGTTGCTTCCGGGGTCGCTCACCCACTGCTGGACCATGTTGGTGACATTGAGAGTGTACCAGGTCATGGTCATGGAGAGGGTGACGAAATCATCAGCGATCGCCACCCGGTCTGTGGCCGTGTTGTTGGCGCCGGCCGTTCCCCACATGATGCTGGCAGAAGCGTCGCGCCAGTTGGCCCAGCAGGCGTCCCAATCGCGCAGCATCCGGTAGGCACCAACCCCCAGAGTATTGGTGTTGGTCTGATAATCAACGTAGATACTCAGGCTGGCCGACACGACAGTGGCGTTGCTGGGAATGCCGGTCAAGGGGAACTTGAGCAGGGCGGCCTTGTAGTCGTTGTTGCGCAGATAGAGGGCTTCCAGGTCGCAGTAGTTGTTTAGCTGCTCCGAGCCGTAGTTGCTGATGTAGGTATCCGGAGAAGCGTATCCTGGATCAGGGCTGATGCCGTGCTGATAGACGTAGGTGATGGTCTGGCCAGCCGGGATGGTGGGCGTGGGTGTGCTGGTCGGCCCGCCGGGCGTTGCGGTCGGCGTGGCCGTGACTGTTGGTGTCGCCGTCGGCGGGGCACCGCCACTGGGATAGACCCAGATGGCGTTGACCTTGGCTGCGTCGAGCTGTGGGGTGAACTGAATGCGCAGCAGGCCGCCCGTGACGGAGGCGGGGAACGTGACATCGTAGGCATTGTAGGCGCCCGCCAGGGCAAAGATGTCAAAGTTGTCCAGGACGACCGAATCCTGGATCTTGACCTGGAACTTGCGCTTGTTGGCCTCGGTGTAGAAGATCTCCGCAAAGCGGAGGTTCACATTGTAGTTGCCGCTGGGCAGCGTGATCGTGTAGCCGCCAGTATTCGCCCAATAACGTTCCGTCTGGTAGAGGGGATCATCGTTGGTGTTGCCGATGGGCATAGCGGTGTTGTAGGTACCCATGGAGCCAATGCTCCAATAGCCCCAGTCGCCGGGCGCGTAGACCTTGTCGCCAGACCATAGGTTGCTTGCCGTGTCCAGATACATGCCATCGCCGACGTTGATGCGTATTTGCGTTCCGGGCGGCACGGTGGGCGTCACGGTTGGCGTCTGCGTAGGCGTACCGGTGGCAGTGGGGGTCATGGTGGGACCGCCGGGCGTGGCTGTGGCCGTGGACGTGGGCTGGGGGCCCATCATGGGGCCCACGGCAACCCAGTGCACATAGAGGTCAGCCACGCCGCCATTGTAAATGGCGAAATCGTTCCCATTCAGGTTGTTGGCGAAGTTGGCATCCTGAATGTAGAACGTGGTCGTGACCCACTTGTTCGTATTGAGGCGATTCACCTGCCGGCTCTGGGTGGTGTTGGCGATGTCCTTGTACTGGAGGAACCACGTGTTGCCAGTGGTGGTGATGTGATCGAACCAGGTGACGGTGATGATAGCGGAGTTCTGAATACCCCGCGCCGACACGAAAGGATCGTAGATGTTCAAGAAGAAGTAGTCGTTGCCAGTGGCATGGTTGGTGCGGCGGGTGGTCCAGCCGCGCGGATCGTTGGCGGGGAGCAGGGGGTCGTAGTAGGCGTTGTTGCGCCAGACGCCCGCACTGGTATCGTAGTAGGTGGCGACGGTGGTAGAAGAAATGGTTCGGCCCCCGCTGGCGTTCTGATCCTGGAAGAGCCAGAAGTCGTAGTTGCCGTATTGCGGGCGAATGTAGGCGTTGTGGAAGCCGAAGCCGTTGGTGGCGGGGTCGTACTCGCGCATGGCCACCCAGACGTTGGGCGTGTCGTAGATGGTCTTCCCCAGGTACAGATTGGCGAAGTACAGCATGGGGAAGTTCTCCGTGCGCTTATTGGCAGGGTCGCCGTCGAAGAACAGGTCGGATTCCAGATTCAGGTAATCTGGGTGCTTGTTCAGGGCGTTCATGATACCCCAGTAGAACTCGTTGAGACCGGGCATCATATAGCGATAGGACTCGAAGGCGATGGGGATGGTGGCCGTGGGGCTGTTGTTCCAATAGACAATGGGATCCCACTTCTCGCAGCCCGCAGGGTAGGTGATGGTTGGCCAGTTCTTGAAGATGGAGGTTTGATTGGGATAGACGCCACCGGCGAAGAGGCCCATGTTGTACTTGCCTGCGCCGTACAGGGTGGTGTAGCACTTCTCGTCCGAGCTGACAAAGCGAGGCGTGTACACCAGGAACACGGGCTTGCCGGTGTTGAAGTTCTGCATGTAAATGTCGGTAATCTGATTGACCGTATTGATCCAGAACTGGGCATGGTCGGTCTGGCCGTCCGCGGTCATAGCGTTCTTGACGCAGGTGTCGTCGCTGTCGTCGCACGGCTGGATCTCGCCGTACAGCCCGACGCCGATCTGCACCCAGGCGACGTTGGGGTTGTTCTTGTAACGGGCAGCCAAGGCAGCCACAAGATTGCGATACTTGGATTGATAGACGCTGTTCCAGTAGCGGGGTATCTTCCAGCCGCTGCCGCAGTCAATGGTGGTCTGAGGGTAGTTGGTCTTCAGCCAGTTGGGGACGACGATCCCGCCCTCGATGCGGCCGTTGTAGGTGGTGAGGCCAAAGGCGGTCTTCTTGCCACTGGCGGCGTTGTTGCTGATCAGGTTGTCTAGGCGTGTCCAGTTGTAGCTACCTTCCGATGGCTCCAGCTCGGCCCAGGTGAAGGTGTCGTGTCCGCCGACGAGCATGGGGAACTCGGACTTGCTGACGGCGCGCCAGTCGCGGGCCATATAGACGCCCGGCGAGTACGGTCCAGCCAGCTTGGAGATGCCCGCGTCAAGGGTACGCTGACCTGAGAGACTGTCCACGTCGGTGAAACTGCCGTCGGGCGTGAAGCCCTGGACGTTCGGCGACGAGCCTGGTGCCTGCCAGCCAACGGGAGGGCGATCAGGCAGCTCAGCGGGAATGACGGTGGCTGCTCTATCGTCCGCGTCAGCAGGAAGGGGGTCGGCTGGAGGCCGCAGGAGCTCTATGGGCGGGGCGCCAGCGGGCACGCCTGCGCTGAGAGCCGTGGCCGTAGCCAGAACAGCCATGGCCAGCGCGACGAGGAGGAGCCAACGGACAGGCTTTTCTCTCATGGTTGCTTCTCATCCTCGAAAACTCGATCATAAGGTACGTGTTTTGTGACAGTGCCGCGTGCTACCCCGGACGGCCGCTCACGATGACGGGCAGGAAGATACGGTATCCAGGGTAGTAGACGATGGTGAGCTTTGGACGATAGGTAGGCGCCGCAAAGTACTCGGACGAGCGCACGCCGTACTCTGTGCTAGAGTCGCCGCCGGCCTTCAAGATGACGCCGCGATTGTCGGCTGGGTTGATGACCCACTGACGTGCCAGATTGGTGACGTCGAAGTCATACCAGGTGTTAGCATGGGTGAACACAGCCACGGCGCTGGCCGTGGTGGCCCGGTCGCTGCCGGCATTGGCGCCTGGGACGCCCCAGGGCAGCGTGGTGGTCGCGCTCAGCCACGTGGCCTGGGTCTCTTCCCAGGGCTTCAGCACGCGATAGAGGCTGACTGGCATGGGAATGGCGTTGGATTGCCATTCGGCGTGGACGCTGAGCGTGGCGCTTACCACGACGGATGTCTTGGGCAATCCGGATATGTCGAAGCGCAAGAGCACTGCTCTGGTGTCTGGCGAACGCAGCAAGAGCGTCGGGCTGATGCCGTAGTTCACGGCTTCGTCGCCGAAGTGGCTGATGAAGGTGTCTGCGACACCTGAGTATGACAGCCAGGGACTGACTCCTTCCTGGAAGACGACCGTCGAAGGCAACGGGGTATGAGTAGGTGTGCTCGTCGGGACAGTTGTTGCTGTGCGGGTCGGCGTTGGGGTGGCCGTTGGGCCCGGGAAGACGGTCGTGTAGACAACGGTGAGCTTAGGGCGGACCTCTGGTCTGAAGTCGTAGTCCGAGGACCACATGCTGTACTCGACGTGCGGCCCAGGTGCCGTCTTGAGGATCACACCCCGGTTCTGGCTGGGGTTCTGTAGCCAGACGCGCACCATGTCGGTGATGTCGAAGTTGTACCAGTTGCCTGCTCCGGTGAGGACAGTCGTTCCGGTAGCGATGTCTTCGCGGTCGCTGCCGAGCCCGTTGGCGCCCGGGACGGTCCACGGCAGGTTGTTGGTGGCACTAAGCCACGTTGCCTGGGTCTCGACCCAACCGCGGAGCAGGCGATAGGCATCCACCGTCAGGGGATTGACATTGCCCGCCTGGTAGACATGCACGCTCAGGGTTGCGCTGAGGATGTTGACGCCAGCCGGTATGCTGCTGATGTCGAACTGGAACAGGGCAGCTTTGTAGTCGTTGTTGCGCAGGCTGAGGGTCGGACTGATGCCGTAGTTGCTGTCGGGATCACCGTAGTTGCTGATGAAGGTGTCGTAT
>DAOUCN010000171.1:0-6298 GCA_034431995.1 Chloroflexota bacterium | reverse complement strand
AACCCCCTGGGCACGGGAGGCAGCGTCAAGAACGCCCAGGAGCACCTGGACGACACCTTCCTCGTCATCTCCGGTGACGCTCTGACCGACTTCAACCTCAGAGCCATCATTGATTTCCATCGCCAGAAGCGGGCGATGGCCACCATCAATCTCTATCGGGTCCCCAATCCCCTTGAGTATGGCGTCGTTATCGCTGACCAAGACGGACGCATCACGCAATTCCTGGAAAAGCCCAGTTGGGGCCAGGTCTTCTCTGACACCATCAACACCGGCATCTACGTCCTGGAACCTCAGGCGCTGGACTACTTCACCAAGGGACAGGTCTTTGACTTCAGTCAGGATCTCTTCCCTCTCATGCTCAGCAAGGGCGATCCGCTGTTTGGCTATGTGTCCAGCGGCTATTGGACCGACGTGGGCACCATCCAGGAGTACATGCGGGCGAACGCCGACGTTCTGGAGGGCAAGGTCAATCTGCCGGAGCCGCTGGGTCAGCACATAGGCGGCGGCATCTGGACACGAGAGGATGTGGAGATCGCCCCCGACGCCCAGCTCTACGGGCCCATCTTCCTGGGGCGGGCGGTGAAGATCAAAGGGGGTGTCGTCATCCACGGGCCAACCGTCATTCGCCACGACGCCATCGTTGACAACCGGGCGACCATCGAGCGCAGTATCATCTGGCGCAACTGCTACATCGGCGAGCGGGCGGAGCTACGCGGCGCTATCGTGTGCCGCCAGTGTACCATCAAGAGTGGCGTCACCGTGGCCGAAGGGGCAGTGATCGGCGATGGAACTACCGTGGGCGAGAACAGCAGCATTCACGCCAACGTCAAGATCTGGCCCAACAAAGAAGTCGAGACTGGCGCGGTGATCAGGAGCAGTCTCATCTGGGGTTCGCAGGCGCGCCGCGTTCTCTTCGGCCGGTTCGGGGTGACGGGTCTTGTCAACGTAGACATCACGCCGGAGTTCGCAGCCAAGCTGGGCGCCGCCTATGGCGCCATTCTACCCAAGGGATCCCTGGTCCTCATGAACCGCGATCCCCACCGCACCCCGCGCATGATCAAGCGCGCCATGATCTCTGGCCTGCCGTCAGCGGGCGTCAACGTACAGGATGTGCGTATTGTGCCGATTCCTGTGGCGCGTTACCTGACCCGCGTGCTCAACGCCGCAGGGGGGGTACACGTCCGTGTCTCGCCATTCGACAATCGGACCGTGGACATCAAGTTCATAGACCGGCGCGGCCTGGACATTGACCGGGCCACAGAACGCAAGATCGAGAACGCCTTCTTTCGCGAGGATTTCCGCCGCGTCTATCTGGATGACATTGGCACGATCACGATTCAGGAGCCGAGTCAGTCTGGCGAGTTGTACCTGCAAGGCTTTATGAAGGTCGTCAACGCCGAGGCCATCCGCAAGGCTGGCTTTAAGCTCGTCATAGACTACGCCTTTGCCACCACCTCCCTCATCCTCCCGCGTGTGCTCGATTCCCTCGGCGTGCGCTCGGTGCCCCTCAACGCCACCATAGAGGAGCGCAAGGTCACCATCCCTCCCAAGGAGTTCCAAGAGGGTCTCCTCCAATTGGGTCTCATCTGTGCACCGCTGCAAGCGGACTTGGGCGTGCGCTTCGACGTCGGTGGAGAGAAGATCTTCATCGCCGACAACGGGGGGCAGATTCTTTCGGGCACAACGGCGCTGGCTGCCTTCGCCATCTTGGCCCTCAGGGCTCACGGCGGGGGAACCATCGCCCTGCCCGTCACCCAGCCGCGGTTCTTCGAGGAGATCGCCGCCCGCTACCGCGGCAGTATCTTGAGAACCAAGGTTGACTTGCCAGCGCTTATGACGGCCGCTTGCCGCGACGACGTGGTGCTGGCCGGCGATGCTGCCGGTAGCTACATCGTGCCCCAGTTCCAGCCCTCTGTTGACGGCATGATGGCAGTAGCCAAGCTGCTCGAATACCTGGCCCTGGAGGGCGCACATCTCTCCGACATCGTGGCTGACATACCGCCCTGCTACACCACCCGCGTCAGCGTCAACTGCCCCTGGGAGGCCAAGGGCACAGTGATGCGACGGCTCAGCGAGGCCTACAAGGAAAACAGGGGTGAGCAGATTGATGGGCTGCAGATCGAGCTGGGGCGAGAGCGGGTACTCATCCTGCCCGACCCCGACCGCCCTCTGGTGCATGTCCATGCCGAGGCCGACTCGCAGGAGCGGCTGGAAGATCTTGCGCGGGAGTTCGCAGCCACGGTGGAGAAGATGCAGCAAGAGTAAGGGGGGCCTACGCCGGTCAAGAGCATGAGAATCGCCTTGGCCCAGATCGCTCCTCACCTGGGTGATCTGGACGCAAATCTCACAAAGCACCTGGACGCAATTGCCGCAGCCCGAGAGCAGGAGGCCCAAGTCGTGTGCTTCCCCGAGCTCAGCCTCACCGGCTACTATCTGCGCGACCTCACGGCCGCTGTCGCCGTCCGGCCTGAGACGGGAGATCGCATCTTCAGACGCCTCCTCGACGCCAGTAAGGACATGGACATCGTCGTTGGCTTCGTCGAGGAGACACCGCGCTTCCTGTTCTACAATAGCGCTGCCTACCTGGCTGGCGGCAAGGTCCTGCACATACACCGCAAGGTCTACCTCCCCACCTATGGCATGTTCGACGAGGAGCGTTTCATGGCCACGGGCAACACCGTGCGCGTCTTCGCCACCTCCTTCGGCAACGCTGCACTGCTCATCTGCGAGGACCTGTGGCATCTGTCGCTCCCTTACCTAGCGTGGGTGGGGGGCGCCGACTACCTTATTGGGCTTGTCTCCTCGCCCGGCCGCGGCGTGCACGCCGGCAGCCCGCGCTTTGCCTCGTCCGAGTCGTGGGAGGCCCTAGCCACTGCCCTGGCCCGTTTCTTCACATCCTATGTGGTATTCGTGAATCGCGTTGGATTTGAGGATGGGGTCAGCTTCTTCGGCGGTTCCTTGGCGGTGGGGCCATCCGGCCGCAGCGTCGCGCACGCGCCAGATCTCGAAGAGGCTCTCATCATCGCCGACCTCGATCCGCTGCGCCTCCGCCGCGAGAGGATCAAGTACCCTCTCCTACGCGATGAGAGGCCAGACCTCACCCTGCGGGAGTTGACGCGCATCGTGGGCAGCGAGCGGGGAGCGGTAAGCAGCAAGCAGTAGACAGCAAACAGTATGCGGCGAACAGACGATGTCTGAAGTTGTAATGGAACACCTGGCCATCAATCCTCAGCTTGCGCGCCAAGCGATTGTCGCCTTCATCCGCAACGAGCTGACCAAGACAGGCTTTAGCCGAGGTGTCCTCAATCTCTCTGGCGGTGTGGACTCAAGCCTGGTGGCCTTCCTTGCCAGCGAAGCGCTAGGGCCCGAGCACATCCTTGCCCTCATCCTGCCGTATCGTACCTCCGATCCCCAGAGCGAGGCCGACGCCCGCCACGTGATCCGTCTTCTCGGCATTCGCCACAAGAAGATTGACATCACGCCCATGGCCGATCCTCTCCTCGCCCTGCTGCCTCCTGAGGCGGAAAAGCGGCGCGGCAACATTATGGCCCGTATGCGCATGATCTGCCTCTACGACCAGACCGAGGACTTTCACGGCCTGGCCATCGGCACCAGCAACAAGACGGAGACGCTACTCGGTTATACGACGATCTACGGGGACAACGCGGCGGCCATCCAGCCCATTGCCGACCTCTACAAATGCCAGGTGCGGCAGTTGGCGCGCCACGTAGGTGTGCCCGAAAGCATTGTGACGAAAGCTCCCTCCGCCGACCTGTGGCAAGGCCAGACCGACGAGGGCGAACTGGGCTTCACTTACGACCAGGCCGACCAGATTCTCTATCTGTTGGTGGATCAGCGCCACACACCTGAGGAAGTAGTGGCCAGCGGCTTTGACTCAGCGGTAGTACAGCGTATTGTGCGCCTGATGCGTCAGAACCAGTTCAAGCGCGTGCCGCCGCCCATATGTAAGCTCAGCAGTCGCACCGTGGGCGTGGACTTCCTGTATCTACGAGACTGGGGAACGTGATGCCCGACGCGCGTCCCTGCGCCGTAGGGGCACGATGCATCGTGGCCGTATCTGGGCAAGAAGGAGATCTCATGTTCACAAAGGTAACCGTCAGAGGTGGCAAGGAGTACGTGGGCGTTGACGAGCGGCTACGCTGGGCTCGCCACGAACACCCGGACCTGCAACAGACAAGCGAGCAAATTGTGCGCACCGACGACTATGCGGAGTTCAAGGCAACTCTCCTCATCCCGTCCACGGGTGCCCGTGCCGAAGGCCACGGTGACTGTTACAAGGCAGACTTCGCCAAGTTCGTGCAGAAGGCTGAGGAAAACGCCCTGGGCAATGCCCTGGGCCACCTGGGCTACTCCAGCGAGGCGGCACTCTCTTTCGAGAAGCGGAGGAGCAGCAGACAACCGGCAGCAGGCAGCGAGCAGCGGGTCATCAGCAGCAAGCAGCCAGCAGCAAGCAGCGAGCGGTGAGTCGCCGCTTTAGCTCGCGTCCATAGCCTGCGCTTGCTCGAGTCACCGTGTCACGGCCTCGCCGGGTCCCCGCGTCTCCACGTCCCGCGACACCACTTTGCCTTTTCCTGCGTCTTATGTTATGATAGGCGCAGCCTCCCGCGGGAGGCTAGGGGGTTGATTGGTGTGACCAACGGTACGAGAGTGCTGCTCCTACGTCGGGCGCGGCGGCGCAACGGCAATAGCCCAAACGTCGCCGTGCGGGCATTGCCCGCTGTGTTCGCCGCCGGGTGTCTCGGAGCCCTTGTGCTCCTGCTGTTGCCCCTTGTCGCGGCCGCAGTGGTCGCCGTCGGCGTGTACACGTATTTCGTGCAGGACCTGCCAGAGCCCGGAACGATGCGCGGCGCCGCCGCTGCCTTCAAGACCACGAAGATCTACGGGCGGCCGGTCACAAATCCCACCACAGGCCAGATCGAGGCTCCGTTGCTCTACGAGGTCTTTGATCCCCAAGGCGGCAAGCGCACTCTGGTCCCCATTGAGGTGCTCAAGCGGCAACGCCACATCATCAACGCTACCATCGCCATCGAAGACGCCGACTTCTACACCAATCCGGGCATTGATCCGCGCGGCATCGCTCGTGCTGCCTACCTGACGCTCACCGGCCAGGACGTACAGGGGGCCAGTACCATCACCCAGCAGCTCGTGCGCAACATCCTCCTCACACAGCAGTTTACCTGGGAACGCAAGATCAAGGAGATCATCCTGGCCCTGGAGGTCTCCCGTCGCTATACCAAAGACCAGATCCTCGAGATGTACCTCAACGAGATCAACTACGGCAACCTGGCCTATGGCATCGAAGCAGCGGCCCAGACCTACTTCGGCAAACATGCCCAAGACCTGAGCCTGGCCGAATCGGCGCTGCTGGCCGCCCTCCCCCGCTCGCCGTCTGCCAATTCGCCCTACACCAGTCCCGCCGAGGCCAAGCGCCAACAGGAGATTGTCCTGGACGTCATGTACCGGCGTGGCTATGTCACCGCTGAGGAGGCCTGGCAGGCCAAGCAGGAGAAGCTCACCCTGGCCCGCCAGCGCTTCGACATCCAGGCGCCTCACTTCGTCTTCTACGTGCGGGATCAGCTGGAGGACCTGCTCATTCGTCAGTTCGGCATCACCCCCGACGAGGCGCGCCGCCGCATCTATCAGGATGGTCTGGTCGTGTACACCAGCCTGGACATGAATCTGCAACGCCTGGCCGAGCGCCTGATGGACCCGCGCCGCGACTTCATGGTCAAGCTGCGTGAAGAGCACAACGCCAACAATGCCGCCCTGGTAGCGATTCGCCCGGGCAGTGGCGAGATTGTGGCCATGGTCGGTAGCGTGGACTACTTCGACAACTCCATTGACGGCCAGGTCAACATGGCCACCGCCGAGAGACAGCCGGGGTCCTCTTTCAAGCCCTTCGCCTATGTCACCGCCTTCCAGAAGGGCTGGACGGCGGCCACCATGGTCATGGATGTACGTACCTCTTTCGATGACTATCCCAACCCGCCCTATATCCCCGAGAACGTAGACCGCAAGTGGCGCGGGCCTGTCCTCTTGCGCTACGCCCTGGCCAATTCGATGAACATCCCGGCGGTCAAAGTGACCCAGTTCGCCGGCGTCAATGACATTCTGGCGACAGCCCATCGCATGGGGATCTCGACGCTTACCCGCGAAGGTTTCTACGGCCTATCGCTCACCCTCGGTGGCGGCGAGGTCAAGCTGCTGGACATGGTCTTCGCCTACGGCGCCTTCGCTACCAACGGCATCCTCAATGGTGAGCCCGTGCCAGCACAGG
>DAOUCN010000170.1:0-2418 GCA_034431995.1 Chloroflexota bacterium | reverse complement strand
CGGCGGCGACAAACTGGGCAGCCGTCTGCGCGAGCTGGTCCCAGCGTCCTTCCTTGACCGCCTTCCTGTCCACCAAGTGGGAGCCACCCGCCACCGCCACTGCGCCGGCGCGGATGAAAGCCTCGACGTTATCCAGCGACACGCCACCGGTAGGCACCAGACGCAGGTAGGGGAGAGGGGCAAGGACGTCTTTCAGGTACTGGGGCCCGAAGGCTGTGGCCGGGAATACTTTCAGCAAATCGGCTCCCGCTTCCCAGGCGGTGAGCATTTCCGTCGGCGTCAGGGTGCCCGGTATGACGGCGACATCGTAGCGATGGGCCATGGCGATGACGGCGGGATTGAGCGCCGGCGCTACCAGGAAACGCGCCCCTGCCAGGATGGCTGCCCGCGCTGTTTCTGGGTCGAGCACCGTACCCGCGCCCAATAGCACGCTGTCGCCCAGGTCGGCGCTGCTCTGCTGGATGATGTCCAGGGCGCCGGGCGTGGTCATGGTGAATTCGATCACGTCCACGCCTCCTTCCTTGATGGCGCGCGCCACCTGGCCCAGGCCCGCAGAATCGTCCATGCGCACGATGGCGACGACGCCGCAGGCGGTGATACGTTGGATGGCATCCAGTCTACTCGCTCTACTCATGTTTCTCCTTCCGTTCTCATGGTGATATGCGCGTCAAGGGCAGCCAGCGCTCGTGGTTCTGGCATAGCGAATCTGCCCGCCAACGATCGTCATCTCCACGGGAATATCCTTGATGGTCAGGGCATTCTCTAACAGGATATTCCGACCGAGGACCGTGAGGTCAGCCAGTTTGCCGGCCTCGATCGTCCCCTTGTCCGTCTCCTCGAAGGCTGCGAAAGCAGCATTGATCGTGAACCAGCGAAGGGCCTCGCGCACGCCCACCCGCTGCTCTTCCACGGGATGATTGACGGCACAGTGAATGCCCAGCAGCGGCCACAAGGGCGTGACAAAGCTGTCGGACCCACCGGCGATGGCGACACCGCAGTCTAGTGCTGTCCGGTGCGGGTGAACCTCGCGCCAGCGATCCCCGAATCGGCGGTAGTACATATCCATGCGGAAGTGCAGGAAGGCGGGCTGCGTTGACCAAATGATGCCATGCTGGGCCATACGTTCAAGCTGGCTGCGGGTGGGCATGCCATAGCCGTGCTCGATGCGCATGCGGTGGTCGGGCCTAGGGTACGCAGCCAGGGCTTTCTCGTAGGCGCGCAGGGCTTGCTCCACCGCCCGCTGGCAGGTGGCATGCATGGCGATCTGGTAGCCCAGCCGGTGCGCTTCCAGGACGAATGACTCAATGGCCTCGTCGGTGAAGTAGAGGACACCCCGTGTATCAGGCCTGTCGCTGTAGGGCTCGAAGAGAGCACCTGTCCAGGAACCGGGGGCGCCGTCAACCATGATGCAGCCGCCGATGCGGGGCAGTCCCGTTGACTGCACCCGAGGGATGTCGGGCGTCTGGTACCAGAGGACGGTACGGATAGGTAGGGTGGCAGCGACCTCCATCGCCTCAAGGAACTCTTCGTGTGGACGCTGCTTCGAGCCTTCCAGTGTGTGAACGGTTGTGAGCCCCACCTGCAGGGCGCGCTCCGCCGCCGCCCGCATGGCCGCTCTGCGCATGGCTGGCGTCTCCAGCTTGCCGGTGAGGGGATCGGCGTTGGCCTGTGCGGTGGCACGAATGACACCTGTCGGCTCGCCGCCCCTGACCTCAACATCGGGTGTGGCTGCCGTATAGCCCAGGTAGCGCAGCATCTTGGTATTGACCACGGATGAGTGGCCGTCTGAACGCATCAGGCGCACGTAATGGCGTGGCGCTACGGCGTCCAGCTCTTCTTTGGTCGGGAATCGGTTCTCGGCCAGCAGGTTCTCTTGGATGCCCCAGCCCCGCAACAGGGTCTCTTCTGGCAACTCTTTCGCCTTCGCCGCCACCAGGTCAAGGATGTCACGGACGGTCTGCGCCTCGCTCAGGTCGAGCTCCTGAAGCGAGAGGCCTGTGGCCACCAGATGGGCATGCGCGTCTATGAAGCCGGGCACGACCGTCTTGCCGGTGAGGTCAACCACGCGTGTCGTCAGCGCAGTGAGAGGGGCTAGGCTGTCGTACGGCCCCACGGCTGCAATGCGCTCGCCCACCACGGCGATACTGGCCACACCGCTCGTGCCCCGAATCACATCAACGACGTTCCCATTCTTGAGTACCAGATCTGCCGGCTGCAAGGGATCATCCCTCCGGATACGACGAAGGACGGAAAAATCAAGAACGCACGATCAACGACGAAGGACGGGAGACCAACGACGGCGGACCCCAAAAATGAAAAGAGGCCTGAGCCAGCTACTTACTACTTCCTGCTCGCTGCTATCCAAGCACTCGCCGCCCGCCCTCCAGCCACTCTTCGTCAAACCAAGCGTGCTGAATG
>DAOUCN010000169.1:0-11902 GCA_034431995.1 Chloroflexota bacterium | reverse complement strand
CACAGCCTCCCATATTGACCAGCAGGTGGAGATCAAGCAGTTTGGCAGTGGCCCCCTTGTTGGGCGGAGCGATCGTCATGGAGACGACCAGCGCTCTTCCATTCTCTGCCATCGCCCGCCTGACATTCTTGAGAATGGTGATTGCCTTCTCGTCATTCCAGTTGTGGAGTACGCTCTTCATGACGTACAGATCGCCGCCAGCAGGTACTCCCTGCAGGAAGTCTCCGCTGACGATTTGGCAACGATCGGCGACGCCGGCAGCCTCCAGGTACGCCTTGGCCCCTTCCGTTGTCTCCGGCAGATCGAAGAGAACCCCGTGCAGGGCAGGGTGTTCCAGGAGGATCGAGGCCATGAAGCCGCCATACCCACCACCCACGTCAACGACCTGGCGGAATTGGCCGAAGTCATAGGCCCTGGCAACGGGGAGCAGATCCGACGGCGAGCCGTAGCTGGTCATTGCCTCGTCAAAGGCCTTCTCTGCCGTTGGGTTCTGGGTCAAATAGTCAAAATAGGGCATGCCAAACAGATGCTCAAAGGCAGGCTGGCCGGTCTTCACACTATACTCCAGCCCGCCGATCCCCTGCCAATAGAACGGCTCGCCCCGCAGAACGGCCAAAGTCCGCAACGATTGTGGCGCTCCCGTCTGGAGATAGACGGCCGGAGGCGTCAAGCCAAAGACGCCTGGCGCCACTTCCTCGAAGACGCCAACGCTGGCCAGCGCACGCAACAGGCGGTAGAGGGACCGCGGGTGCGTGTCTGTTGCCCGTGCCAGGTCGTCGCTCGACCGTGGGCCGTCTTTCAGCAGATCGGCGATGCCCAGCTTGGCCACCACGTGGATGGCTTGGGTCACCATGGCGCCAGTAATCATACGAAACAGCATCCTGAGCGGTGTCTCCTGTGGTGGCATATCATTTCCTCCATGTGGCAAAATGAACAGGCTCTGGCACTACTGCCGGCCCTCGTCCAGAGGCCGTATGGCAACCACAGAGATCACAAAGGACACAACGGCCACACGCCCTCTCTTTGTGCTCTTCGTGACCTTGGTGGTTCAATGACAGGTGACTCTGAAGACCTATGCTTACTAGACTAGAGGTCACTGCGCACGACCTTACCCTGCGGGTTGCGCGGCAAGTGCGTCCGGAACTCCACCAGGCGGGGCAGCTTGTAGCTGGCCAAGCGCTGGCGGCAGTAGGCCACGATCTCATCTGCCGTCACAGCCATGCCCGGCTTCAGAACGACATAGGCTTTCACCTCCTCTCCCCGGACGGAATCAGGCACGCCCACCACGGCAGCCTCTGCCACCGCGGGATGGGTGAGCAGCACCCGCTCCACCTCTGCGGGGTAGACCTTGAAGCCTCCCCGATTGATCATGGTCTTCTTGCGGTCTATGACGTACAAGTAGCCGGACTCGTCAAGGTAGCCGATGTCGCCCGTGTGCAGCCAGCCGTTGCGCAGGGCCTCGGCCGTCTCCTGGGGTCGCTCGTAGTAGCCCTTCATCACCATGGGGCTGCGCACCAGGATCTCGCCTAGCACGCCAGGCGGCAGGGGGTTATCGTCGTCATCGCCGATGCGAACCTCCACTCCCCACCACGGTCGCCCCACGCAGCCAGGTGCGGGGCGCACATCCGCAGGCGTGGTCGCCACCGTTCCGGTCTCGGTGGAGGCATAGCTCACCCGTGGGATGACTGCGAAGGCTCTCTCTATCGCCTCCAACAGCCCCCGCGTGGGCGGCGCTCCACCCATGGAGCACGAGACAAGGCTGCTCACATCGTATCTCCCGCGCTCCATCTCCGCGACTAGCCGTGCATAGGCGTGAGGCACAGCCGAGATCGTCGTCACCCGCTCCCGCTCGATAGCGGCCAGGGCCCTGGCAGGATCGAAGCGCTCCAGGAGAACGAGCCTCCCCCCCACGTACACGATGGTGAGCAGATTCATTAGCCCGGCCAGAAACGAGAAGGGAAAGACCGCCAGACTCACGCTCTTCTCGCCAAGACCCCGCTCGACGGGCACGCGGTTGACTGCCCACAGGAAAGCAGCCAGGTGGCTGTGTTCTACCCCCTTGGGCTGTCCCGTCGTGCCTGATGTGTAGAAAATGAGCGCCGTGTCGCCGGGCGCGACGGCCGCCATGTCACAGGCGGGTGATACCTGCGGCAGGAGCGCGGCGAGGGACGACGCACCATGCCCCGTCCGATCATCGCCAGGTACGCGCAGCAGATGGCGGCAGGACGGCACGCCCACAAGGGCCTCCGAGGCAATGTCGGCGCAGCCATCCCATGCCAGCAGGGCCGCCGCCCCCGAATCGGTCAGGATGTGCTGAATCTCCCCGGCTTTGAGCATGGCATTCAGCAAGACCGCCACACCGCCTGCCTTCAGCACGCCATAGAAGACCATGGGGAACTCGATGGCATTGGGCAGCATGATGGCTACCTTCTCACCTTGCTGCACGCCCAAGGCGCGCAGGGCGTTGGCCACGCGGTTGGCCGCCGCGTCCAGCTCAGCGTAGGATACCCTGCCCTCGCCGGCGGTGAGAGCTATCTTGTCGGCATAACGTCTGGCCGTCTCTTGCAACGTCAGGGCGAGGTTGAACCACATGGCAAGGCAATCATGGTTCTGCGAGGGGACCATTCCGTGGGCGAACACCCTCTAGCGTGGGCAGGCGAGGTTCGCCCCTACCACGCACACGGTTCGTGGGCGCACACGAGGTTCGCCCCTACGGTTTGCGCAGCATGGCGGCAACATCAACTTGCTTCGTCAGCAGACCGCGCTGCACCAGGATATCAACATAATCCTGCAGGTTCTTGATGTTGATCTCATTGGCCCTGCGATATCCCAGCCAGGTGTACACGTCAGTCATCTCGTACCTGCCACCTGCGTACTGGCCGAGGATGCGTTTGCTTTCCTCCGGTTCCTTCTTGATGAACTCCACGGCTTCGCTCAGTGCATCCTCGAGGGCCCTGGCTGCCCGCGGCTGGGCCTTGTCAAAGGCCGACGAGACAATGGCGAACAGCGATGGCATGGGATTGATAACCCGCAACTGCGGGTTGCTGAGGATGATCCTGCCGATGCCCAGTTGCAGACCCGACGTGCAGATGGCCGCGACGCCGTGCAGGGCGTCTATAGTCCCCGCCTGCAGAGCCTCCAGTTGCAGCGACTGGGCGATGCCAACGTACTGCACGCTGTTGGCGGGCAAGCCGTGCTGCTCGGCAATGACCTGAATGACCATAGCGAGCTGGGCGCTGGGCAGCCCGCCCACCTTCTTCCCCGCCAGTTGCGCGAAGCTCGTAATGGGTGAGTCCTTCTTGACCAGGATGCAGTCCCGCAGCTCAGCCTCAGTGAACTCGACGAGGCCGATGACGCGAAACAGGCCCGGTGATGTTTGCCAGGCTGCCAGGCCGCTGGGCACAGAGGCTGGCGTGGACACGTCGGCGCGTCCGGCGATCACGGCTTCGATGGCTTGGGTCGAGCTTTCCACAGGAATCATCTCGACTTGCAGGCCCCGCTTCTCAAAGAAGCCCTTGTCAATGGCAACGTAGAAGGCGAGGGCGCTGCTCAGCTTAAGATTGGCAATGCGCACGGGCACGGCCGTCGTCGTGGGCCTGCTGGCCACGACGGCATAGCCAAAGGCTAATACAACGATCACTAGACCCACGACCAGGACCAAGAGACGCCTCCAAGTCGCCTGTCTCATCACAGCACTCCCTTCGGATTCTGTCTGCTACTCACGCTCCTGAAAGTGGCCCGCTTGCCCGGCGCCTGCAAGCTCTTGTCTCACGTGGGTATACTCCGTCCTTTCTCGCAGGACCCGCGCCGGCACACCGCCAATGACCACGTAGCCCGGAAAGCTCTTATTGACCACGGCGCCGGCGGCCACAAAGACGCGCGGCCCCAGCCGGACGCCGTGCAGGATCGTGCAGCCCTGCCCCACGCCCCCTGGGCCCTCAAGAACCACCGGTGCCGTCTCGCCGCGCCCGCTGCTGCCGAGCTCCGTGACGTGATCCTTGTCAGTGATGAAGCACATGGGGCCGATATGCACGCGGTCTCCCAGGGTCACCTGCTCACTAGCGTTGATGATGGTCATGCGGTTGATGGAACAGCCGTTGCCGATGGTCAGGCGACCATCGCGGAAAGCATTCAAGTATACGTGATCGTACAGGGTTACATCATCGCCGATGGTGATACGCTCTCCGCCCCGCACGTGGACAGGCCCATGCACGACAAGGCGCTTGCCCACAGTGACCCCGCGCAAGCGCAGGTCGAGTACCCAGAGAAAGTTGCGCAGGCGGCGGAGCAAGCCGCTCAGTCTCAGATATGCCCTAACCGCTGCCTTGGCCATAAAGCGTTAGTCCCTCCTACTGTCAGCGCAGTTCACTCCTCGCCAGCTTGCCATGAGGTGTGCGTGGCAGCTCAGCGCAGAACTCAAGCAGTCGCGGTACCTTGTAGCTGGCCATGCGCTCCTTGCAGAATGCCATGATGTCTTCCCGCGTGGCGGTCATCCCAGGCCTGAGGACAACGAAGGCCTTCACCTCTTCGCCCCGTACAGGGTCAGGCACGCCCACCACGGCGGCCTCTGCCACCGCTGGATGGTTCGCAAGCACAGCCTCCACCTCTGCCGGGTAGACCTTGGCCCCGCCCCGGTTGATCATGTTCTTCTTGCGGTCAACGACATAGAGATAGCCGTCCTCGTCCAGATAGCCGATGTCGCCGGTGTGCACCCAGCCGTTGCGCATCACCTCGGCCGTCTCTTGGGGCCGCTTGTAGTACCCCTTCATGGCCATGGGGCTACGCACCAGGATCTCTCCCATCGCGCCAACTGGCAGCGGGTTGTCGTGCTCATCGGCGATGCGCACGTCAACGCCCCAGCGAGGGCGTCCGACGCAACCGTGAGGGAGGCGCTCGCCTTTGGGGGTGGTCGCCACTGCTCCCGTTTCGGTAGAGGCGTAGGTGAGTCGTGGAACCACCCCAAGGACCTGCTCGATCATCTCCGCTAACCCGGGTGGAGGAGCTGCTCCACCGACCACACACGAAGAAAGGCTGCTCAGGTCATAACTCTGGCGTCGCGCCTCGGCGATCATTGCCGCATACATGTGGGGAACGGCAGTCACAGAGGTCACGCGCTCCCGCTGAATAGCAGCGAGAACAGTCACGGGATCGAATCTCTCCAGCAGGCAAATGGCCCCGCCTGTACAGGCTAGCGTGAGCACACGAGGTAGGGCAGCCATGAAAGCCAAGGGGAGAACGCCCAACCAGATTCCATCCCGACCCAGATCAGGTTCTGTCTTCACTCTGTCTACGATACCTACGAAGATGCTGAAATGCGTCAACTCTGCTCCCTTTGGCTGTCCTGTCGAACCGGACGTATACACGATGGCCGACGTGTCATCTCCTGACGTTCGTACCGTCTCGAAAGAGCGGGAAGCAGCGGAGAGCATAGCGGTGAGAGGTTGCATCCCCATCGTGATGTCTTCGCCATCGTCAGGGCCTACTCGTATCAGATGACCGCAGGTGGGAACATGCGTCAGCGCCTGCTCTGCGTCACCAGCACAGCTCTGCCACGCCAGGAGCGCCACAGCATCTGAGTCCTGCACGATGCGCCGGATCTCCTCGGCCTTGAGCAAGACGTGCAGCGGAACCACGACGCCTCCCATCTTGAGAATCCCATGGAAGGCGATGACGAACTCTGGCCGGTTGGGCAGCATGAGCCCTACCTTGTCGCCTCGTCGTATCCCCAACGAACACAGGACATTGGCCATCTGGTTCGCCGCGGCATTCAGCTCGGCATAGGACAGCTTGGTGTCGCCGAAAATGACAGCGGTTCTATTCGGCTGTCGGCGCGCCGTCTCCTCCAGAACCAGGGCTACGTTGAACCACACGCGTTTTCCTCCTCACCCGTGGATGAGCGCACGGATTTTGACAGCTATCATCATGAGGTGGTCTCCCCGTTGGGTATTCTTGCTCTGCCAGGGCAGCCCGAGGCTAAAGCCGTCGGGCTGAGGGGGCAAAGCATCCTGGAAGGATGCTCAATCTTCAGGGCGCTTTCAGCGTCCTTTGCCCTTTCAGCCTGGGGGTTTGGCCCCAGGCCCTCCAGCCGTGAATGAACAGCACCCACCGGGGAGACCCTCCATTCTGGGCGGAGCCAAGAATCCGCGCATGGAGATGCTTCATTCCGTTTCCTGGCCTGCGCCGAGCCTGCCTCCCGGCCTGGGCCCAGGGCAGGCTGGCAGTCCAGGCTGCAGGCAGCATGAGATGCCTTCAATGTGGCCGACCACCAGCCATGACATCGCGTTGCATGGCGTAGTGGGCCAGGTGAGGCGGCAATTCCACACATGGGTTGGCGCGATGCCCACGGGCAGCGGTCGGCCGCCGCATCTGAGGCCACTTTCGCGCGAAGGGATCATGGCTTACGCAGCATGGCAGCAACATCAACACGCTTCGTCAGCAAACCCCGTTGCAGCAGCAAGTCAGCGAAGGTCTGAAGATTCTGCTCGTTGATGTCCGCCGATCGCCGGTATGATCTCGCAGCGGCCACATGGATCAGCTTGATGGGCGCCTCCAGACGCTTGGCCAACAGTGCGTCACTGTCGCTGGGATGCGTCTTGACGTAGGCCAGGGCTTCATTCAGGGCCTCCTCAACGGCCCTGGCGCCTCGCGGTTGTGTCTTCTCAAAGCTGGTGGAGATAACCGCGACCAACGACGGCGCCGGGTTCATCACCAGCGTCTGGGGATTCTCCAGGATGATTCTCGCTACCCCCATCTCCAGGGCTTGATCGCACTGGGCAGCCGTGGCATAGATGGCGTCCACGGTGCCCGCCAGAAGCGCCTCGACCTGTAGAGATGGGGCGATGCCCACGTACTGCACGCTCTTGGCGGGCAAGCCGTGTCTCTCCGCCACAATCTGAACCACCAGTGGCATCCAGGTGCTGCCGGGGAGGCTACCGATTTTCTTCCCCGCCAGATCCGCGAACTGGGTGATGGGCGAGTCTTTCTTCACGAGGATGCAGTCGTCACGTCCTTCGCCCGTGAACTCCACCAGGCCGATCACGCGGAAAAGGCCCGGCGACGTCTGCCATGCGGCCAAAGCCGTTGCCACGGCGATGCCACTGCCCACTTCTGCACGTCCGGCGATGACTGCCTCGATGACCTGAGTGGAACTGCCGACGCGGACGAATTCCGCCTGCAGACCGTGCTTGGCGAAGAAGCCTTTGTCTGCGGCGACGAAAACGGGCAGATCCGAGGTGACGCCGATGTGGGCGATGCGTATGGGGACGGCCGCGGTCGTGGCCTTCCGTATCGCCAAGAGATACACGGCGGTCACAAGCACCGCACCCGCGATAACAATGATCAGCAACAGGGGTAGGGTGAATCGTCGGCGCATCTTTCTCTCTCCACGTTCATAGGATTGCTGCGAGCAGCAGCTCTTCTGCTGGTCACGAGCTGGCGGGGCCCGTGTGCATGTCCGTAAGGGCATGCTGCATGTCGGCCAGCATCACCTCCTCTTGCCCAGGCAAGACAGTGCGTGGGTCGAGCATCAAGGCATTGCGCTCTATGCGGGCGATGATGGGCGGCCTGCCCTCGCGCAGCCGGCGCGCCAGGCGCGCCACCGGCGGCTCCCCGCGGCGCGCCGGCGTACCTTTGAGGCGTATGGCCACCAGCCGAGTCGGCAGCGTCTCGCCGGGAAGCGAGCCCCCACCCACGGTGGATTGGCCCGCCACGACCTCCGCTGCCGCCACCCCTGGCCAGTGCCTCATCGCTTGTGCCCATTGCTGCGCCTGGCGCTCGATGTGGGCCAGAGGGCGAGCGATCATCATCCAGACAGGTATCTTTGTCGTCGCCTCGCCCCGCAGATAGTGCAGCAGGGTGGCCTGTAGGGCGGCCAGGGTCATCTTGTCAATGCGCACGGCTCGGGCCAGGGGATGGCGCTTCAGCCTATCCACCAGGGCTTTTCTGCCCACGATGATGCCAGCCTGGGGGCCGCCCAAAAGCTTGTCGCCGGAGAAGCAGGTCAGGTCGGCTCCGGCGGTCACGCTCTCCTGCACCATCGGCTCGTGGGCCAGGCCGTATTGGGCCGTTTCGAGGAGTGAGCCGGAGCCCAGGTCATTGAGTACGGGCAGACCATGCCGCTGGCCCAGGGCACACAGGTCAGCCAGGGGCACGCTCTCGGTGAAGCCGATGACCCTGAAGTTCGACGCGTGGACCTGGAGCAGCACTGCGGTGCGTTCGGTGATAGCCTCCTCGTAGTCCCGCAGATAGGTGCGATTGGTGGTGCCCACCTCCACCAGCTTTGCCCCGCTCTGGCGCATGACGTCCGGGATGCGGAAGCCGCCGCCGATCTCCACCGCCTGGCCGCGTGAGACGATCACTTCCTTGCCTTTGGCCAGCGTGGAGAGGGCGAGCAAGACGGCTGAGGCGTTGTTGTTGACCACGATGCCCGCTTCTGCCCCCACCAGGCGCGAGAGCAGGCTGGCGATGTGGTCATGGCGCGAGCCGCGTTCACCGGCCTCCAGGTCGTATTCCAGGTTGGAGTAGCCCTGGGACACGGCTGCCACCGCCGCCAGGGCCTCCGCGCTCATGGGGGCGCGACCCAGGTTGGTGTGGATGATGACGCCGGTGGCATTGATGAGCGGCGTCAGGGTTGGCCGCCACAGACGCTCCACGGCGCGCACGGCATCGGCGACCAGGCTGTTGTCATCCGGCACTGGGCCGCCGGCGCGCACGGACTGGCGGGCGGCATCCAGGGCGCAGCGCACCCCCTCCACCACCGCCTGATGCGAGTATTCGGCAATCAGCACCTGAAGGTCAGGCCGTTGCAGAAGCTGATCAACACTCGGTAACCGGCGCAGGTCTTCAGCCATGCTCGTTTTTCGGGACTATTGAGATGACTTCCTTCAGTTTGCCAGTCCGGGGATCCGGCAGGATTTGGTCAACATATTCCACGGTGACGTTCACATCAGGAGACAAGAGCGCGCGCGGATTGGCTACCAGCGCCTGTGTCAAGGCATCTGTAGGCTTGCGCCTGGTTGCTGCCCGCAGGGTGATCCGTTTGCGGTCATGCTGCACGATCTGGAACTGGTCAACGCCCAGGCCCTGGACTAGCGGCCAGCCGATGATGCCTGGACTCAGGGCGCGGCCATCTGGCAAGATCAGCATGTCATCAACCTGACCTTCCAGGGCACTGATCTTGGGCAGAGGGCACCCGCAGGGACAAGGGTCTCCCTTGACCACTATGTCCGCCTGCCGGTAGTTGAGCAACACCATCGCCTTGTTGAAGAGGTTGGAGAGAATCAACTGGCCGCGCTCGCCTGCCTTCACCTCCTGTCCATCATCATCAACAATCCTGAAGGCGCACAGCCCGTCAAACAGATGATAGCCGGAGTGATGCACGCACTCATAACCGAGCATCTGCCCCTCAGCCGAGCCATAGACGCCGAAGATCTCGCATCCCCACAGCTCATTGACGGCGGCGCGCACGGTCGGTCTCATGGCATCAGAGAAGAACACGAGCACCTTGGGGCGGATGCGTCTCAGGGCGCTGGCCGGCAGGTTCATTAGCATGACTTCATAGAACGATCCATAGCTGAAGATGAGGTCGGGTTGGATCTCGACCAGCTTGTCGAAGATGATGTCCACGGGATCATATACAGAAAGCAACGGGTAGCGAGGTGGGGTAGGCAGTGTCTGCCGGTACATGGCAAAAACACCATGAGGATGACTCACGTCTACCCTCGTGTAACCCTTGCCAAGAATGGTTCCTGGCCTGTAGAGACGCCAGAACTTGCCGATGAAGCCAGTGCGCTGCATCTCCACAAGGAGCCGCATGGCCTCGCGATCGTAGTAGAAGTCCAGTGGCTGGCCCGTACTGCCGCTGGTGCGAAAGGTCACCCAGTCCTGTCGCGGCAGATTGGCGGCCAGGAATGCCTCTGGCTCTTTCCTCAGGTCAGCCTTGGCGATCAGTGGCAGCCGTGCCAGGTCATCTGCGGTCTTGATGTCGGCGAGCGTTACGCCGCGACTGGCAAAGGCACGGGCATAGAACGGCACGTTGGCGTAGGCGTGCGCCACCATGCCGCGCAGCAGCGACCGCTGAAGCTCCTCTACCTCATCACGCGTGAGCGTCTCCACGTCCCTCCTCCCCACGCAGTCAGCCGCCGCGCTCTCCCTACCCTTCCCTAAGCGGAACCAGTTGCCTGATCTTGCCCGTGCGCGGGTCTGGCTGGATTCGATCCACCTTCTCCACGCAGACTGTGATGCCCGGTGGCAGCGTGTCTCTGATACGCTCCATGATCCTTCTCGTTGCCTCGCGCGCATCTGGCTGTGCCATGGATACCAGGATCAGGAGCCTGTCGCGCGCCTCCTGGATGACCTGAAATTGCCTCACGCCGCGCTCTTTGTGGAACACAGGTGTCAGCGAACGCATGGTGACTACCCTGCCATCAGGCAAGATGATAGAGTCGCTGACGCGCCCCTCCAGATAGCCAATCTTGGGCAGGGGGCACCCGCAGGGGCAGGCGTGAGCCCGGGATGCCACATCGCCCTGGCGGTAATTGAGCAGCACCGTGGCCTTGTTGTAGAGGTTGGAGATAACAAGCTCGCCGCTCTCCCCCACGTTTGCCTCACGTCCCTGGTCATCCAGGACCATGAACGGGCAGATTGGGTCAAACATGTGATAGCCGGAGTGATCCACGCACTCGTAGCCCACCATCTGGTTCTCTGAGGTCGCGTAGAGGCCGAAGAACTCGCACCCCCACAGCGCTTCCAGGGTGCTTCTCACATTTGGCTTCAGCTCCGAGGCTGTGAAGATAACAGCCTTGGGGCGAATGCACTGCAACTTCCCATCGGGCAGATTGTACAGCAGCACTTCGAGGTACGACGAGAACGTGAAGATCACCTCTGGCTGCAGACGCTCCATCTCATCTATGTTCTTTTCCACGGGATCCAAGATAGACAGACACGGTATCCCCGCGCTCGCCGCAGAGCTACGCAGATGGACGTGCATGCCACCACCCGGCGAGACTATAGCCACTCTGCGGTGCCGCCCAGGTCCGAGAACCCTGCCCGGCCCATGCCGTCTCCAAAACATGCCAATGAAGCCACGACGCTGCAGCTCGTCCAAGAAGCGCAGCGCGTCATCGTCATAGTGGACAGTCACCTGCTGGCCCGTGCTGCCGCTGGATGGAAAGGCAGTGCATTGCGCAAGGTCATAGTTACTGCCGTGGAACGCATCCGGGTGGTCGGCAAGATCGCCGCGGGAGATCAGGGGCAGCTTCCTCAGGTCGCCCACTCCCCGGATGTCTCCCGGTTCCAGGCCCAGTGAGCGAAAGGCCTGCTGGTAGAAGGGAACATTCGCCGCAGCATGGCGGATGATCTCAGGGAGCAGCCGCTGCTGGAGCGCGGCAACCTCTTCCGGTATACGACTGTCCGCTAGCATGTCCTCTCCCCGCTGGTCACGCGACGCTATCCCTGGCGTCTCTCTGTCCGCAAGACATAGAGAGCAGCCTGAGTGCGGCTCTTGATGCCCAGCTTGCGAAAGATGTCCCGCATGTGGACACGCACCGTATTCACGCTGATGCCCAGGCGAGCCGCCGCCTCTTTGTTGCTGGCCCCGGCGGCGATCAGGCGCAGGATCTCGCTTTCCCGCTCGGTCAGGGCGGCCCGCTCGGTGTCGGGCTTGGGCGGGCGACCACGGCCGGGGATGCGGCTAACGACGCCCCCCTTGATCAGCCAGGCGCGCACCGTTTGTGTCGAGACGCCGCCAAAGCGCGCGGCCAGTTCTGCCATGTTTGCCCCCTGGGCATGGGCCGCCGTCAGACGTTGCCAGCTTCCCGGCCCGAAGCGCAGGTCAAAGCGCGTCGGGAAGTCGGCGCCCGTGGGCGGCCTGGGCCGCCGTCGCGGGGCGCCCGGCCCCCGCGGG
>DAOUCN010000168.1:0-4994 GCA_034431995.1 Chloroflexota bacterium | reverse complement strand
CAACTGGGCAATCTCTTCCTGGAGTGTCACCGCCGGCAGTATACCACATTCTCAGGGGAACTGTGAACACTTACTGGACGACTTTGCCTCGGAGGTACGCAACTCCCTCTTGTTGGGTCACGGCGGGCAGTATAGCACACTTTCAGGGGAACTTTGAACAATTACCTGGGCTTCACGGCATCCGCCCCGAGGAATGGCCGGGCCGCGCTCAGAAGTCCCACTCCGTCTTCGGCTCCGGCAGGCACAAGATCCGATCGAGCCTTGCTAGCAGGTCGGGCGGGCCCACAAGGTCATCCGTGACGGCCAGGCCGCTGGCGGGGCGCACGCCCAGCCACAGGCGGGTGAACGCCCCCACCGATGCGGTCAACGTCGGTAGGCGGGCATCGCTGCCACGCTCTGCGCTGGACTCCCGCCCCAGGGTGACAACGTACTCGCCGGAGATCCCGCGCCACGGGGAGTCCGCTTCCAGGAAGCCCTCGATGGGATCGCTGAGCTTCAGATTGAAGCGCACCTCCCCCGCCCACAGGTGCGTGCGCCCCAGGCACCCCGCAAGGTCACAGATACGCATCTGCCAGTAGGCCGCTGCCTTAATCGTGCTCTCGTACTTTGACTTCTCGCTCACCTGCCGCTGCTTGAAGGGCTGCTTGAGGATGTCCTGAAGCTGTATCCCCTGCGGCTCCTGCATTCTCACAAGCCGCACTTGATCCCCCAAACTCCTCAGCAGGGCCATCAGTTCCAGGAATTGATCGGCGGTCTGATAGGCCAGCCACTGCACACTGTATGGCCCCTGCTCAATCTCCTTAACGGAACACCAGAGCATGTGCGTCAATCCGCCATCTGGCCCAACGCCGTAGCCGAGACCGAAGCCGTTGGTCGCCCACAGCATGTCTGCCCGCGTGATCTGGGGGGGTGCAATGTTGCAGGAGCCATGGCCACGCCTGCGGGCCAAACGGCAGGCGTGGGCAGGCGCCCAGTCATCGGATGTGATACGGCGGGGGACGCGCGCCTTGCGACCGACGGTAAGGCTGGCGGGATCGAAAGATACCCAGTGCTCGTAGCCGCCGGTGCCAAAGCCGAGCTGGTTGTAGTAGCCCTGCTCGAACATGCCCAGGGCCGAGACCAGCGCTCCCTCGGCAGCGTCCGCCGCCACCGCCTGGGCCGTGAGCCGGGACGCAAACCCCTGCTTGCGGGCAATACGGCTGGTGGTGACGGCGGTGAGAAACGAGGTTGGCACATCCTGGTCGAGATAGCGCATGGCGCCAGGGGCAGTGCAGACCAGGCACTCTGGCTGGCCGTGTATGTCAGCGACCAGGGCGCGGCCGCACTCCACGAACAGGTCCATCGCCTCTTCCTTGCCCTTCTCCAGCCAGCCGATCTCCAGCCAGATGCGATGGGCGGCCTCCTTGTCCTTCTGCGGGTCATAGCTGCGAAACGGTATTACCACGTATCCTCTCCTCGTATTCATGCTATATGGTGCATTCGGCACGATCCAGCGTGCCGCGCTCCGGCTCCCTCATACCGGACACCTAGGTACATAGTACCACGCGGCGATCCTGTCGGAGACATGGGCCAGGAACTCGCATCGCCCCAAGGGGACGCAGCGGTAAAGATCAACGCCTGCCTCACCGTCGCTGCTGGTCAGAAAGTGCGCGGAATCCAGCCAGCCATGCGTCGTCTGCATGTCCAGGCGCCGCGGCCTACCCAGCCTGTTGGCGTCTACCAGGTAGTAGGAAAACGCCCCTCGTTCTTTCCGCCCTGTGAGGAACCAGTGCCCATCGGGCGACCAGGGAGTGCCCCCTCCAGCCTGCAAGATCATCCCATCTGAGCCTGGTACGACCCTGTCCCTGCTCCCCTCGCGGTTTGCCATGCGGAGCGGCATCTGCTCCTCCGGTCCCGTCGCCTTGTACATCAACCGCTCAGCGCCCGGCTGCCACGAGACGTACATGGCATCGGCCAACCGCCCAAGCTGGCGAGGCGCCCCCGCAACCGGCACCCACCACAGCTCCGTCCCTCGCTGATCCTCGGCCCCAACACGCTTCAACGCCACAGCAAAACCGCTGCTATCCCGCGCCCATTCGAGACGTTGGGATATCAGCCCCTCGAAGAGCACACGGTGGTCTTCTCCATCGGAGCGCATGATGGCGATCTCGCTCACGGGTGACCAGTGGCCAACACTGAGGGCGATCCACCGCCCGTCGGGCGAGAAGACCGGATCGCCAGCATTGGCGCTGGCCAGTTGCCGTACCGTGCCGCTGGGCACGTCTACGCGCCACAGGTCGTTGCTCGGCATGTGCTTGGCGTGGGCGCCGGTGGTGACCACGAACATGGTGCTATCTGGAGACCACACTAGGCCATAGACCAGAGGCTGAGCCGTGAAGACCTTGGTCTCGACAGAACCATCCACGGCCACGAGCCAGACCTCGACAGGAAACGAGCGGAGCAAAGCGCTGAAACGGCCGTCAGCAGACAGGTACCCAATGCTCCCCTGAGTCAGGAGGCGCGGCTCGTGTCCGCCCGCCACTACCCAGGTTTGCTGATGGTGTTCTGTCTGTATGAATAGGCAACCGAAGTCCTCTGGGGCAAGGCGGGAGGATGGTGTGGCAGCCGGCACTGGCCTAGGCAGGCATCCAGCAGCCGATGCCAAGACAGGAATGCCCAGTAGACACACACCCAACGTGAGCAGACGCCATCTCTTTGGCATTGCCCTGTTCCATCCCCCGGGTCGCCGCGGCCCTACGTCGCCGGCCGATCGAAGTAGATGCTCTTGCCGGTCGCCGACAGGGGAATGCCCATCACGTAGTCGGCGTCAATCAGGCCCATCTCGCGGGCCACCACGCCCGCGCGGTACATGATGCGGTTGTCGGCATTGAGCAGCCCGGCCATCTTCACCGCCGAGCCGATAGCGATGCCCATGTCCAGCAGGCGAAATGCGCATTGGGGGCCACGGAACTCGCCCTCGTGGACGTTGATCTGCAGATCGCTGCACATGTCCGCGCCACAGGCCCCGCAGTTCAGGTTCACGGACTTGGCGTCCTTGATACCGATGAGGACCACCACGTCCGAGGCAGCCACGTTTCTGCCATCGCGGTCGAAGTTCCGCTTGCCCGTGCGCTGGCCAAACTCGCGCATCTTCTCAGCCAGGGCCTTGACCTGCTCTCCCTCGATGATGCGAATGACCACGTAGTCCTGGCCCGCCGACTTGGGCGCCGTCCGCGCCGCCACCGCCATAAGGTCCGCCACCAAGCGAAGCTCACTCACGTCTCTCCTCCAATGATCATAATGATGATATTGAACCACACGTAGGGGCACGAGGCATCGTGCCCTTACGCGGGCGTCACCGTGCCCCTCGTTCCGTCCACGATCACGCTCTCGCCATCATGCAGGATGCCTGTCACCCCCGGGATACCGGCGACGGCTGGCAGGCCGTACTCGCGGGCCACCACTGCCCCATGGGAAAGCTGCCCGCCGCTCTCCAGCACCAGACCCGCCAGGCGCGGAAACAGGACTGTCCACGCTGGATCGGCGCTGGGGACCACCAATATGCTGCCTGTGGGCACACGCACGAAGTCGTCCGGCGTCAGCACCACGCAGACCTGCCCGCGGGCCAGCCCCGGACTGACAGCCCGCCCAATCAGGATATTGCCACGTGCGCTGTCGGCTGTCAAGGGCAGATCGCCCTGCAGAAACGGTGGATAGGATGCCTGCGGCGCAGCCTTCCATTCATTGCACAGACGCTGGAAAACAACACGCCGCCGTGCAGCCAATTGGATGGGCGAGGCATCTGGCGGCATCGCGCTCTCTTTCGCGGCGCTGACTCCGCAGCCGCCAGACGCGTCGCCCCTACAGAGACGTTCCACCTCTCCTGCCGTGAGAAAGAACACGTCATCTGCCCGCGCCAGCAGCCCGCGAGCCACGAGGCATTCACCGAGACGGACGTAGACGCGGCGCAGGAGGGCGAGACCCTTCTGCCAGTAGAAGCGTTGGTTCTCCCGCAGGGGCAGGTAGCGCCGAGCGAGCGCCAGAATCACCCGCAACACGAGCCAGCGCACAGGCAGCAGCCGCTCCAGAGGATTGCGAGTCAGCGTCGCATGCACCGTGTCCTCAGCAGCCCCGACTGCAAGGGGCACTCTCCCTCTCCCTTCCAGGGAGAGGGGTGGGGTGAGGGTAGAGTGGGCAGCGTCTTGCCCCTCACCCTGCCCTCTCCCCGTCGGGGCGAGGGTCTCCACTTGCCCCTCGACTAGGGCCAGCACCAGGCGGGGATCGTCGGCAAGGGTCGGGTGATAGATGTCCAGGCTGGGCGAGCGATGGCCGTAGCGGGCGAGGAAATCGTGCAGAGCCGTCTGGAAGACACTGTTCGAGCCTCCCGCAGGTTGCGGAATGTGCGGCAAGTTGTAGGCCAAGACGGCCAGCCTATCCAGGGCCTCGTTGCTCTCCACAGACAGGTTGCCCTCGCCCGACGTCAGGGCGGCAGCGAGCACGCCGTAGTCGGCGGTGCTCACCCAGGAGCGCAGAAGCCGCCGCAGCAGGCTGTAGAAGATGTCGGCGTCGGTCAGGCTCCAGCGGTGGATGGCCAGCAGGCGGCCATTGGCCGTCTGTATCTCCGCAGCAATGGCCAGTAGCTCGCTCGGCGTCGGCCTGTCCAGGCGCGCTTGCGCCGCGGCCAGCGCAGCGTCGTACTCCTGCGTGAACTGCTGCCACAGGCCGGCGTTGTGCAGGGGCGACCAGTTGCGTGGATCGTGCAGGAAATGGCGCAGCATGGAGACGAGGAAACGTGGGTCGAGAATCCCCTTCGGGTGGGGAACTTTCCGCCGTAGGCCAACGTCTTTATGGGGGAAGAAGCGTTGGGCGTCTTCTGGCAGCAGCCAATCGGGAAAGACCTTGTAGAAGGTCTGGAAGGCTTGCACGCTGGCGTAGGGATGGCCGCGGTAGAGTCTGGTCAGGGGCCAGCTTTCGCAGCCGGACACCCCCATGAAACGCAACGGGTCGGCCAGGGC
>DAOUCN010000167.1:0-15431 GCA_034431995.1 Chloroflexota bacterium | reverse complement strand
GCTCCAGGTTCACGTAGAGCGTGGCCCCGCGTGCCGCTTCGCCGGCCTCGCGCAGCGCCAACACCTCCGCGTGCGGCTCGCCAGCCTTCTGGTGGTATCCCTCACCCACGATCTGGCCATCGCGCACCAGGACCGCGCCGACCATCGGGTTCGGGCTCGTGCGCCCGCGCCCCTGGGCTGCCAAGACGAGGGCACGCGCCATGAAATCCATACAAGAGCGCCCCGAAGCATTCCTACCCTTCGGGGCGCATAGGATACCGGCGCACCCAGACGCGACGCGCACGCCTGCCTGTAGCCGGCTCGACCTTCTTCTCTCCGGACTGTAACCGTCGGCTCCGGCTTTGCACCGGATCCTGCCACCGAGATGGCTCGTGGGCTTGATCGGTAGCCCGCCCTCGCTAGTTAGCGAGTCCGTATTCCGTAGCCGCCAGTTGCAGGTCTGCCGCCGGCTGCCGAATGCTATCTTTCCTGATCAGCGACAACTAGCGAACTGCGGCTTGCCGACGCTCGGACATACGGACTACGGACTGCGGACATACGGACTACGGATCACACCACCGATCGGGGATTTCACCCTGCCCCGAAGGTCTGTTGACTTGTGACATCCCTATTATATGCTGCTCAGTCTCTTTGGTCAAGAGACAGGAAGAAGCGATGCATCCGTGTGTCTGGCGTCAGTTCTGGATGGAAAGCCGTCGCCAGCAGACGCCCCTGCCGGGCGGCAACGATGCCCCCGCCATCAGGAAGTCGGGCCAGCACCTCAGCCGCTGCCCCCACCGACCTGATAAGCGGAGCGCGAATGAAGACACAACGGAATGGCTGCGACCCCAGCACCGGGATGGGCAGATCCATCTCGAAGCTGTCGAGCTGGGAACCGAAGGCATTGCGCTCGACCACGATGTCCATCAGCCCCAACAGAGGTTGGCCGCCCCGCGCCGCACCACCAATGCTCTTGGCTAGCAGGATCATGCCGGCACACGTACCCCACAGGGGCTTGCCCGCCTGGGCCATGCGCCGGATGCCCTCCACCAGCCCATACGATTCGGCCACCTTGCCGATCGTCGTGCTCTCTCCCCCTGGGATGATCAGCCCGTCCAGGCCGTCCAACTCCTGGGGCAGGCGCACCTCACGTGCTGCCACGTCCAGTTGTCGCAGCATCTCCACATGCTCGCGGAAGTCCCCCTGTGCGGCGAGTACCCCAACGCGGCGCATGGCTACCAGCCCCGCACTGCCAGGCGTTCCTCGGTGGGCATGCTGGCCACGTCCAGGCCGCGCATAGGCTCGCCCAGGCCACGGGACACCTCGGCGATGATTTTCGCATCATTGAAGTGTGTGGTGGCCATGACGATGCTACGCGCCCGCCGGGCGGGATCCGACGACTTGAAGATGCCAGAGCCGACAAACACGCCGTCGGCACCCAACTGCATCATCAGAGCGGCATCGGCAGGTGTGGCAATGCCTCCCGCGGCGAAATTGACCACCGGCAGGCGGCCGCTGCCTGCTACTTCCACCACAAGCTCGTAGGGCGCTCCCATCGCCTTGGCCTCGGCCATCAGCTCGTCCTCGCGCATATTCTGGAGCTTGCGGATCTGGTCCATCACGGCACGCATGTGCCGCACAGCCTCGACCACGTTGCCTGTTCCCGCCTCGCCCTTGGTGCGGATCATGGCTGCGCCCTCGCCGATACGCCGCAGGGCCTCGCCCAGGTCGCGACACCCGCACACGAAGGGCACCTTGAAAGCGTGTTTGTAGATGTGGTGGCTCTCGTCAGCGGGCGTCAGCACCTCGCTCTCGTCAATGTAGTCTACGCCGAGTGCCTCCAGCACCTGCGCTTCCACGAAGTGCCCAATACGGCATTTCGCCATGACCGGAATCGTCACCGCTTCCTTGATGCGCAGGATCAGCTCCGGATCGCTCATACGGGCGACGCCGCCCTGAGCACGAATGTCGGCCGGCACCCGCTCTAGCGCCATCACCGCGCATGCCCCTGCGTCCTCGGCGATTCTGGCGTGCTCCGGCGTGACCACATCCATGATGACTCCGCCTTTGAGCATCTGCGCCAGCCCTTTCTTGACCACGAATGTGGCTACTTCCTTTTCGCCAACTGCCATCTATGATCACCTCCCACAAGTGACTAAGCGTAGTATAGCGCAACCTCCGGCGAAAGTCTAGAGCCAACAAGGCAGCCAAATAGCTACACCACTCGCTTCGAATACGCGCGGTTCACACAAGATGGCCCGCGCGGCTCGAGCCGCCAGAGACCGGTCATGGATAGACGCACAGGATGACCGGCAGCAAGGCAAAGTAGCGAACCGGGGTGCCTGTTGGCGTGGACGACAACGTGGATGTCACCGTCTGAGTAGCTGTTGGCGTCGCCGAGTGGGTCACGGTGGCGGAGGCTGTGAGGGATGGGGTGGACGTGCTTGTCAGCGTCGGTGTTGCAGACGCGGTCGGTGTCGGTGTCCACGTCGCTGTCGTGGTGTAGGTGGGGGTTGCAGTGGGCGTCGGTGTCAGAGACGCAGTCTCAGTGGGCGTCCACGTCGGGGTCCCGGTGTGCGTGGGCGTGGCGGTGGGTGTAAGTGTGGAGCTAGGGGTAGCCGTAGCCGTGGCGCTCGCCGTGACCGTGGAACTGGGCGTCAGGGTGGCTGTGGCGGTCGGTGTGTGGGCGGGAGTGGCACTTGGCGTTGGCGTGGCTGTGTGCGTCGGCGGTGCCCCCACGTCCTGGCACACCGTCAGTGACACATCGTCAACGAAGAAGCTCGTGGATCTCGCGGCGTCGTTTGTGGACTTGAGGACGAGCTGCACCGTCTGGCCGGCGAGAGCAGAGAGATCAGCCGTATTCGCCAGCCAGACCGCACTATGGTCTTCGTCGGTGATAGTCAGGACTCTCGCTAGCACGATGTCCGCATCTGGGTCATTACGTATCTCGATCCACATCAGGTCGCTGCTAATGCCATCGGTGTGCGCTTCGTTGGTGGCCACCTGGTACCAGTACGTCAGGTTGACCGAGAGCGCCTCGGAAAGTGTCACGGTCTGGGACAGAACGCTGACCTCGTTGGTCTCACCACCCAACCACGCTGCCCACATGCCCGAGCGGGGCGGGAGCGGCAGCACGGCGCTGTAGGGGTTGATGAGGGAGAAGCTATGGCTGGAATACTCATACCAGGCCGACTGGCTGCCACCGGCCTCGAAGTCGCCATTGATTACAGCGTTGCGGCACGTCCCCGCGATTGCTGTCGGGGTGGGTGACGGCGTGGGAGTGGCCGCACCGTGCGTTTCGCCTTTGGCCGCATAGATGTCCTGGTTCCCCAGCCGCGTGTCCACCCAGGCAGGAAACACCGTTGTCGGACCAACCGCTATGCCGCCATAGTCCCCGATGAAGTCGCCCATGAAACCAACCGATGGATTGGCCGCAGCCACGCTGACGCGCTGATTCGTCTGGAAAGTGACTCCCTGATCCTGGCTCACGGCGTAGTACGCATAATACAAATGGTTGTTCGGATCGTCGCGACGGTCGTACCAGGAGACGTGAATGTCGCCATTCGGACTCACGGCTACCCAAGGGAAGAACTGATCTCTTCCGTTGGACAGGGGATCATCGTTCACACGGATGGGTTCGCTCCAGCTCACCCCCTGATTCGTAGAGCGAACGAAGTAGATGTCGGCGTCGCCATGGCGATAGTCCGCCCACACGATGTACGCGTAGCCATTGCCGGCGCTGACGGCCATGGCGGGGAAGCTGTAGGCCCTTGAGGGCGCACGAGGAAACGGATATGGGAGTTTGGCAATAGGCGCTGCCACCCGCTCCTCGCCGAAGGAGACGCCACCGTTCGTGGATGTCACGACACTGATGACGCTGCCAAGTATGTCGTTGCTGCTGAGGTAGGCGACATACAGCATACCGTCTGGCCCCACGGCTGGTACGGATCCCTGGTTCATCAGGGAGGTGCTGATCTTCTGGGCTTGCCAGGTCACACCGCCGTCGCTTGAATGGGCCAGCCAGATGGGCGCCTCGGCGTAGGAGTTGCAGTCGCCACCGCCCGAAAAGCGCGTCCAGCTCACGTACACTCTACCGCTGTATATGCCCCCGCTATGATCAACGGCGATATATGGCTTGTCATGGAAGACAGCGCCGATGTTGTCGGTAATGACCGACGGCTGTGACCATGTTGCGCCGCTGTTGATTGATCTCCAAACGCTGATGCCGCCGACGCCGCATACGAGCGAACCCGTGCCGGGATCCTTCTGGAACGTCATAGCCGAGATGTAGGCAGTACCGGAGCCGTCAAAGGCCACCGCCGAGTTGCCTCCAGCACGCGCGGCGGGCAAGTGCGGCAGAATACCGCTCGACCAGGAGATCCCTTCATCGGTGCTGAAGGCATAGCCCGGCTTGCTAACCCCTGCCTGGAAGTGGTTGCACGCTACAATCACATTCCAGGGATTCGCTGGATTCACAGCGACCGATGGCTCGTTCTGTTCGTGATCGTTGGCCGTGACCCGCACGTTGGGACCAAACGCGGTGTCCAGTTGCAGGCGGTGGTCTGGCTGGTGCGTTGCCGCAGTCGGGGGAGCCACGGCGACGACCCCGGACACCCAGTCCTCCAATGGACGGACGACCTGAGCACGAGGCGATGCGTGCCTGGTTTCGTTCCCATGCACGCGATCAGCAGCGTCCGCTGGTGGGATGGCTGCAAATGCAGCAAGCGCGAGCAGAGCCACCGCCAGCAGCGCAATGAGCATCCAGGCCGCCCTAACGGCGGCCGTCCTTCCTTCAGCGTGATCTGGGCTTGGGATCATGGCCGATCCGAGGTCGCCTCTGTCTACCAGCGCCGCACCAGGCCGGGATTGCCTGTCTGTCGGGCCCGCTGGCAAGCTGCACCGTGGGCGCCCCATTCGGCCTCGTCTGGCAGCGGGGTGAGCCGAACTGACCCGTGGCGGTGTTCCAGGCCTCTGGTGATCAGATAGTCCGCCAAGTGCGGGTTCTTGGGGAGCAAGGAGCCGTGAAGATAGCAGCCGATGGCATTCTTGTAGACCGCGCCTTGCAGCTTGTCCTCGCCGTTGTTGCCGTAGCCGATGGTTGTCTTGCCCAGGGGTTGGCACACGGGTCCCAGGTATGTCTTGCCGCTATGGTTCTCAAAACCAACCAGGGTTGTGTGTAGCGGTGCGAACTGGCGGAGCGCAGGCAAGGTGATCTCCACCACCGTGTTGCCGATCATGCGTCGGCGGCCAGCCACCGTCCAGGCGTCGAACAGCCCAGTGCCCGGCAGGTCTGCGCCATCGAAAGGACGGTAGTAGCGGGCGAGAAGCTGGAATCCGCCGCACACAGAGAGAAGTGCGGCGCCGCCTTCTACAGCATCACGTATCGCCTCGCCTTTGCCTGCGCGCAAGTCTGCCGACACGGGAACCTGCTGCCAGTCTTGGCCGCCGCCAAAGAAATACAGGTCGTAGGCAGCGGTGTCGAGGGCATCGCCCACAGTGACGCGGTCTACCGTCGCCTCAATGCCGCGCCACTGGCAGCGGCTGACCAGACATAGGATGTTGCCCCGGTCGCCGTAGGTGTTCATCAGGTCGGGATAGAGGTAGCAGATTGCGAGTTTCATCGCATGGTTGCGTATGCCGCCATTGCCCCTCACCCTACCCCTCTCCCGGCGCGAGAGGGAACTTGTCGCACCCTCTCCCCCTGGGAGAGAGTTGGGGTGAGGGCTTGTCGTCTCAGTCGTCCTGCCAGTGAGGCGACAGGCCCCGCCGCGCCAGCTCTTCCTTCAACTCCAGCATGGCTGTATACGTTGGCAGGACATAGAGCGTACCATCTGGGCCTGTCTGCTCCAGGGCGCGGGTGAGGGCGTGCCCGATGTTTGCTTCGATGATACCGACCGGCGTCCCCGCATACTTCAGGCGCAGCACCATGTCCGCCGCCCGAATGCCGGAGACCGTGGCGTGCGCCACCCTCCCCTTCATCGCCTCAAAATCCACATCCCACAGCCATGATACATCGGTGCCATCTGCCAGCAGGTCATTGATAGCAATGAGGACATGGCGCTGGTCTTCGCTGGCGAAGACAGTACGGATCACCTCGTTGAACCCAGCCGGATTCTTCACCAGGAACAGGGCCACCTCCTTGTCGCCCGCCTTCAGGCGCTCAACGCGGCCGAAGGCTGCACGGAAGTTCTCGACGGCTGGCACCAGCACATCGGTTGAGAGACCCAGGGCCAAACCGGCGCCAATCGCGGCCAGAGCGTTGTAGACATTGTACAGCCCTGGCAGAGGCACACGGACAGCCAGGGCGCCAGACGGCGTGACCACCTGCACGCGGCTACCCGCCAGTTGCTCCGTGGCGATGGCAGCAGCCAGAACATCGGGCCGGGGTCGCACCAGACCGCAATTTGGACAGCGATAGCGGCCCATGTGCGACGAGAAGACACTGTCGTAGACCAGGGGTTTTGTGCACCTCAGACAGTGTATGCTGTCGGCTGCGTCCGGTACGTCCGCCAGAGCACAACCTGGGTCTTCCACGCCGAAGTACAGCACAGAGTTTGTTGTCGTCTCGCCTAGATGGGCCACCCGCGGGTCATCTGCGTTCAGAACGACTGTGCAGCCTGACGGCAGAAGAGCCATGCCCTTCTCCCACAGGGATGCAATGGTGTTCACCTCGCCATAGCGGTCGAGCTGATCGCGGAACAGATTCGTGATGACGACGACGCCTGGCCGCAGCTCCAGCAGGGCTTCGGGCAGGGTGGCTTCGTCAACTTCCCAGACACCCACATCTGCCTTCACGCTGCCAGACAGACTGGCCGCAGAGACAAGCGTGGAGACGACACCGCGCATCATGTTCGACCCGGCCCGGTTGTGGATGGGTTTGCAGTCGGCGCGCAGCAGCATATCGGAGATGAGACGGGAAGTCGTTGTCTTGCCATTGGTGCCTGTCACAACGACGGAGCTGCGGGGTAACGAGGCAGTCAGAGCCGGCACGATGCCGGGATGAATGGCCGAGGCGACCAGTCCCGGAGCAGCCGTTCCGCCGCCCAGGCCAAGGGCACGCACCACCCGCTGAATGAGCTTTCCCGCCGCAAGCGCGGCCCAAAGACGCAGGTTCACGCAAACATCATAGCACAAAGGCCCACCGAAATCCACTCACGGCCGGGGAACATACACGATGCTCGCCGGACGCAAGCCAACGGCGACGGTGGCTGTTGTCTGCAGCGTCTGCGCATCGGCGAAGATGAGCAGGTTCTCGTCGGGGTTCGTGGCAAACAGCATTGTGCCATCGGGGCTGAGCGTCACGCCGGAGTAGAAGCCGCGGATCTCGGCCGTCCGCTCCACCTTGGGCAGCGCCATCGAGGCCAGACCGGCCATGGCAGCGCGCTGCCCGCGCGGATCGCCATGCGTCACGTACAAACGGTCTCCCGATGGCGTAACCACCATATCTCGGCCAAGGTCTCGCAACGGCACGTCTGCCGCCTTCACGCTGTCGTTCGTCAGGTCAATCGTCCAGATGCGCTCCCTGTTCAATTCCGCCACATAGAGCATATGGCCGTCTGAGCTGACGGCCATGGGATGCAGCGAGAACTCCGCCGCTCGATCGCCCGCCCTGAGCAGGTGGTAGACCCTGGTCTCTTGCTTTGTGCTCGTCCGAATCCTGCTGACGCTGTTGTCGGTGGAGTTGAACACAAAGGCCCACTGCCCATCGGGTGTCACAACCACCTCGCGCGGCAGACCGCCAACGCGCACCTGCCCAACCTGTGTTCCGTCCGCCGTGTCAACGTAGATCATCGTCCGTCGCTCAAGCAGCGAGATGTACAGCGTCTTGCCATCTGGGCTGACCGCGATGCCTCCCGGTCGCGCATATAGCTCATAGCGACTGGCCACGGCATTGGCCGCCGCGTCTATCACTGCCATCACGGCCCCTTCGCCTATGACATAGACGCGGTTGCCCAGCCGGCTTGCCGCCAGCCGCGACGGGCGAAAGCCTACAGAGATCGTGGTCACCAACTTCGCTGTCTGCACATCTACGACGGCAAGCTGCCCCTCGGCGTTCTGCAGGGCGACGTAGAGAGTGCCCGCCAGGGGGGTGGCTTCCCCTCCGTCTCGCACTGCCGCGAGGGAGTAGAAAGCAGCGAGGAAGGCCAACAGCGCAAGGATAACCACGCCGCCCAGGAAACGAAGCCTTCCCTTGCCTTGTGGTCTTGGCACCCGCCGCCTTCCGTAGCGGATGACCTGCATGAGGTCCGACAGCGGAGGCGCAGACGGCCCACGCCCGCGCAGGCGCGCCAGCCGCCGGTCAATCTCCTGGTAGTGGGCAAGGATGGCACGACACTCAGCACAGGAGGCGAGATGCTCTTCCAGGGTGACGCGCTGCTCTGGCCCAAGCTGGCGGTCGAGGTACGGAGACAGTAAGGTGCGGGCTCGTGTGCAGTCCACGCTACGCCCTCTCTCCCTGCTTGTGCTCCATGGTCCGCAGCCTCTCCCGACCTTGCGACAGCCTGCGACGCACGGCGCTCAGGGAAGAGCGTTGGATGTAGGCGATCTCCTCGTAGGAGAAGCCCTCCACAGAGCGCAGGACAACGGATATGGCCTCGTCTGCGGGCAACCGCGCCAGGGCTTGCTGCATTGCCCGCCCTTCGCTGTCATCTTCGAGGCTCATTGCGTTCTGCCGGGCGCGCCCCTTCCGGAATCCAGGCACGAGCCAGGAAAGGATACGGCTGCGCCGTAGGGCAGCCGTCACCTGCGCTGTTGCTATGCGGTACAACCACGCCAGAAAGCGCATCTCATCTTCGGATCTGGCAAGCCGCCTGCGCGCGATGATGAAGGTGTCCTCAGTCAGGTGGCGCGCCATCTCCACGTCGCCTACCAGCCTGTAGATGTAGCGGTAGATGGGCAACTGATACCGCTCAGCCAATTTCTGAAAGGCGAGGGCGTCACCCTGCCGCGCTCTGTCAAGTATACTGCCCGATGTCGTAGCCACGGGACCGTGTTCCCTTCGCTCCTTTTGTTCTCGCCGTGTTTGCCTTTCTACTGGGCGCAGCGGCAGTCACGGATCGTGTAGTGGATAACCCGCGCCGGCGCCGCCACCGCCACCACATCACCGACGCGGTGGCCCAGGAGGGCACGCCCCACCGGTGAGTCTATCGAGATGCGCCCCTCCAACGGATCTGCCTCTGCCGAACCGACCAGGACGAAGGTGTCTTCGATGCCCTCATCATCGCTCACCGTGACGGTGGCCCCAAGCTGCACAACGCCCTCAGCGCTCGGCTCCACGGTCACAACGATCGCCTGCGCCAGGATATTCTCTAGCTCTATGATGCGGCCTTCGACGCGAGCCTGTTCTTCCTTCGCGTCCTGGTACTCGGCGTTGTCAACGGGATCGCCTGCGAACTCCATGGCCTGATGCAGACGCTCAGCAACCTGTAACCGGCGCACGTTGCGCAGGTGGTAGAGCTCCTCCTCGATTCTCCTCTTCCCCTCAAGAGTGAGACGCTTCATCCGTGACGAATCCATGAGGCCTCCTGACATTCATACAGAGAACGTTCGACAAGTCCATTCCGCGTCCGCCTGGCGATCCCGAAGGCTGAGGCGCTCGGTCTACAGACACGAGATGCAAACCGCAGCGCCGAGAATCGCCAGGCTACAGGAACGAAGGCCGCTCAAGAGGCCTCGACCCAGCCCGCTTCCAGCGGGCTTTGTTCCTGCAGCCCGACGATTGATCGTCGGGCACTGGGCCGGAGAGCAATTGACGAACGCTCTCATACATGAAAACGCGGGAGCGCTGTGGAGTCCGACGACTCACTCCACGCCCGCGTTCCCGACCTCGCCTACCTATGGCTGTCAGCTACCATGACGCGGACGGATGGCCCGTCTCGCTCAACCATGGACAGCCACTCACCGCCAAGCGGGACAGATACGTTTGGCCGAAGGCCGGCAAAAGCCCTCTCGTACAAGACACGCTTGCCCTGCATGATACTCACCCGGGAGCCCCGGAGAAACCCCCGTGTACGGAACAGGAAGGTGCACTGGCTGCCTATGCCATCATCGCGCGAAATGGCGTTGGGAGCGACCCAAGCAATGGGCGGCTGCACCTCGATGGGCAGCCATGTCTCTGGCCACACCCGCTGTTCAAGGAACGTCGCAATCTGCCCGCCTGCGAGGCGACCTTCTAGCGCCGCCGCGTCCGCGGTCTCGGCACCCCGCAACAGATTGCCGGCCGCGAAGACGCCCCGTGCCGATGTGCGCAGGCAGGGATCTACGCGCGGGCCTCTGGTCCCCGGATCAAGCACAATCCCGCCGGCACGGGCCAGCTCATGCTGCGGTATCCAATCGCCGGTGAACACCACCGTGTCACAGGGGACGCGTTGCGTCTGGTTGCTGTCAACGTGCACGATGTCTACTGCCTCGACCCGCTGACGACCGACGATGCCACTGACGCGGGCACGGACGATAGTGCGGGTCCGGCTCACCAGATCCGCCAGCAGCCACTTGATGGCCAGGTATGGCCAGTATACCTGGTGGCGCGGGTGTTCTGTCACCATTGCGATGACCGCGGTTCCGCTTCTTCTTAGTGTCAGAAGCGCAGAAAGGCTGACTAGTTCGGCTCCCACGATCACCGCACGCTTCCCAACACTATGGCCGTTGTCTGCAAATCGCTGCAAGGATCCTGTAGTAAAGATGCCCTGGGGACGGCTGCCAGGGACAAGACGAGCAGAGCGTGGCCGCTCCCTGCATCCCGTTGCCAGCAGCACAGCATCTGCCGAGATGCAGGCGACTCCACGGGGGCTGGTGACTGCCAGTGTAAGCGGCCCTGCCCAGCCTGTAACTGCCGCAGATGTGCGCATCTCAATTCCAGCGTCTTGCACACGGCGGGTGCAGGCGCGGGCGTAGGTAGGCCCGCTATACAGACGCTGCAGATGATGCAGCCCAAACCCCGGATGATGGCAGAAGCGCGGCACGCCTCCCGGCACTTCCTCACGTTCCAGGATCACAACATCCGACACGCCGCGCCCCTTGAGTTCCAGCGCGGCGGCCATGCCTGCCGGTCCGGCTCCCACAACCACCACGGCATGGCGTTCAGTCACTGCAACCGTCCTCGAGGCTCAGCACTTGGTCCATCGTCCGTCCCGTCTCACGGACCAGGATGTCGGCAACCGTGGCATGACAGTGGAAGCCCTGGCACCGCCCCTGCGTGGCTCGTGTGCGTCGCCTGATCCCGTCCAGTGTGCGGGCAGGTATCACCGCATGAGCTGCGTCACGGATTTCGCCCAGCGTCACCTGCTCGCAGTGACACACGATTTGCCCGAACTCGGGCCTGGCGGCAATCATCTCAGGCGACTGATACGGCCGCGCACCTGCCTCACCGATGTTGTGCATGTGCACGGGCTTATGACTCCCCTTCTCTCGCAGAGAGAGCCCCCCCTCAGTCAGGAGTTCGGCTACGTATTCCGCGATGCCGAGACAGGCTGATACCCCTGTGGAGCGAATGCCGCCCACGCACACGTAATGCTCCTGGGGATGGAGACGAATCTGGTAGTCGCTGTGTTCTGTGGCGGCACGCAGTCCGGCGTATGTTGCGGTGACCTCCTCATCCAGCAGAGCCGGCAAGATGGCCTTTCCCTTCTCCCTCAGCAGGGCCAAGCCCGCTGCACTAGTGCCAGTATCTGTCTTGTCTTTCAGGTCCTCTGCAGTGGGCCCCAACACGACGTTCCCGTACACCGTGGGGCTGATCAGGACGCCCTTGCTCACCGCCGTGGGGACGGGCAGGAGAACGTGCCGCACCAGCGAACGAGCGAACTTGTCGAAGACGATCAGCTCCCCCCGGCGTGGTGTCACGTGGAAGTCGTCATGTCCGAGCATATGGTCAATCACATCGGAGTACAGCCCGGCGGCGTTAACCACGTAGCGGCAGCGCACGCTGCCCGCTGTCCCTGCCACTGAGTAGATGCCGTCTCGCCTGGCTATGCGCTCTACCCGTTGATCGAGCATCAGCTCGACGCCATTGACGACCGCCTCCGTGGCGAGAGCCAACGGCAGCGTGTAGGGGCACAGAATGCCCTCCCCGGGCACCAGCAGGCCACCCAGGGCGGCCGGGCTGGTATGCGGCTCCAATTCATGGATCTCTTCAGGCGACAACATGCGCACGTCGGTGACGCCGTTCTGGTGCGCACGCTCCAAGATGGAAGGCAGCGCCTGCTTCTGCTCCTCGTTCCAGGCGATGAGCACCGCCCCCAGCCGTTCGGCGGGTACGCCCGCCTCTGGCATGTACTGCTCAAGCAGACTATAGCCTCGCCGCAAAAGGCGGCATTCCAGCGAACCCGGTTTGGCGTCGAAACCCGTATGCCAGATGGCCGTGTTTGCCTTGCTGGTGCCAGTTCCTACGTCTCCCTCCGCCTCCAGGAGGATGCAAGACAGATGATAGCGGGACAGCTCCCGCGCGATGGCAGCGCCAACAACACCGGCACCGATGATGGCGACATCGTATGGACGGTCATCGCTGGGCATAAACACATGTCCTAAGCTGCATGGAATCGTTGCGCAGCAGCCACGGCCCGCTGCCAGCGCTCGAGGTGTTCCTGACACTCGGCGCTGCTTATCTGAGGCCGATAGACGGCCTCGGCGCGCCACCTTGCCGATAGCTCTTCCAAAGAGACACCGAGAGCGGCATGAGCAGCCAGGTTGGCGATGCCAATAGCCGTCGCCTCCCGCTCAGCCGCGACACGGATCTCCGTCTGCACAATGTCAGCCAGGTACTGCATCAGATAGCGATTGGCGGCTGGCCCGCCATCCACCTTGAGGAAGGAGACGGGCTGACCAGCGTCCTGCTCCATGGCCTCGACCACGTCGCGCACTCGGCAGGCTATCCCTTCCAGGGTGGCCCGCACTATGTCGGCTGGCGCTGTCTCTCTGCTCAGGCCGAATATGGCTCCCCGTACATCGGGCTGCCAATAGGGCGCGGCCAGCCCCGCCAACGCTGGCACGAACGTGACCGTGTGGTCCCGGGATTCCTCGGCAACGCTGGCGCTGGCTTCCACGGTGGGCAAGAGCCGCAGCGTGTCTGCTAGCCATTGCACTGCTGCGCCAGTCACAAACACACCGCCGTCCAGCGCATAAGCCGTCTGCTGAGGCAGTTGCCAGGCCACGGTCGTCAGGAGACCACGCTGCGACGACCGCGGCGCCTGGCCGGTATTCATCAGCAGGAAGGTCCCCGTGCCAAAGGTGCACTTCATGTCACCGGCCGAGAAGCAAGCCTGGCCGAAGAGCGCCGCCTGCTGATCCACCAGCAAGGCGAAGACAGGTAGCAGCCTCCCGGTTCCCAGGTCTATCTTGCCCACAGGGCCAGCCGAGGGGCGAACTGCGGGCAAGATGCTGCGAGGGACCAGGAACAGGCTCAGCAGCTCGTCATCCCAGCTCAATGTGTTTATGTCAAAGAGCATGGTGCGCGAGGCTGTGGACGGGTCCGTCACGTGGAGGCGGCCTGCGCTGAGGTGCCACAGAACCCAGCTATCCGTCGTGCCAAAGCGCAGCCGGTTGCTGCGCGCTCTCTGCCGCAGATCAGAGTCGTCCTCGAGCACATGCCGCAGCTTGGGCGCAGAGAAGTAGCTGTCGAGGACGAGTCCCGTCTTATGTCGAAGCCAGCGGAGATCAACCTGCCCGACCAGTGCGTCACAGACCGTCTGCCCGCGCTTGTCCTGCCAGACGATGGCCGGTGTTAGTGGCTGGCCGGTCTCGCTGTCCCACAGCACGAAAGTCTCACCCTGGTTGGCGAGGCCGACGGCCTCAATGGGGTATGCCGCAGCCAGGGGCGCAGCAGCCTCGCGCACAGTCTTCAGGATGTCCCAGGGATCCTGCTCGACCCATCCACGTTGGGGGAAGCGCACGGGCAGCCGCGCGCTCCGACGGGCAACCAAGCTGCCAGAGTCATCCATCACGACGGCGGTTGTCTGGGTCGTTCCCTGGTCAATGCCCAACAGGTAGCCCATGGGTTGCTCGTCCCGCATCCCCGTCTTCGTAGAGCTTCTTCCTGGAACGAGCCCATGGTACCAGCCGCACCCGACTCTACGCAGAGGCACCACGGCCAATTGGTTGGGAAGAAGTCTGTCCCGGCGAGCGAGGAAAACGTAGGGACACCCTGCCCAGGCTGTCCCTCGCGCTGTGTATTATACCCTCTTTCCTTTCTATCGTCAAGCGCGAACGCTGTTGCGAAGGGACAGGGCATGTGGTAGAATACTGACGTATCTCTGACAATGAGGGCGCCGAGATCATGCAGCCACGACCCAACAGAAGACCGCGCGATTGGATTGATGACCTCATCCTCGTAGTCCTCGCCGTCAGCCTGGGAGCGGGCATCTTCCTGCGCCTGTACGGCGCAGATTGGGATCGAGGTCATCCCTACTTGTTCCACCCGGACGAGCGGGCACTGGTCTATTCCGCCATCAGCAATATCTCGTTCCCCATCCCTCCCGATGTGGGCAAGTTGCTGAGGCCGGACAGCCCCCTCAATCCCCACTTCTTCAACTACGGCAGCCTGCCCATGTACCTCATTCGCGCCAGCGCCCACGTTCTGTCACTCGTCGTCAAGAACGCCTGGCGCAACGAGAACATCTGGATGGCGGGCCGCGGCCTCTCCGCCCTCTTCGACATCCTCACCATCTTCATTGCCTACCGCCTGGGCCGCAAGCTGTACGGCAGACGCGTGGGCCTCCTCGCGGCCGTCTTCGGCTCGTTCACCGTCCTTCACATCCAGCTCTCCCACTTCCTCACCGTTGACACCTTCCTTACCACGTTCATCACGCTGGGCATGTACTTCGCACTGGACGTGGTTCGCAAGGGCAGTCTACGGGCCGCCATTCTCATGGGCGCTGCCATCGGGCTTGCCATGGGGACGAAGGTCAGTGTTGCTCCCCTCCTTGTGAGCGTGGTGGTCGCCTGGGCCGTCTGGGTGAAGCGCGGGTCCCAAGATGGAGCTGCGCCAGATGCAGGTCTCACTATCGCAGACCGTTTGGCCAAGGGGGCGCTGGGTTCCCTGTTGGCGGTCCTCGCTGCAGGGGTGTGCTTCGTCCTTGCCGAGCCCTATGCTATCATAGATTGGACCAACTTCATCCGCAGCGTAGAAGAGCAATCGCGGATGGTGAGAGGCATCGCCGATTTCCCGTACACGCGCCAGTATCTGAACACAGCGCCGTTCCTCTACCAGATATGGCACACGGCTGTTTGGGGAATGGGCATCCCTCTGGGTATCGTTGCCTACGCTGGATTCGCCTTCGTCACCATTCGCACCGTCATGCAGCGGCGTGGCGAGGAGATCGTGCTCCTGTCGTGGGTCCTTGTCTATTTCTTCATTAACGGCATCTTTCAGGTGAAGTTCCTCCGCTACATGCTCCCACTGTTCCCCTTCCTGACCATCATGGGGGCGGAACTGCTCTGTCAGGCCTGGGACTGGGCAGGCC
>DAOUCN010000166.1:0-13699 GCA_034431995.1 Chloroflexota bacterium | reverse complement strand
AACCAGTACCCAGCCGACAACGCCCCCCAGCGCGGACGTGGCAGCCCTCATCCGCTTGGCCAACGACCACTACCAGAAGGCGCAGGAGGCGCTCAAGACCGGCGACTGGGCCCGCTATGGCGAGGAGCAGAAGGCCCTGGAAGCCGTGCTCAAGCAACTGGCCGAGCTGGCCGGGGGAAGGTAGAAACGGAACGCGGATGACGCGGAAAGGTGCGAATGCACGCGGATGCTCACGCTGTGATCTGCAACGATCCGCACCTTTCCGTGTTCATCCGCGTTCTATGACACTATGCAGGGAGGAACAATGCCAGCGGGCAGCGCTGAGTTCGACGTCGTCATGATTGGGCATTTTGCCAAGGACAAGATTGTCTACCAGGGCAAGGAGGAGATCTCCTCGGGCGGAGCGGTGTACTATGGTGGCATGGCTCTGGCCCGCCTAGGCTGGCGCGTGGCCGTCGTCACCCGCCTACGCCGCGATGACTTCTCCCGCCTGGACGAGATGAGGCAGCAAGGGATCCGCGTCTTCGCCCGTGCCGCTTCTGCCACCTCGGGCATCGAGAACACCTATCCCACACCAGACATGGACCGGCGCACCTGTAAGCCCTTGGGGTTCGCCGGCCCCTTCTCCGTGGCCGACATTCCGCAGGTGAAAGCGTCCGTCTGGGTCGTGGCGCCAATCATCGCAGGCGAGGTGGATCTGCCGTTCATTAAGGCCCTGGCCGGTCGAGGGACGCTGGCTCTAGATATTCAGGGCTTCGTGCGGGTTCCAGTGGGAGAGGACCTGGTTTTCCGCCCCTGGCCGCAGATGGCAGAGGGCCTGGCCCTGATTGACGTGCTCAAGGTAGACAGTGCCGAAGCCGAGGCCCTCACGGGGCTGACGGATATGCGGGTCGCGGTTGCACGGCTCGCCGGCCGCGGCCCCAAGGAAGTCGTGCTCACCCATGCCGGTGGCGTTCTCGTCTATGCTGCCGGCCAGTGCCACGAAGCCCCCTTTGTCCCGCGCGAGATCAAGGGGCGCACCGGTCGCGGCGATACCACCTTTGCCACCTATCTTGCCAAGCGGCTCTCTGCGCCGCCAGCAGAGGCCTGTCGTTTTGCCGCCGCTGTCGCCTCACTCAAGATGGAACGCCCGGGCCCATTCCGCGGCACGCTGGCCGAGGTGGAAGCCGTGCTGCGCACGCTGCCCTCTGGGTGACCAGTGGAGATACACGACATCCTGCAATCCAGCGCACGGCTTCCCACTTGTCCTGGGTTTTTCGGCCCTGCCATCGTTGACAAAGCGAAGACTATGTGCTAATATGCACAACCAGATGCCAGGGGAGGTGATGGGTGACTCCTATAGACTATCTTCCTATTCTTGTTCTCATGCTCATCGCTGTCGTCTTTGCGGCGATAGCTCTGACCGTTTCTGCTCTGCTTGGCCCCCGCAATTCACGTCCCAGGAAGTTCATGCCCTACGAGTGCGGCAACCTGGTTGACAACCCAGAGCCGATCAGCCGTGGCCGCTTTCCCATCAAGTTCTACCTTACGGCCATGCTCTTCATCATCTTTGATGTTGAGGTGGCCTTCTTCTATCCCTGGGGCGTGGTGTTCAGGGACCTCAGGCTATTCGGCTTTCTGGTCATGCTCGCCTTCACCGTTGTGCTGCTCATCGGTTACGTCTACCTCTGGAAGAAGGGAGCGTTCGAATGGGACTAGAGGAGAGACTGCCAGAGGGTATCGTCCTCACTACGGTCAGCCAGGCAGTCAGTTGGGCCAGAGAGAACTCTCTCTTTCCTCTCCTCTTTGGTCTGGCTTGCTGCGCCTTTGAGATGATGGCCGCCTTTGCCTCGCGCTTTGACCTGGGCCGCTTCGGCGCCGAAGTCTACCGGCCCTCGCCACGCCAGGCTGACCTGATGATCGTTTCCGGCCGCGTCAGCCGCAAGATGGCCCCCGTTGTCCGCCAATTGTACGAGCAGATGCCCGAGCCCAAATGGGTCATCTCTATGGGGGATTGCGCCTCCTGTGGCGGCATCTTCAACAACTATGCCATTGTGCAGGGCGTGGACAAGATCATCCCGGTGGACATATACATCCCCGGCTGCCCGCCCCGCCCGGAAGCCTTGCTGCAAGGGATCGTCAAGCTGCAAGAAAAGATCATGAAGGAAGGAATCAAGGGGACGAAAGAACGCGCTCGCCGTCCCCTTCCCAACGTATGACAGACAATGCCACCGTTACCAAGCTGCGCACCCGCTTCCCCGACGCCATCACCGGCGTGGCCGAGTTCCGGGACGAGATCACCATCACCGTGAGCCGCGATGCCATTGTGCCCGTGTGCCAGTTCCTGCGCGATGACCCGGACCTCGCCTACGATTTCCTGGTTGACCTTACCTCCGTGGACTACGCCGAGCATCCCCAGAAGCAGGCCCGCTTCGCCGTGGTCTACCTGCTCCACTCTTACAAGAACAACGAGCGCATCCGACTCAAGGTGTGGGTAGACGAAGCTGACCCGGTCGTTGCGACTGTCAGTGGCGTGTGGGGCGCGGCCAACTGGATGGAGCGCGAGGTCTACGACATGATGGGGATCACTGTCAGCGGCCACCCGGACCTGCGCCGTATCATTCTGCCGCCCGACTGGGAAGGCCATCCCCTGCGCAAGGACTTCCCGGTTCTCGGCGTCAAGGACCCGGTGGTGCGCGTCAAGGGTTCGCGCGAGAACTTTGAGAAATAGGCGTCAGGGCGTCAAGGCATCACAGCGTCCAGGCGTCCGAGCGTCCGGGGCTTAGGGTTGCACCGACGCCTGGATGCCCGGGCACCTGGATGCTTGGACGTCTGGAAGCCGCAAGGATACGCTATGGCTACCAGCACACGCGTCGTAGACGTTGAAAATGCCTCCAAGCCCCGGGACACGGAGACGATGGTTATCAACATGGGGCCGCACCACCCATCAACCCACGGGGTGTTGCGCGTCATCCTTGAGCTGGACGGGGAGACAATCGTCAAGTGCACGCCCGACATGGGCTTCCTGCACACCGGCATCGAGAAGACGTGCGAGGTCAAGCCCTATCACCAGACGATGGCCCTGCTGACGCGCATGGACTATGTGTCCAGCCAGACCACAGACCTGTGCTATTGTCTGGCTGTGGAAAAGCTGCTGGGTATCGAGGTGCCTCGTCGTGCGCAATGGATCAGGGCCATGCTCTGCGAGTTCAGCCGTATCGCCAGCCACCTGGTCTTTGTGGGCGCCCAGGGCCTCGACCTGGCTGCCACAAGCGTGTTCCTCTATGCCTTCCGTGAGCGAGAGATCATCCTCGACCTTTTCGACATAATCGGCGGGGCGCGCCTGTTCCCCATGTACATGCGTATCGGCGGCCTGGCCAGCTATTTCGAGGGCGACAAGGGCGAGGGTGTGGACCTGCCCAAGGAGTTTATGAAGACGGCCCGCGACTTGATCAAGGTGCTGCCCTCCAAGATTGACGAGTATGAGCGTCTGTTGACCAAGAATCCCATTTGGATGATGCGCCTGAAGGGGGTGGGGAAGCTCAGCCTGAAGGATGCCATTGACATGGGCGTTACCGGCCCCATGCTGCGGGCGTCGGGCATGAAGTGGGACCTGCGCAAGAATCGGCCCTATTCCGCCTACCAGGAGTTCGACTTTGAGGTCCCCACCCATACCGACGGCGACACCTATGCCCGCTATCTGGTACGAGTCGAGGAGATGCGTCAATCGGTGCGCATCATCCACCAGATTCTGGAGAACCTGCCGTCAGGGCCGGTGAATGTAGACGACCGCAAGATCGTCCTGCCCCCGCGCACCGAGCTCTCTACCAGCATGGAGTCGCTCATCCACCACTTCAAGCTGGTGACCGAGGGCCTCCATCCGCCGATGGGCGAGGCATACGCTTGCGTGGAATCGCCCAAGGGTGAGATCGGCATGTACATCGTGAGCGACGGCTCGAACAAGCCCTATCGCGTGCGCGTGCGCCCGCCGACCTTTGTGAACCTGCAGTCGCTGCCCATGCTGGCCAAGGGGCACATGGTGGCCGATTTGGTGGCCTTGATTGCCTCGGTGGATATTGTGCTGGGGGAAGTGGATCGGTGACGTGTTCCGTGGCGCGTTGAGCAGGGGGACGACGAAGGACGGGCGACGGGTGACGAACGACGAAGGACGAAGGACAGAACACGCAGCGCGCAGCACGGAACACGCACCACGCAATACGTGTTTCGTGTTGCGTGAAGCGCGACTTCAACTGAAATGGCGAGGAACCCGATATGCTGTCTGAGCAGGGACGGCGTGAGATAGAACGGCTGCGCGATCTGTATCCGCAGTGGCAGTCGGCGTTGTTGCCGGCGCTCTATGTGGCGCAGGAGGAATACGGCTATCTGCCCGACGAGGCGCTGGACGAGGTGGCGCAGCTCCTGAATCTGCCCCCCACCGAGGTGGCCTCCGTCGCCAGTTTCTACACCATGTTCCACCGCAAGAAGGTGGGCAAGCACATTATTCGCCTGTGCACAAACCTTTCCTGCCAGCTCAACGGCGCTGACACCGTGGGCGGCTATATCGCCAAGAAGCTGGGCATCGGCAACAACCAGACCACGCCCGACGGCAAGATCACCCTGGAATTCGTGGAGTGTCTCGGCGCCTGCGACCAGGCCCCGGCCATGCTGGTCAACGACAAGCTGTACGGCGGGGTGACGGCGGAGCAGGTGGATGCAATCATAGGGGATCTGCTGGGATAGAACGCGGATCACGCGGATGGGACGCGGATCACCGCAGATACAGAGATGAGGATCTGCATTGATCAGCGCTCTTGCCGCGTGAATCCGCGTTCCCTGGCAGCCTGCACAATGCGAGCTCGACCGCTTCTTGTGCAAGAGGGGGTGGCGAAGTCGGTGGCCATGGCTCAAGTCGGCGAGCATCGGTACGTGGTGATGCCCACGTCCGGCGCGGGCAAGGGCGTGCTGGTGTTGCATGCCTGGTGGGGCCTGAATGAGTTCGTGAGGGGCTTTTGTGACCGCCTGGCGCAGGAGGGCTTCGTCTCCCTGGCGCCCGACCTGTATCACGGTGCGACGGTGGCAACCATCGCCGAGGCCGAGAAGCTGAGAGGGAAGCTCAAGCGGGACACGGCGGCAGCGGAGATCTCGCAGGCGGCAGAGCGTTTGCGAGCATTGTGCGGCGGGGGCGGGCAGCGCATCGGCGTGGTGGGCTTTTCCCTGGGCGGCTACTGGGCGCTCTGGCTGGCCGAGCAGGCGGCCAGTCCTGTTGCAGCTACGGTGGTGTTCTACGCCACTCGCAACGGCGACTACACCACCAGCCCGTCGGCCTTTCAGTTCCACCTGGCCGAGACTGACCCTTATGTGGCGGCGTCGGCCGTTAAGAAGCTGCAGAAGGGGTTGGCGGCGGCGGGCAAGGAAGCCGAGTTCCATACCTATGCGGGCACGACGCACTGGTTCTTCGAGCACGACCGGCCCGACGCCTACAACGAGAAGGCCGCTGCGGTGGCATGGACGAGAACGGTCGAGTTCCTGCGTGCGTGTCTGTGATCACGTCGCACCGTCCAATAGGCAGTTGCATTCTGGCCGAATGTGCGCGACAATGGCGCGTGGTATTACGATGTGCCTAACGATCGGAGTAACGTATGGAAAGCGTCACAGTTTCACCCAAGTTCCAGGTAGTGATTCCCCTTAGGGTGAGGCAATCCTTAGGAATCAGGCCTGGCCAGAAGGTTCAGATCATCCTGTACGAAGGGCGGATCGAGATGATCCCCCTTAAGCCGGCCAAGGAGATGCGCGGCTTCCTGCAGGGCATCAGCACCACCGTTGATCGGGAAGCCGATCGGGTATGAACGTCGTCGACTCGTGCGGCTGGCTTGAGTACTTTGCGAACGGCCCCACTGCCGACTTCTTCGCGCCCGCTATTGAGAAGACTGCTGAGTTGATTGTCCCGACGATCAGTCTTTTGGAAGTATTCAAGCGCGTACTCCAGCAAAGGGGAGAAAGCGAGGCGCTGCAGGCGGTGGCTGTGATGCAACAGGGATTGGTGGTCGAGCTCGATTCGGCCGTTGCCCTGAGCGCAGCCAGGCTCTCTACGGAGAACAGGCTGCCGCTGGCGGACAGTGTGATTCTGGCGACCGCCAGGGCCATGGGGGCGACCTTGTGGGCGCAGGATGCTGACCTGAAGGACATGGAGGGCGTGCAGTACATCGAAAGACGGCCAGGATGAAGAACTCACAGACGGGGACTGTGTAGGTTGCGCTCTACACGATCCAGCGCACGGTGCTATGGTAGGAGGCATCACATGAGCAAGCTTGATCTCAGGAAGGAACTGAAACACCTCTACGCAGCGTCGGCGAAGAAGGTGGAGTTCATTGACGTGCCGGAGTTCAGCTTCCTCATGATTGACGGCCGGGTCGCGCCAGGGGAGACAGTGGAGTCGGCGCCAGAGTTCCAGAGCGCCATGGGTGCGCTGTACGGGGTGACATACGCGCTGAAGTTCATGTCCAAGCTGCGCAAAGAGAATCCCATTGACTACACGCTGATGGCCTTGGAAGGGCTGTGGTGGACGGCAACGGGCGAGTTTGGGTTCGGCAAGCTGCAAGAGATGCTCTTCACCATGATGATCATGCAGCCGGATCACATTACGCAGGAGATGTTCCAGGACGCTGTGCGGCAGGTGGCGGCGAAGAGGCCCAATCCGGCCCTGGCGAAGCTGCGGCTGGAGCGCTTCCACGAAGGGCTGTGCGTGCAGACCATGCACATTGGCCCGTATGCCGCAGAGGCGGCGACCATCGAGAAGATGAAGGCGTTTGCCAGTGAGAACGGCTACCGCTATCGCGGCAGGCACCACGAGATCTACCTGGGCAACCCGCGGCAGGCCAGCCCCGAGAAACTGAAGACCGTGCTGCGGCAGCCGGTGGAGAAGATTTGATTCTGATAAGGCCCCGAAGCTCGATGCTTCGGGCTACGCATACGAAGTCCCCTGAAAGGGGGCTAGCACAGCCTGTCAGGGGTTTGTCGCTGTAGCGCACGGCTTCAGCCTGGCGGAGGCTGCGACAGCCGGTGGGGAAGGTAGGGAGATCAGCGTTCATCTGCGTCCTTTCAGCGTTTGTCCGCGTTCCATCAAAACATAACACTAACCAACAAGCCTATGCCTGAGAAAATCGTACTGAAGAATGCCGATGTCCCGGGGATTGCTGACATTGACGTGTACATGCAGCGCGGCGGCTATGCCGGGCTGCGCAAGGCCCTGAGAGAGCACACGCCCGAGCAGATCACCGACATGGTGAAGTGCTCGGGTATTCGGGGTCGGGGCGGTGCAGGCTTCCCCATGGGTGTCAAGTGGGGCTTCATCCCCAAAGACGTCTGGCCGCACTATCTGGTCTGCAACGCCGACGAGGGCGAGCCCGGCACCTTCAAGGACCGGGACATCATGGAGAAGCTGCCCCACGAGCTGATCGAGGCCATCGCCATCGCCAGCTACGCCATCGGCGCCAACCTGGCCTTCATCTACCTGCGGGGCGAATACTTCGCGGCGGCCAAGACGCTGACCAAGGCTATCGCCCAGGCCAGGGACAAGGGCTTCCTGGGCAAGAATATCCTCGGCTCAGGCTTCGACCTGGACATCATCTTGCACCGGGGGGCCGGCTCCTATGAGTGCGGCGAGGAAACGGCGCTGCTGGAATCGCTGGAGGGCAAGCGGGGCATGCCCCGCCTCAAGCCGCCCTATCCCGCCACCCACGGCCTGTACAACAAGCCCACGGTCATCAACAACGTGGAGACGCTGGCCAATGTTCCCCACATCGTGCTCAACGGGCCAGAATGGTATGCCTCCATTGGCACGCCCAAGAGCACCGGCACGCGCATCTTCTCCGTCAGCGGCCACGTGAACCGGCCCGGCAACTACGAGCTCCCTATGGGCATTCCCCTGCGCGAGCTGCTCTACGAGTATGCCGGCGGCATCCGCAATGGCAACAAGGTGAAGGCAGTGATCCCCGGCGGCTCGTCCACGCCCATGATGACCGCTGACCAACTGGACACGCCCCTGGACTTCGAGTCGGTGGCTGCCGCTGGCTCCAGTCTGGGTTCCGCCGCTGTCATCGTCATGGACGAGACGACCTGCATCGTGCGGGCCACCCTGCGGCTGGCCCATTTCTATGCCCACGAGTCCTGCGGCAAGTGCACGCCCTGCCGCCAGGGCACGTACTTCATCGAGCGTGTGCTGGAGCGCATCGAGCGGGGCGAAGGCCGCGAAGGCGACCCCGATCTGCTGTTGGACGTGGCCGACAACATCATGGGCAAGTCGTTCTGCCCCTTCGCTGACTATCCGGGAGCGACCGGGCCGGTTGTGTCCAGCATCAAGAGGTTTCGGGAGGAGTACGATGCCCATATCCGAGAGCATCGCTGTCCCTACGAGAAGCAGTAAGCAGCAAGCAGTAAGCAGGAAGTCGGCCTGGAGCGCGGGAATCAATTCCGTTTCTAATCCTACTGCTTCGCTTAGCGGACTGGTCACTGTGAGCGAGCGTTCTGTGCGAGCGAAGAATCTCCACTTCGGGGTGGTAACACGTCGCAGCGCGAGATTCTTCGTCGCTCCGCTCCTCAGAATGACAAGATTCTACTGCAAAAAGGTCACCGACAGCTGTCATTCTGAGCGAGTGCCCCTCAACGAGCGAAGAATCTCGGCGTTTGACGTGTGAGATCCTTCGTCGCAAAGGGCGCTCCTCAGGATGACAGAGACGCGGCACCCTTTTTGCAGTGGACACATGACAAAGCGAAGTAGTAGTACTAATCAGTGTTCTAAATAGAAACAGGATTAGAGGCCCGATTCATTCAAGTGCATGATCAGGTCAACTGGTGGCAATGTGAAATGGCACTTCGGAAGGGGCCAGACCATGAAAGTGTATGACTTCAAGGTTCTACTCGAACCCGATGCTGAGGCAGGCGGCTATGTGGTGAAATGCCCCAGCCTGCCGGGATGTTACAGCCAGGGTGATACTGTTGAGGAAGCCCTGGAAAACATCAAGGAGGCCATACTGCTGTGCCTCGAGGACATGGACGCGCAGCGGATTCCCATTCCTGACACCTCCAGAACATTCGTGGGCAGCGTGGCTGTGACGATATGAGCAAGTTGCCCGTAGTGTCAGGCCGGCAGGCAGTGAGAGTTCTTACCAGGATCGGTTACCAGGTGGTCAGGCAGAAGGGCAGCCACATCCGCCTGAGGGATAATACGAACCCTGACCATCTGCCGCTGACTATCCCGGATCACAGAAGCGTGAAACCTGGTCTACTGCGTGAACTACTGAGAGACGCTGGTCTCAGCGTTGAGGAATTCGCCCGCCTTCTGAGGGAAACGTAATGCCGGACCTAGTGAAGTTGACCATAGACAATACCCTTGTCTCTGTGCCTAAAGGCACGCTCATCGTCGAAGCGGCGAAGACGGTGGGGATCACCATCCCCGTCTTCTGCTATCACGAGAAGCTGAAGCCGGTGGCCTCTTGCCGCATGTGCCTGGTGGAGGTGGGCACGCCCAAGCGCGGACCCGACGGGCGCATACAGCTCAATTCCGACGGCACGCCGGTCATCGCCTTCATGCCCAAGCTGCAACCCGCCTGTGCCACGCCGGTATGCGAAGGCATGGTGGTGCGCACGGCGTCGCCGGCGGTGCTCAAGGCGCAGAAGGGCGTCTTGGAATTGCTGCTCATCAATCACCCGTTGGACTGCCCCGTGTGCGACAAGGGCGGCGAGTGCCCTTTGCAGGACCAAACGTATCGCTTCGGCCCTGGCGTCAGCCGCTTCGCCCCCAAGGATAAGCTCCATTTCCTCAAGCCCATCGCCCTGAGCGAGCGCATCGCCCTGGACCGCGAGCGCTGCATCATGTGTTTCCGCTGCGTGCGCTTCCAAGAGGAGATTGCGGGTGACCCTGAGATTGACGTTTTCGAGCGGGGGGCACGCTCGGAGATCGCCGTCGTGCCGGGCAAGACCTTCGACTCCAACTTCTCCGGCAATACCATCGAGCTGTGCCCCGTCGGTGCTCTGACCAGTCTGGAGTTCCGCTTCCGAGCACGGGCATGGGAAATGCGCAATGTCCCCTCCGTGTGCCCGCTGTGCAGCGTCGGTTGCAACCTGACCCTGCAGGTGCGGGACAACAAGGTGCTGCGCATTCTGGCCCGCGAGAACGAGGAGGTCAACGAGGTCTGGATCTGCGATCGCGGGCGCTTCAACTACGAGTACCTGAACGAGAATCGCCTGACCGAGCCGACGGTGCACAAAGACGGGAAACAGGAACAGGTGTCGTGGCAGGCGGCATACGACGCCGTTGCCGCTGCCTTGCGCAAGATCGTGCAGACTAACGGCCCATCCGCTGTAGGCGGGATTGCTTCGCCCCGCCTGACCAACGAAGACCTCTATGTCTTCCAGAAGCTCATGCGGGCCGGCATCGGCACGAACAATGTTGACTATCGCCTGGGTGGGCAGCCTGCGGTCGTGGGGGGGGCGATGCAGGCAGCCATCGGCGACCTGGAGAACGCCAGCTCTATCCTTGTCATCGGCAGCGACATCTTCGATGAGTTGCCTGTCCTCGGCCTGCGCGTGCGCAAGGCCGCCGTACACAAGCAGGCAAAGCTGGTGCTGGCCTATCCACGCCCCATCAAGCTGACCAACGAAGCAGTGGTGTGGCTTCCGTACACTGACGGGTCAGCCCTGGCCTTGCTGCGCTGCCTGAGAGCGGTCGTGCAGGGCGGGGGCCTTCGACCGGAGGACGCGTCAGCAACCGGCCTGGGGCAAGAGCAGATCGAGAAGGCAGCGCGCCTCCTGGTGGATAACGCACCAGCCATTCTCTACGGCCCCCATCTGGTGGACGGCCCACAAGGGCCTGAGATTCTGGCCTCGCTGGAAAAGCTAGCAGACCTGCTGGGTACGAAGCTGCATGGTCTGGTGGAAGGCGCAAACGCCCACGGGGCACGGGACGTGGGCGCGGCGCCCGCCCTGCTCCCCGGCGGTCGCCCTGTGGCTGATGCGGCCGCTCGCCAGGAACTCGCTGCGCTGTGGGGCGTCGGTAGCCTGCCAGAAGCGCCAGGACTATCGGGCCGCGAGATGCTGGCGGCGGCAGCCGAAGGCAGAGTCAGGGCGTTGTACCTGATCGGCGTTGATCCCCTTGCCGCCGCTGATGGCGATCGCACCCTGGTGGAGCGGGCGCTATCGAAGCTTGACCTGCTGATCGTGCAGGACATCTCGCCCAGCAATGTGGTCAATGGGGCGCACGTCGTCCTGCCAGGCTTCAGCTTCGCCGAGGCCGAGGGGACGATGACCAACGTGGAGCGGCGAGTGCAGTTGGTGCGGCCAGCCCTGAAGCCCACCGGCCAGATGAAGGCCGACTGGCAGATTCTGGCCGAGCTGGCCTGCGCGATGAGCGGCGTTGACTGGGGCTACAAGAGCGCCGCCGACGTCATGGTTGAGATTGCCAAGGCAGTGCCGGCCTACGCTGAGATCACATACAGCAAGCTCGGCGAGACCGGCGTGCGTGTCACCGGATAAGCCTCCCGCAGGTTCGGAACCTGCGGGAGGTTGATAGCACTACTGTTCTAACCTCCCGCAGGTTTTGGAACCTGCGGGAGGTTGGACGGACAATACGCCTAGGACCAAGTCAATGTCTCTACTCGCCCTTGTCGTCATAACCGCCATCAAGGCGGTGATCATCATTCTGGCCCTGCTGACGGGCTTCGCGTATCTGACTTACATCGAGCGCAAGGTGCAGGCAGCGGTGCAGGTGCGCATCGGGCCGGACCGGGCCGGGCCGTGGGGCATCTTGCAGCCCATCGCCGACGCCATTAAGATGATCACGAAGGAAGACATCATTCCTACCCGCGCCGACAAGGTGCTCTTCGTCCTGGCGCCAGTGGTCTCCCTTACCATGGCTCTGTCGGCTTTTGGGGTTATTCCCATCGGCCCGCCCATCAAGGCGTTCGGCTACGAGATTGACTTGGCTGTAGCTGATGTGAACATAGCCTTGCTGTACACGATGGCGATTCTGTCGCTGGGCATCTACGGCGTGGTGCTGGCCGGGTGGTCGTCGGGCAACAAATACTCGTTCCTGGGCGGATTACGCTCCTCGGCCCAGATGATCAGCTATGAGCTGGCTCTGGGCATGTCGGTCATCGGCGTCGTGCTCTTGTCTGGGACGCTGAACCTAAATGGCATTATCGAAGCCCAGGCCCGGCTGCGGCTGCCCTTCGCCGTGCTCCAGCCGGTGGGGTTCCTGATCTTCCTGGTGTGCATGTTCGCAGAGACAAACCGCGCGCCCTTCGACCTGCCCGAGGCCGAGACCGAGCTGGTGGCGGGCTACCACACGGAATACTCCAGCATCAAGTATGCACTGCTCTACATGGCCGAGTATATCAACATGGTAACGGTCAGCGCGTTGGCGGTAACGCTGTTTTGGGGCGGCTGGCAGGGGCCGTTGCTCCCCGGCGTGGTCTGGTTTTTCATCAAGTTGGGGTTCTTCATCTGGCTCTTCATGTGGGTGCGGGCAACCCTGCCCCGCTTCCGCTACGACCAACTCATGCGGTTCGGTTGGAAGGTGCTGCTGCCCTTGGGCATTGTCAATGTGCTGGTGACAGCGTTCATTGTGGCGGTGTGGCCAGTTTGATTTCAGATTGCAGATTTGAGATTTCAGATGTGGGCAAATCTGCAATCTGAGGTCTTCAATCTCCTAGAGGGACTACGATGTTGCTGGAAATCATGAAAGGGTTGTCGGTCACGCTGGCCCATGTGATTCGGCCACGGACGACGGTGAAATACCCCGAGGTCAAGCCCGTGATGGCCCGGCGCTTTCGCGGGCGGCACCAATTGCAGCGCCATCCCGACGGGCTGGAGAAGTGCATCGGCTGTGCCCTGTGTGCGGCGGCCTGCCCCGCCGACGCCATCTATGTCGTTGCGGCAGAGAACACGCCAGAGCACCGTGTCTCGCCGGGCGAGCGCTACGCCAAGATCTACGAGATCAACATGCTGCGTTGCATCTTCTCCGGGTCGTGTGAGGAGGCGTGCCCAACAGGGGCCATTGTCCTCAAGCGCAACTACGAGATGGCGTCCTATGAGCGCGGTGAGGCTACGGTGTACACCAAGGAGATGTTGCTGAGTAGTCCAGCGGAGTAGTGTCCACGGATTTGGCACGGATGACACGGATGCCCCCACAGCAGGAGTCGTCTGTATGATTGAACTGATGGTCTTCTTTGCCTTTGCCTTCCTGGCCGTGGTGACAGGAATAGGGGTGATCTTCGCCCGTAGCCCTGTTTACAGCGCGCTATTGCTGGTCGTCAACTTCTTCTGTCTGGCGGCGTTCTACGTGCTCCTGAATGCCCAGTTCCTGGCCGCGGTGCAGGTCATCGTCTATGCTGGGGCGATCATGGTGCTGTTTGTCTTCGTGATCATGTTCCTCAGCCCGGGGCGTGAGCGCAACGTGCTGCGCAGCATGCGCGGGCAGGGCCTGCTGGCTGTCCCGCTGATCTTGCTTCTCCTGGGCGAGGCGCTGTTTGTCTTCACCGCAGGCAGCGTATCGGTCATCAAGGACGAGTACTCCCTGGATCGCATCAACGACTTGGGGGGCAGCGTGCAGGCCGTCGGGCGTGTGCTCTTCACCGATTACCTGCTCCCCTTCGAGATCACGTCCCTGCTGTTGATTGTGGCTATCGTGGGGGCGGTGGTGCTCGCTAAGCGCAAGGCATGAATG
>DAOUCN010000165.1:0-4617 GCA_034431995.1 Chloroflexota bacterium | reverse complement strand
ATGTCGCGGCGGGAGGGTTTCGCTCCGCGTCTCCGCGTCTCCCTATCTCCGCGTCGGCGCCCTACCACCGCAGCAGGCTAAGCAGCCAACGCCAGACCTGCACCAGCAGGTTCACTCCCTCGTCAGGCGGTGGCGTCACCGTGCCGGTCGGCGTGGGGGTTGGCGCGGGCGGCACGATGGTTGGCGTCGGCACGAACTTGACCGGCGTGGGCATGGGCGGGATGGTAATGGGGGCGAAGTCGCCTTCGGCCACGCGGTATGCCGTGCCGTCCAGCACCACGATCACCTTGTCGCCCAGGGCGAAGTACCTGGCCCACTCGGGCCGGGCCGCCACCAGCTTGAAGTAATCATCGCTGCCAAAACCCACGTCCACCGTGGGCGTGCCCTCTTTGTACTGGGTGTCCGTCCACACGCCGTTGCGTAGCATGAAGCTCTTGTCTGCCACCATCTCCATCTGCGTGCTCTGGGGAGCGGCGGCGGCGCTGGGGGCTTCGCGCAGGCCGCGTAGCATCTGGCTGTCCTGCACCGCTCCGGCCCCGGCTGTGGGGGCGGGCGCCGCGAGTTTCTGGCCAAGCTGCTCGCTGGCCTTCTTCTCGCCGCCGGGGGCCAGGACGTTCTGCCGCTCGTCCACCAGGAACGAGGTGTAGGGCGTGATGATGCCGTAGCGCAGGCTGAGGCTGACGATCTCGTCCACCAGCTCCTTGTTCGTGCCGTGCAGGCGAATCTCGGTCAGCAGGTAGCCGATGCGCCGCGTGGCCCAGAGGCGGGCGACGAAGGCGGTATCGCTGGCGGTCTCCTTCGGGAAGACGAGGTCGTCATAGGTATACTGCCTGGGCCGGTCGTTGACGTTGCCCTTGAGAGTGATTGTAGTCGGGCCGTTGTTGCGATAGCGGCCCGCCAGCACGAGCTGGCCGCCGGCGAAGAGGTCGGGCAGTGGTGTGGGATACAGGTCATAGGCCCTGATGCCGCCGAAGTCCAGGCTGAGGTCGGTCAGGACGGGCTTGCTGATCTTGGCATAGAAGCTGGACACAGCCTCTTCCAGGTCTTCGCCAGGCTTGACATAGGCACTGGCCCCGCGGTGGTTGGCGGCCAGGGTGTCGAGGAGAGCCGTGTTCACGTCATAGCCCACGCCAAAGGTAAACAGGCGCACGCTCTTTGGCGCAGCCCGGCGGAAGTTCTCCACGATGCTCCCCGTGTCGGTCACTCCGATGGTGGGCAGGCCGTCGGTCAGGAAGATGATGACCGTGGGCCGCCCAGGGTCCAGCCCCTTCAGGCTCTCCAGCAGCGCCCCGTTGATATTGGTGCTGCCCGAGGCGTTCAGCCCATCCACGTAGCGATGGGCGGCTTCGCGCTCGCTGGCTGGCAGCAGACCATCGCGCAGGCGGTTGATGCTCGTACTGAAGCTGATCAGGCTGAAGCGATCGTTGGCGTTCAGGTTGTTCAGGACGAAGCGCAGGGCGTCTTTGGCCTGCTTGATCTTCTGGCCCGACATGCTGCCCGATGTGTCCAGGACGAGAATCACGTCCTTGGCAGCCACTTTGCCCGCCTCGGGCTCGGCGCGGGGCGTGACCAGGAGCAGGAAGTAGCCGTCCTCGCTGCCCTGGCGATAGGTGAGCAAGTTAGCGCCCACGTCGCCCCCGGCCAGGCCGTAGTAGAGCACGAAGTCCTTGTTCGGGAGGGTGTTGGCCGCCTCGTAGCTGGCCTCGGCCCAGTAGTCGCCCTTGCGGGAGACGGCCAGGTCGTGGCTTGGCGAGTACACCGCCCGGATGGCCTCCCGGCTCTGGATGGTGACGTGGACCGACACCTGCTGCAAGGGCTTGGGCGAGAACTTCTCGGTGTTCAGCGGATAGACATAACGCACGAGGTCGTTCTCCCGCTGTAGCACCTGGGTGTACTCCAGTTGGATGCGCCGCTCGCTCTTGGCGGGGATTGGGTAGACGCGGGCCTGGAAGGCGCCCCGCCCGACGTATTCGAGGAGAGCCGGGTCGCGGCGTCCGCGCACGGTCTCTTCGTAGATGCGACGAGCCTCCTCTTTAGTCAGGAGCTGGGCCTCCATCTTGCGCCCGTCCACGTACATAGCGAAGCTGGAGATGGCCGCGTCCTCGGGCAGGGGGAAGATGTAGGTCCCCTCCAGGTCAACGCCGGACTCGTTGACGAAGACCTGGTCTACCTTGGTCACAGCCACCTGATCGGTGATGGTGACGGTAACGCGGTGGTACTTGATGGTGAGGTAGGGCAGGGGCAGGGGCCGCACGATGGGCGTGCGGGGCGGCATGGGGCCGGGGATCGGCTCAGGGATGATGATGCCGTCGGCGGCGGCCGTGCCCGTGGCGAGCAGGAACATGATCAACGCCAGTGTCAGGGCTACCAGAATGCGCATTTTCATGGCGACCTCCTTGCAGAACCTCTCACATGGAAGGACGCCGGAGGGGGCGGGAATGTTCCAGGGGCGTTTGCAGCGCGAAAGGTAAGCACGAAAGGTAAGCGCGAAAGACGCGAAAGACGCGAAAGACGCGAAAGGCGCGAAAGGTAAGCGCGAAAGACGCGAAAGGTAAGCGCGAAAGACGCGAAAGACGCGAAAGACGCGAAAGACGCGAGAGGCGCGAAAGGCAAGCGCGAAAGACGCGAGAGGCGTGAGAGATGCGGAAGGCGCGAAAGACGCGAAAGGCAGGCGAGAAGGCGGTTGTCCTTCATTTGCCTGTGTGCTATAATCTGTACGGCAGATGGAGACGTCCGGGTTGGGGCTTCCTACGCACAGGGAGGTTGGTGATGGATTTCCTCGAAGCTGCGGCGACCATACTGAGGAACGCAGGAGTACCGCTCCATTACAGAGAGATAACTGACCGCGCTATTGCCCAAGGACTGGTCAAGACCACAGGTAGGACTCCCTGGGCCACGATGAACGCGCGACTGACTGTAGATATACGTGCCAGGGGATCAGCATCTCTTTTCCAGAGAACGGCCCCTGGCATGTTTGCTTTGCGGATCTCGGAGCTGCCTGAAGAGACGAGCAGGCATGAGGCAGAGCCTACGGTTCAAGCTCTAGAGCCGGCTCCTGCTGAGAGTCTCAGTTTCGCCGATGCTGCGGAGCGCGTTCTCGATAGGCTGGCGGACCGCAAGCCCATGCACTACACGCGGATTGTGGAGTTGGCCCAGGACAACGGCTGGCTTCGCACCGAAGGCAAGACGCCAGAGGCAACTCTGGCCGCAGTCATCAGCCAGGAGATCTCGCGTCGTCGTGCCCGAGGCGAGGAGCCGCGTTTCGTCGCACATGGCAAGGGGTTGTACGGCCTTGCTCGCTGGGAGGGTACTGGCCTATCCTTTGAGATTGAGCAGAAAAACAAGCGCGTACGCCAGGAGCTTCATAGGCGTGTCCTGACCATGCATCCAAAGGGATTCGAGTCACTGATTGGACGCCTCCTGGTCAGCCTCGGCTTTGACAAGGTGCAGATAACCGCCTATCACAAAGACGGCGGCATTGACGTGCGCGGTGAGCTCGTGGTAGGCGACGTGATCCGCACCAAGATGGCTGTCCAGGTGAAGCGATGGAAGAACAACGTGCCGACGCCCATCGTGCAGCAGTTGCGCGGCAGCCTGGGCGCACACGAACAGGGTCTGATCATCACGACCAGCGATTTCTCTGACGGTGCACGGCAGGAAGCCTCACGTCCCGATGCAGCCCCCGTGGCCCTCATGAACGGGCAGGAGCTGGTTGCACTTCTCGTTGAGCACAGCATTGGCGTGCGCAAAGAATCTAAGGAGCTTCTTGAGTTGGAACTTGCAGAAGGGCATGGCGATGCGTCTGACAAGAGCACCGTTTAGGGCAGCCGGCGGACATTGACCGGCTGGCGGCGCACCTGTGGGGGCTAACGGAGGGCGAGCTGCGGAAGATACAGGAGAGCCTGGGGGAGATGGAGTAAGAGCGTTTGGACCGCGAAAGGCGCGAGACATCGCGAAAGGAGCGGGTATCGCGAAGAACGCGAAAGACCGCGAAAATCGCGAAAACCCCCTGCGTGCTTGCCTTTCGCGCTTTTCGTGTGCTTTCGCGTCTTTCGCGATCCCATGCCCTTTTCGCGTCTTTCGTGATGCAATGCCCTTCAACACTAACCGAGGAGCGTACCGATGTCCACACCTCCCACTCGCAGCAAGCACACGTTTGAGGCCCTATCCCGCAAAGTCATCGCCGCCTGCATTGACGTGCAGCGGCAACTAGGCGTGCATTGCATGGAGGTAGACTATCAGCGGGCTCTGGCGCTGGCCCTGCCCAAGTGGGGCCTCCAGTTCGAGCGCGAGGTGCATATCCCCCTCTACTACGACGGCGTGGAGATCACGAAGCGGCGGGTGGACTTCCGCATCTGGGATGATGCTAACCTGCTGCTCCTGGAGACCAAGGCCCGTAGCGCCGTCCTGCCCGAAGACGTAGAGCAGTGCCTGCTCTACCTGCACCAGGGCGGCTACGGCCTCTGCCTGCTCGTCAACTTCGGCCAGAAGCCCCTGGGCATCCAGCGCTTCGTCCACACACCACCCCCTGACGGCGAAGCACAGATGACGAAAGACACCACGAAAGACGCGAAGGGGGCGGGGATCACGAAAGACGCGAAAGGGGCGGGGATGGGG
>DAOUCN010000164.1:0-15329 GCA_034431995.1 Chloroflexota bacterium | reverse complement strand
GGCTGGGGCCCAATGGTGGAAAAACCGAAGGCGTAGGGCACGGGCGCGAAGTCGAATAGGACGACAGCGGCCAGAACTGCTGTCAGCCCGACCTGTACGGGCCGCGCCCAGCGCTGTTGACGCAGCAATGCAGCCATGCCACTGGCGGCCAGCACGGCGATGACAAGTCCCACCCCCAGACCGAAGCGAGCCCACACCCTCATCGTGCCGAAGAATGGCAGGTACAGGTACAGGAGCAGCGCGGGCAAGGGCAGGACGATGCTCCCGGGCTGCTGCAGGCTGGAGTAGGTGGCCGGATTCAGCGCGTACTTGCCGGCCAGGGCATACATGAGGCGGGAGAACGCGCTCTCCACAGCCTGCGGAACGCCCACGTAGACGGGCTCGCCCGCGCAGTGAACCGTCGTGCCTAGAGCCAGGACGCAGCACGCAAGACCGACCACGACCAGTGCACCCATGCCCCGCGCCCGTCTGCTGACCAGCGCATGGGCGGCCAGCGCTGTTGGCACCAGCCCCAACCAGAGCAAGTTCTCATGGATGTTCTGGCGATAGATGCCCACCAGCGCCTCGCCCCACAGAGGGTGCATGATGTTGGGCAGCAGGAAGTCACCTATGCTCGCCGACCACTGGTCAACGTAGCGCAGAGATGGGGTCGAGCGCACCAGTTCCCCGCGGGCGGACAGGGAAAGAACTGGCGCCAGGGCCGGCAAGACGCAGAGGCCTGCCACGCCAAGGCCGGCGGCGCTCCCCTGCCAGAAGCGAGCGTCACCCAGGTAGGCCCGCCACGGACGTGCCCGCACAAGCCCGTAGAGCAAGGCAACCAGCGCCCCCATATAGGCATAGTACCATGACGATAGGGCCAATAGGCCGAAGAAGAGGCCCACCAGTGCACCATCTCTCGCTCGTCGCCATCGGACGAGCCGCTCCTCGTAGAGGAGCATGACGGGCAGCCAGCCTGTGCCCATGAGGGGTAGGTGGCCAGCGCCCATGTGCGCCATGCGATAGGGCAGGAAGGCAAAGGCAAGGCCCGCCAAAACGGCAGCAGCGCGGCTACCCGTCAGCGAAGCAGCCAGCAGGTACGCGCCCAGCCCGGACAAGACGAAGGACCACAGGAGCAGCATGTTGTAAGCGACGACCTCCCCCATGGCAGCCGTCAGCGGCAGAGCCAGAATCGTGTTGGAGAGGCTCGTCTCGGACAGCGCAACCTCGTAGCCGAATGGGTAGAAGACGCCTGGGATGAAGAACGGCGAGCGTCCCTCGTCCCACAGGGCGTGCTTGAACCACCAGAGCTTGTACACGTACTCGAAGTTGTCTCCCGGCGGCCCAGGCACCGACCCTGCCATGTCCGTGACCAATGGGAAAGTCATGACCAGGCTGAGCGCGACAAAGACACCGAGCAGAACGATCGTGCCTTTCATGGCGCTCGCCCCACCTGATAGCTCACAACGCGCAGGCCCAGGAACTCGCGTGTCGCCAGCGGCCTGACCGTCGGCACCGCCTCGATGAGGCTGGTCAGACGGCTCCCGTCGGCATGGCTGAGTACGAGCCAGAGGCGCGGGTATCTTGATGACGTCAGGCTTTCGACGTGGGCTGCCATCTCAGCGTCTGGAGCGAAGCGGCTGATGAGCAATTGGTGGCCTGCTCCGTTGTAGTAGAAGTTGAACGGTATGTTAACGTACGCGTCGTAGAAGACAATGATGTCCTGCGGCTGGGCATGGGAAGCCACGTATGCTGCCCCATCCCGCCAGTTCTCCTTCTGCCCGCCGCCGTACACCGTTGCCAAGGAGGGGATGGTGAGAACCAAGATGGCTCCTAGCGTGGCGACAGCCAGCCAACGGTTCGGCATTGCCGTCAGGCCGAAGGCTACCAGCAGCAGGTATGGGGGCAAGAAGGGCAGCAGATAGCGAACCAAGTACAGCGGCGTCACCTGCGATGCCAGGAACAGCGTCCCGATAGGCACAACCAAGTAGATCAGCATGAACAGGATTGGCTCGCCCACCCTGCGCCAGCGTCGCTCCCGGAAAGCGGAGGCCAAGCGGGCCAGCGCAGCAGCACAGGGAACGGCAAAGATAAGCAGCCCCGCAAGGCGCAGAAGACGCTGCTGATCATAGGCGGTGCCGTAGCTGAATGTGCCGATGGTAGTGACCAGGTCCTTCACCGTGGGCACGCCGTATCTGTCCCCTATCCAGGTGCCCCAGCCCGCGCTCGATTGACCGAGAAAGCCCCTGACGAAGGGGAGGAGCGCAGCCAGCAACAGGACATGTGCCCACAGCCATGGGAGCAGTACAGCCCGTGGCCACTGGCGAGATGCGAGCCAGACGACGACAAAGATATCAAGGGCCGCGACCAGAAGCAGGCCAAAGGAATGGGTGTAGGCCGCACCTGCCGAGATGACAACATAACCGAGCCACGAGGACATGCTGTTGTCCGCCAGGGCGCGCAGTGCGAAGTAGGCCGCGAGCAGACCGAGCAGGGTGAGCAACGCATACCCTCGCGCCTCCCGAGAGTACCAGACGTGCACGGGCGAGATGGCCAACAGCAGGGCCGCCAGGAGTGCAATCGGAAGCCCGAAGAGCCGCTTGCCCACAGCATAGATAGCCACGACGGACAGGACCCCGCTGAGGGCAGGAATGAACCGCACGCCGACCTCGCTCCTGCTCACACCTAGGGCGTAGTGGAGCATGAGGTGGAACAGGTTGCGGTCGGTGGTGCGAAGGCCAAGCCGCGTCAGGTCAAAGATGACGTGTTGAGGATTCCATTGCGCAACGCTGACGCTGAAGGCTTCGTCAAACCACAGGCTCTCCTGGGCCAAAGCGTAGAAGCGCAGCCCGGCGGCAAGTGCCACGATGGCTGCCACGGCGACGAGATGCCATCGGATGCGGCCACTCAAGCCGCTGCGATCCTTGTACGTCACCATCCTTTCCCGCAAGGCGATTGACATGGATTAGGGCGAACCGACGTCGTAGAGCGACAGCGTGACGTTGTCGCGGAAGCGGCGGCTGTCGAGGACAGGGTAGGTGCGATCCAGGTAGCCGCGTACCAGGCCCTGCGGGTCAGCGTAGTGCCCCTCGGCCCACACGAGCCATAGGCGGGCATGTCCGTGTGCCGCCCCAGCGACGAGGGCCGGAACGTCCTCGCTCTCGATCGGAATGGGCGTGTCGGCAACCAGCGAGACACGTCCTCGGGCATAATACTCAAAGGGCTTGCTGTTCCAGCCAGGTACAAAGACAACCACGTCCGCCGGCGTTCCATTCACCAGTACGTATGAGGTCAAGCCCCGCCAGTCGGGCTGCTGCGCGTGCGTTGCTGAGCCAACAATGCCGACCAGACCCACGGCGACCAGAGCGCCGAGCACAAGCAGCCAAACCCACCGGTTCTTCAGAATACCCAGGCCCCGCGCAACGAGTATATAGTATGGTGGCAGGAATGGCAAGAGGTAGCGGAGGGAGTAGAGCGGCTTGAGCTGGGAAACAAGCCAGGCCGCGCCCAGGGGCAGGGCCAGGTATACGAGGCAGAAGACGGCGCCAAAGCGCTCTTTGGCCGACCGACGAGGCCCGTCGCTGACCAGCGCCGCCAGGATGAGCGCGCCAAAGGCAATGTAAGCCGCGCGTCGCAGCAGAGCAGGATACCAGCGCAGGTCCGGGCCGAGGGTGAAGCTCACCGCAGCCGCCACCAGCCCGCTCACGTCGGGAGCGCCGACGCGAGCCACCCATCCGCCACCTCCTGCTTGCACCTGTCGCATCAGCACGGGGAGCCACGGCAGGAACAGGACGAGGACGACTCCCTGTAGGGCAAACCATCGCAGCACGACGCGCCGCTGGACTATGCCCTGCCAGAGCAGATACACGGCGAGCACACCCTGGAACAGCAAGATGAAGAAGCCGTAGTAGTGCGTATACAGGGCGAGTGCCCCGCACACGAGATAGCCCACCCACGCCTCGCCCTTGCGGTCCAGCAGAGCACGGATCATGAAGTAGCTGCTGAGCAATGCGAGCAGTGTCAGCAGGGCGTACATGCGCGTCTCCTGGCAATACCAGACATGGAGGGGGGACGCCGCCAGCAGGAGCGCCGCGGCCGTGCCGGTATCTGGGTCATACACGCGCCGGGCTAGGACGTAGAGCAGAATGACGCTGGTGACTCCTATGAGGACGGACAGCAGGCGTACCTGCACCTCGCCGTCGCCCAGGGCGAGCCAGTAGTGAAGGAGGGCGTAGTAGAAGGGAGGATGGATGTCCACAGCGGTCCATTCCACCAGGCTCGGAAGGTCCATCTTGGCCAGCCAGATGCTTGTGGCCTCGTCGAGCCAGATGCTCTCGCTGCCCAGGCCGTACAGGCGCAGGCCCAGGGCGAGGAGGGCAATGGCGAATATCACGAGAACCTCACGCCGTGACGTTTTCGTGTAGTTCATCATCACATATCAGTGTGTGCAAAAAGCTGCCGAGGCTGTCACTCTCAGAACGCCATACCGTCTTGCGGTATGTGTGGAACCGAAAACTCGCGTCATTCTGCCTGCCCTGGCCTGCGCCCAGGGCAGGCAGGGTGACAGGCCATTGGAGTTTCCGAGTAGGGGAGCGAAGAGTCCCTTAGCGCAGAGAACTGCCGATTGAGAAATTCGCTGCGCTGCCTGGCCTGTCGCACGCCAGGGCAGGCAGCATAACAACGGACAGGCTTCTCATACAGCGTCTCAATCGTCACCAGCCCGACGACCGCCGGAGACGAGTGGGCGCGACGTGTGTTCTACCTGCTCTTTCTCCAGTGGCGCGCGATAAGCACGAGATAGCGCGCGATTGTGCGGCGAACGTTCATCTTGCTGGTGCCCTGCTTGAGGTCGTAGCGAAGGACGAGGGGCACCTCCGCGACGCGCGCATTGAGGCGAGCCAGCTTGATGAGAAGCTCGGCCATACAGGTGAAGCCCTGCTCTTCGACGAGCCGTGCACCGTACACTTGCAGGGCACGATGAAGGAGCGCCCCCCGATAGGCGCGGTAGCCGCAGGTGTAGTCCCGTGCGCCTCGGATAGGAAAAAACAGACGCAGGAGCAGGCTGGCGCCGCGGCTGAAGACATGACGCGGCAGGGACAGGCCGATCTCCTTACCTCCCAACTGATAGCGCGAGGCGATCACCAGATCGTGACCCCTGGTCAGCTCAGCGCGCAGCAGAGGGATCAGGGCCGGATCGTGGGTATTGTCGGCATCCATGGTGACGATGGCGTCGTCGTCTGCGGCGGCCTGGGCTGCGGCGGTCAGGCCGGTCTTGATGGCCTCGCCCAAGCCCTTGTTGCCGTCATGGTTGATGAGACGCAGGGCCAGACGACCGGCGAAGGACAGTGCCACCGTCGGCGTAGCATCGTGACTGCCATCGTTCACGACGATGACTTGGTAGGGCTCGTCCGGGTTGGCTACGCCACAGGCAGCGATACGCTCCAGAAGGCGTGGCAGGGATTGTTCTTCGTTGTAGGCCGGCAGGACAATGACAATCATGGTGCAGCCTCGCCCGAAAGGTTCTCCTGTTCCAGGATGGTCCGCACGATGCGCCCACTGGCCTTGCCGTCGCCGTAGGGATTGATGGCACGAGCCATGCGCAGGTAGCTGGCCTGATCGTCCAGCAGAGCGCTGGTCTCGCGCACGATACGGGCGCGGTCGGTGCCGACAACACGCACCGTGCCCGCCTCGACTGCCTCGGGACGCTCAGTCACCTCGCGCAGGACAAGCACGGGTTTGCCCAGGCTAGGCGCCTCCTCCTGCAGCCCGCCGGAATCTGTGAGGACGAGGTAGCAGCGATCGAGCAGACCGACCATGCTCCAGTAGTCCAGCGGGGTCGTCAGCGAGATATTGTCGGTACCCTTGAGCCTGCGATAGACGAGGTCATGCACGTTTGGGTTCAAGTGAACCGGGTAGACGATATGGACATCACCACGGTAGGCATGGGCAAGTTCCAGCAGAGCAGCGCAGATGTTTTCGAGGGGCTGCCCGAAGTTCTCCCGCCGGTGAGCCGTGACCGCGATGATACGCTTGCCGTCCAGTGCGGGAGTGTGCCACGGATTCGCCCCGCTGGCTCGCACCCGCGCGACCACATCCAAGAGGGCATCAATGACCGTGTTGCCGGTGACGAAGATCGAGGCTGGTGGGATGCCCTGGCGCAGGAGATTTCGGCGTGCCGTCTCTGTAGGAGCGAAATGGAGGTCGGCGATGGCGTCGCATAGGGTACGGTTGATCTCCTCCGGGTAGGGATGATACTTGTCGCCGGTGCGCAGGCCGGCCTCCACATGCCCCACCTTGACCCTCTGGTAGAAGGCAGCCAGACTGGCCGCCAGAACAGTGGTTGTATCCCCCTGGACGAGGACCCACTGGGGTCTCTCAGCCTTGATGACCTGCTCAACGCCAAGGAGTGCCCGGCTCGTTACGCCAGACAGTGCCTGCCGGTCCTGCATGATGTTCAGGTCATAGTCCGGCTTAATGTTGAAGAGCGCGAGGACCTGGTCGAGCATCTCACGATGTTGGGCGGTGACGCAGACTCTGGAGATGATGACGTCGGGATGCCTGGCTAGTTCCTTGACGACCGGTGCCATCTTCACGGCCTCGGGCCGTGTGCCGAAGACGCTGAGGACGCGTATCATTACAACATGATACCTCTGGGAGGTGAAAATGGGATGAATAGCACGATGGGCAGGAGTGACAATCTATTAATGTGAGGCGGCTGGAGGGAAAGCGGCAAAGTCCAGCGACGCCTCTTGCGCTTCGGCAACCGTGCGCTTGGGCAGACGGAAGCGGAACGTGCTGCCACGTCCTTGCTCACTCTCCACCCAGATGTGGCCGTGATGTTGCTCCACGATGTGCCGGCAGATGGTCAGCCCCAGGCCCGTGCCGCGATATGCCCGGGTCGAGCTGCTATCCACCTGATAGAAACGGTCGAAGACGCGGCTCTGCTCCTCCGGCGGAATGCCGATGCCGGTGTCGGACACCGCGATCTCCACCATGTCTCCGCAGTCCTCTCCTCCAATGGTGACTCTACCACCGGTGGGGGTGAACTTGATGGCGTTGTCCACCAGGTTGGTCACCACCTGCTCCACCCGCATGAGGTCGGCCTGAATGACGGGGAAGCCCTCGGGGATGGTGCACGATAGGGTGATTTGGCTCGACTGTGCCAGGGGGCTCAGTTTCTCGACGACGGCTGCCGCTACCTCACGCAAGGCCACATCCTCGATGCGCAGCCGCACCTGGCCCGACTCGAGCCGCGAGAACTCTAGGAGATCGTTGATCAGATTCTGGAGCTGATTGGTCTGGGTCTTGACAATCGTAAGGAAGTCCCGCTGGGTATCGTTTATGCGTCCCGTCTTCCCCATCAGGATGATGTCCACGAAGCCTTTGATCGAATTGAGCGGGGTCTTGAGCTCGTGGGACACAACAGAAAGGAAGCTGGTCTTCATGTCTTCTAGTTCTTTGCGGCTAGTGATGTCGCGCAGCACGGCGATGACGGCGCTCACCTCGCCGTTCTCGTCAAGGACGGTAGTAGCCAGGATGTGGTAGACCCGGGGGTGGTCCGGCCGCACGCCCGGCAGAGTGATCTCACCCATGACAGGCTTGGACTGGTTCGTGCAAGCGGCGAGCAACAGATCCGAGAGGGCTGCCTCAGCAATGATCTCTTTCAGAGGAACACCTGCGGGTGCCCTGTCCACCGCGAAGATGTGGCGAGCCATCGGGTTGACCATGACCACATTCAGTCGGGCGTCCGTGACGATGACGCCATCACCCAGGCCCTGGAGGATGGCTTCGGTGCGACGCTTCTCCTCACCGAGGCGCTGGTAGAGGGCGGCGTTCTTAACGGCGATCGCTGCCTGATCGGCGAAGGCGGCCAGCAGGCTCAGGTCGTCCTCCGTGAAGGCATTGGCCTTGCGGCTGGTTGCCGTGAGAGCGCCCACCGGTTTGTTATCCGAGATGAGGGGCACGCACATGACGGATACAACCGGATACTCGCTGCTATGCACGAAGCGCGCATCCTTGCGCACGTCGCCGATGAGGATAGACCGGCCTGTCTGCACCACCAACCCGGCCACGCCTGTGCCCAACTTGAAGCGACGGCCGGCCACCTCCTCTGGGGGTACTCCCGAAGCAGCGCGGGTCACGACCTCTCCTGCCTGTTCGTCCAGCAGGGCCACCGAACAGCGTGCCACTCCCAACACCTGGGAGGCGTTGACCACAATCACATGGAGGAGCTCCTCCAGGGCCAGGGCCGAGTTGATGGCTTTGATGCCCTCCTGCAGGGTGCGCAGTTCGATCACCCGGTCGCCCAGGCCGGTGGCCGTCTCTTCCAACACCTGCGCCTTGGCGTTGAGGTTCTCCGTTAGTTCCTCGATGTGCTGCTGACGCCGCCCGAACAACCAAGCCATGTACGTCGCTGTGAACAGGATGCCGAAGAGCAGGACATAGCGCGGGTAGAACGCTGAGTCGAGCAGGAAGTACCAGCCGCCAGCGGCGAAGCGCAAAGCCAGGGCGTAGAGAGGGGCTATCAGGTAGGTGACCATGAGCAGAGTTGGGTAGGCCGGGTAATAGACTGCTGCCTTGAGCGCCAGTGGCGTGAACAGGATATACAGATCGCTGGTCAGTCCTCCGGTAGCGGCAGTGAGGAAGGCAACAAATGCCAGGTCCGTGAGGTAGGATACGAGGACCGTGGGGTTGACGGCTGCCGCTGGGAGGTGTGGCTGCAGGAAGAGGAGGGTGAACGCCAGGCTGAGCAGCCCATAGAGGACGCACGCCGCGATGCTGTCTGGGCCCATACGTCCCTGGCCCGTGAACAGGAGCGCGGCTACACCCAGGGCAAGCAGCAGCCATTTGACCAGGTTGCCGGCCCGGGCTTCCCCCCGATGCATGGTGGGGCGGGCGTCAATAGATTGTTCGCTGTATGCTACGTCAGACATGATGGCTGTGTTGTCCAGTGGTCTCACGGGCGCGCAGGTGTCTGTCCTCCTAGCGCCGCGGCGTAGGCGTCGGCGGCGGTACGGTTGGCACTGCCGTTGGCGTTGGGGGAGGCGGTACGCGCGTCGGTGTGGCAGGCGGCTGCAGCGCAGGCGACGGGGTCGCCCTCGTAGGGCTGGGCGTCGCCGTCGCTGTCATTGTCCCCGTGTGCGTTGAGGTAGGGCTGGCAGTGGGTGTGGCCGTGGCCGTACTGGAAGGAACAGCGCTCGGCGTCAGTGTTGCGGTTGCCGTTGCTGGAGGCTGCCGCGCAGGCATGGGCGTGGGTGCTAGTGTCGCAGTTGGCGTCGCTGGCAGCGTGGGTGTGGGCGCTGCGGTTGTCGTGGCAGTTGCAGGAGCCAGACGCGGGGCCGGCGTCAGCGTGCACGCCCGCAGGCCAGCACTCGTGGCGAGATAGAGCTGGCCTTCCGAAGCTTGTGCCAACCCGTGCATCTTTGCGGGGCCAGGGCCTCTGCGCATCTCTCGCCACGACGACAACCCATCGAGGCCCTTGATGACCGAGTCCTCTGTCACTACAAACACGATACCGGTTCCGCGTCTGTCCCAGACGACAGTCACAATGGGTCTCACTGGCGGAAGGCCGGAGACGGGCGTCCACACCCTGCCACCGTTGGAGCTGCTGTAGAGTCGGGATGAGGTGGCAGCCAGCATGTACTCGGGACGTTCCTGGGCAATAGCCACGGCACGGAATTGGCGGTCTGCCGGATCGGGTGAAATGTCCTGCCAGGTGCGTCCGCGGTCTTGGGTGACGAGCAGGCCTTCATCTGTTGACAGGTAGGCGGATGCCGCATTGGACGGATGGATGGCAAAGCCGCGTACGGGCGCCTGGCGTGGAAGGCTTCCCTCTTCGACCCAGGTCGTGCCGGCATCCGAGCTCACGAAGACATGCTGGTCGGCGGCCGCGTAGACGATGCCCGGCTCACCAGACGCTACGGCAAGGGCATGGATGCGGGCGCGTCCGAGGCCGCGACTGACGAGCGACCAGGATAGGCCGCCATCCATCGTGCGGTAGATGTTCCCCCCGCCGCCGGGTAGGTCCACCCCTACCCAGGCCATCAGAGGATTGGTTGCGTCGGTGGCTATGGCCTGTACCGATACCGCTCCCAGGGCCGTCTGAGGTAGCCCCTGGTTAGCCTGCTCCCACGTTGCGCCGCTGTCGAGGGAACGGCGCAGTCCGCCGCCAGCGGTGGAGACGTAGACAATGGAGGCAGGAGGAGCACCGACTGCAACATGGCTGACCGTTTGGCCAAGCAGTGCCGTGCGCTGCCAGACCTCCGCTCGCCCTTCGGCCAGGGATGCTGGCAGGAAGAGAAGGGGAGCGAGGAAGCAGCAGGCAGCCAGGGCGATTTGGACCGCTTTGTGCTGGCTCAGAGAGCGCGGAGTTGCCATTTCTGCGAACACCTATCGCTTCGGCGTGGGCGTGGGCGGCGGCACCGGCGTGTTGGTGGGAGGCGCGGGCGTCTTGGTCGGTGGCGCGGGCGTATTGGTCGGCGGCACCGGGGTCAGCGTCGCAGTGGGCGCCGGGGATGTGGGCGTGGCGGTTGGCGCCCATGTCGGTGTGGACGTATACACCGTCGTTGCCGTTGCCGTTGCCGCGGGCGGTTGAGGCGTAGACGTGGCAGTGAGCGCAGGTGTGGCTGTGGCCGTTCCCGTCGCCACCGGCACCGGCGTCGAGGTGGCTGACGGCAATGGCGCGGCTGTCCCCTGGCGTGTCACAGATGGAGCCGGACCAGGGCCAGCGGTCATCTCGTCACCGGCCCCCACGATCTGGATGCCGCCACCACTAGCCACCATGACTTGGCCGCTTTCTGTGGCGAGGTCGGTTCTGTCACCCTGCACCAACACCCGAAACGCAGTGCCGCCCGTAAGAGCACGCGCTGTGAGAGACGCGGTGTGCAGCGACAGCAGGACGCTGTCGGTGCGAACATGCACCTGCCCGTCGAGCTGACGAACAACAGCACCGCCTTCCGGTGAGACCTCGGCCAGTTCAATGAGAGCGTCAGGCAGGAGAAGCAGGGCGACGGCGCCGTCGGGCAGGCGAAGATCGAGACTGCCCTGATCTGCCGACCTGACACGATCCGCCGCGCACAGCATGTTCTGGCCTGCCCAATCTTGCCAGACGTCGCTTGCAGCCCAGCGGAACTTGAGACGACCCGTCACGCTCGCAATCTCGATGCCAGGGGTCGCGACAGGGGTTGGCTGGCGTGTTTGCTCCTGGGCCAGGATGCCGGAGCTCAGGAGCAGCGCCGCCAGGGCGAGGAGCACGGCCACGAACAGGATGACTCCGGCCAGCGGTGCGCGACGGGAAACGGGGGGCCAGGAGGTCGCCGCAGGCTGTGTTGGCACGCCGCTGGTGCTAGGCGAAGGCGCCGCTGCGCCTGGCCGGACCGCTTCGAGGCGCAAGAAGTGGTCCAGCTCGCTCAATAGGCTGTCCAGACCACGGCGGTCAGGATCGAGGGCGTGGAGACGAATGAAGCACTCCTTGGCCTGGGCCCACTCGCGGGCGCGATAGTGCATCATACCCCGACGGTAGAGGGCTTCGGTGTCTGGCTCCTCGCCTACTATATTCATGGATGTGTCGCCAGGGATCACTGCAATCTCCTGCCGCGCTATCGCCTGGGGCCAGGCTCAGGCCAAGCGGGTTGCGCAGGCGCGCGCGACGCCTGCATCGCGTGGGCAGAGGCAACGACGGGAAGGCTCACCCGAAAGACAAGCGTCGGATGGTTGATGACGCTGACCTGGTCCACATAAGTCCACGTGTTGTAGTACTCATCGCGCCGGTTGCTGTTCCTGAGCTCAAGGATCACGGAGCGACCAGCCAACGGGGTCAGATTGACCGTGCGCTGTATGGCAATCGTGACCAGCGGTGGCGTCTGCCCGTGAGCGTAGTAGTAGGCGAGGTAACTGGCGCAATCGAAGTTGCCATCGCGCACTGGCATGGCAAGGTGGCTGCCTGTGACCGGGTCAACGAGGTAGACATCGAATGAATCGAACAACTGCCCCTGGTTGGACGCTGAACAACCGAGAACGACATCATAGGTGAAGATGTGATACCACAGGCTGAGGGCGGGGGCGGGCATGTCATACAGGCTTGGCAGCGTCACGACCTGGGATATGGAGGCGAAGCTGTTGGCAGGGACGTGCAGGTCGGCAGTGGGCGTAATGGAATCACCGTAGTCGGGACTGCCAAGCAGGGCGGCCCAGGCGCCAGCACCGCCGATGATAAGGGCGCTTGCGATGCTTCTGCTCATCTCGCCGGTTGCGGTCCAGCCGTCAAAGCTCCCGCTCTCGAACCCGCCGTTGACCACGCTGTCCACGTAGGTGTGGGTGTCGCCGCGGCCGTCGGGATACGGCTCGACGTTGCCAGCCAGATCGTGCGCCCGCGACCGGAAGTAGTAGACATGGCCATGACGGGCGGTGCCGAAGGTGGCGGACATGGCAGTGGTGCCCGTGAGCCAATCGAGCCAGGTGCCCAGGAAGCCCTCCTTGTACTGTATGTCATAGGCAGCGAGGCCGCTGCCAGCGTTGTCGCTGCCCACCCACGAGACGGTGAAGCCTTTTGCGCCGTGATATGCCGGCAACGTTGCTACCCAAGAGGACGGCACGGTCGTGTCCACGCGGATCTGCGCAGTGCGAGTCGGCTCAAGCCGCTCGCTCAGATCAACGGAGTAGTATTCTAGAGCGTGGACGCCATCCTTCGCGATCACGAAGGGAGCAGTGTAAGTGAGCCACGCAGCGCCGTCCAGCCGATACATGGTGAAAGCAATGCCTCCGCCCCCGTCTTGCACCAGCAGAGTGGCGGTCACCTGGGAGAGGAACCAGTCGTCGCTGCCGGCTATTCCTGACAAGACGTGGGTTGTTGTGAGCATAGCGGGGCCCTTGAGGTGATCATCGGCCCAGGCTGCCAGCCGTTGTTCATCGGGGATCGGCGAGGCGGCGCCATGGGATGCAGCCGCTCTTGATAGCGTGAGAGCTCCCGTCAGGATGACCATTGCGGCAAGGGCGATGAGGTGGCTTCTCAGGTGGTGTCTCTCAGTCTGGGTGCGTGTTGTGAGCAGATGCTGTGCAGCAGTCGTGCTTGTCATAACGGCATGGGCTCCGCTGCCAGATATTGTATCACAAACGGGAAGAGAGCGTCAATTCACTTTAGCAAACGGGTGGCAGCGGGGGACAGATACGTGAGGATCTTGCCTCAACGTGCCGTGCCAAGCACCCACTGATTGTAGACCTGGCGCACCACAGGGCCGCCAATGCTGGTGGCGAGACCCAGGAAATCCTGACCCGTGGCAATGCGATATCTATAGGAACGATAGTATTCGGCCAAGATGCGAAAGAACGTATCGTCGCCCAGGGCCTTGCGCAGGCCGTCAAAGAAGAGAGCACCCTTGGCGTAGACCATGTCATAGTATTGGCTGCCGTTACCGTAGGCGGACACCGGAAGGTTGACAGCCATGTCGCGGCGCTCGCGCACGGCTGCCTGGTAACGAGCCTCGAATGCCTGTTGCGCGAAGTACGCCGCGTCCTGTGCACTGTGGGCGGCTTCCCAGTAGAACGTGACGGAGTAGTTGGTGAGGGCCTCGTCCAACCATGGCTCCATGATCTGGTTGTTGCCAACCACACCGTACCACCATTGGTGTGCCACCTCATGGGATACAACGAACTCCAGGTCGCGGCTGGTTGTGGCCGACCGGTAGAACGCCTGGCTGATGGCAACCACGCCCGGATACTCAATCCCGGCTGCTCCGCGCATGGGGGACTCAATGACATCGAACTCCAGATAGGGATACTGGCCCACACGCCGGTTGAGGACATCAAGGGTCTGGGCTGCTACCGTCAGGGCCTGCCTGCCCCTCTCCTCGTCACCCGCGAGGTAGTAGGAATTGACGATGGTTGGGCCGACAGTCGTAGAGGCTACGCAGTATTCGCTGCTGGCTACGAGATAGAAATCGCGCACGGGCCCGGCCCAGAACGTCTGGCTCTTGCGGTCTGCGCCGTGAACGGCTGTCTGATAGGGGACGCCTGTGGCGACGACAACCACGCTGCGTGGCGAGTTGACATTCACCGTGTAGAAGGCCGCGCCGCTGAACACGAAGTCGCCGTAGTCGGGGCCAAGTTCCGTGTGCCAGCCGGCGGAGTCGTGGACCATCAACATAGGATGCCAATGCGCCAGGGTAAGGACATTGTCACGGTAGACGAGAGGCCCATAGCCGCTTGGAGTGTGGGTGGGGATGCTGGTAGTGAAGTCCAGATGTACGGTGAGCGAGGCATTACTGGCAAGCGGCGTCGGCAGGGTGACGCGCAGAAAGGTATCCTGCTCTTCCAGGTGCGTGGCAGCAGGAACCCCGTTGACGGCGACATTGCCCACCTCAAGCAGGCCATAGACATAGTGGACGTTGGGGTAGAGGCGGAAGCAGAGCTCAGGCAGCGCTGTGGGTTCGGAGTTGGTGTAGGTGAGAGTCTGACTGCCGTACACGATGGCGCCGTCCAGATCCAGAGTCACGCTGATGGCATAGCGGGGCAAGGTGGCAAAGGAGGCAAGCTCGGCGCGGGCAGCCGTGATCATGACTGCTGCCTGCAAGTCAGCATCGTTGGAGCCGATGACAGCGGCCGTTAGCGGCGGCCGCAAGGCCAGATCTGGGGCGCACGCTGCGCCTATTCTCTCCCCTGGTACTGCCGGTGGCGAGGGCTGAGTCGGAACCGCAGGCGTCGGCGACGGATGGCTCGATGAAGGCAGCGGAGTAGGAGTAGAGCTTGGCAGAGCGGTGGGCGTGACGGGAGAGGGAGTGGGCGACGGAGTGGGAGTGGGCGGGCGGACGAGGGGCAGGGAGACGCTGCACGCAGTCAAGAACGCTGCGCACAGAAGCCAGAGCAAGAGCTGGGAGCGACGCAAGATTCTCTCCTTGAGAGCAGACAGCCGGCAAGCGCGTGCCAGACGAGATGTTCCTGCTGATCTGGCAAAGGCGGCAGGGATCGAGGCTATTATAGCCAGGACGTAGCCACTGTGCAAGGGCGGGGCGGTGGGTGAGGGACGCCGTTTGAGATTGCTCCGCATCGTGGGCTTCGATGCGCCTACCTGGAGGCACCCTGAGGAGGCACGGCTCATGCGCTGAGCGCGTGGGCGCTGGGAGGATGTCGTGCAGCAGGGGGCATGCGTTGGTCTCCCCGCAGGGAATCGAACCCTGATCCACGGATTAAAAGTCCGCTGCTTTACCATTAAGCTACGGGGAGGGATTGATCGCCCTTGTCCGGAGCACGCACATTGTACCAGAGGTGGCGCCGAGGGTCAAGACTCCAAGGACTGGTGATTGGACACATCGTGCCCTGGCGACGGGAAGCGCCCGATGGCCGACACAGCGGGGCAGGCT
>DAOUCN010000163.1:0-3763 GCA_034431995.1 Chloroflexota bacterium | reverse complement strand
CGGTTGTGATCCCCACCCCCGTGGCCGTGGCCACACCTGCCCCCTTGCCGCCGGCTCAGCGCACGCCGGGTGTGCGCGTGACACCACCGGTCTCCCCCGGCCTCGTGCAATTGTCGCCTATCATGGTGCTGGGGCGAGAAGGGAGCGGACAGGGCGAGTTCCGCAATCCCAGGGGCGTCGCCGTTGACAAGAACGGCAACATCTACGTTGCCGACTCGGGCAACAAGCGCGTGCAGGTGTTCAACAGCGAGGGCACCTTCCTGGCCGAGTGGAAACGCGCCGCTGAGGCTTTCATCGAGCCTATCGCCATCGCCTTTGCCGAGAACGGCGACGTGTACGTGCTCGAGGCGGAGCGGGACGGGGCGCATCGTTTCACCACTCGCGGCGAGTACCGGGGGAAGATCGGCGAGGGGCTTGGGCTGTACCGTCCGCGCGGCTTTGCCGTGGATGCTTCCGGCATCCTCTATTTCGCCAACACCGGAGGGAACAACGTCGTGAAGGCCTCTGCTGCCGGCCAGATGCTGGGCACCCTTGGCAGCCCGGGCAAGCGTGAGGGCCAGTTCGAGCAGCCGACGGATGTGGCGCTCTCTGCGCAGGGCGACATCTTCATCGCCGATACCTACAACCAGCGGGTGCAGCGCTTTACCCCGGACGGGCGCTACGTGCTGTCATGGCCGATTGCTGCCGCAGGGACCGTACAGGGGCCCCATGTCGCCGTCGCCGCGGACGGTGTTGTCTACGTGACAGACCCAGACAACCACCAGCTCCATGCCTTTGGCCCGGAGGGCACTCTGCTGGCGACGTGGGGCAGCCAGGGACCTGCCGAGGGGCAGTTCGTGCAACCTGTGGGTATCTTCGTGGATAGTGCGGGCCGGGTCTACATCGCGGACAGTGGCAACCACAGGATACAGGTATGGGGGCGACTGCCATGAGCCAGGCAGCGGAAGCAGCTAGCAGCCGCCCTCGGACCTCGTCTCTTGCTGCAGTGGTCCTGTTGCTGTCGCTCCTCATGCTCATCACTGGCCAGGTGTATCTGGAGGCGCGCCGCATTCCGGCGCAAGGGAAGCTTATCTTCCTACTCGGGCTTGCTCTGGCGTGGTCGGTGCTCGCTGCCACCACGAGAGCCGTAGAACAGACCCAGCCAACGTCGGCCGCGCGGCCCTTTCCCTGCCGCCGCGTATGGCCTCTTCTCGCGATCTCGGCGGTCTTTGCCACGCTGTCTGCTGTCTACGCCGGCCGCGGTACGCCGGTCTGGGACGCGGCACTGCTCTGGCTGGCAGGGATGGGAATCATGGTGGGGGTGTTTGTCGCGTACCAGGTGTTTGCACGCCCGCGCCTGCCCAGCCTCCGCCTCGCTCCCGGGCCCGTTCTGCGCCAGCGTCTGTTGGAGACGCTGGCTCTGTGCGCCATCATGGCCCTTGCCCTCTATCTGCGCGTCTTTGACCTCACCGACATACCGCCCTACATCCACGGCGACGAAGCGTTCTACGGCACGGATGCGCGCGATCTCAGAGACCTGAAGGTTCGCACCCTGTTTGACAACGCCTTCCAGGATCAACCCCGTCTGACCACCTTGCCTGCCGCCCTCATTATGAAGGTGTGGGACGACGGCTTGGGGGCGCTGCGCCTGTCCGCTGCCCTGACCGGCGTGCTGACGTTGCCGTTCCTCTACCTGCTCTCTCGCATCTTTGTGGGCCGGGCCGCCGCGCTGCTTGCCGTCTTCCTGCTGGCTGTCGCTCGCGTGGACATTCACTTCAGCCGCCAGGGCATCAATAGCATCCAGATGGCGCCCCTGACTGTCGCTGCCATGTATTTCCTGCTGCGGGCCGTGCGCCGCCGCAGTATCAGCGATGGCGTCGTGTGCGGCATCATCGGCGGCATTGCTCTCTACTCCTACTTCCCAGGCCGCTTCATTCCTTTCTTCATCGGCATCTTGCTCCTCTTTGCTATTGTCAGCGATCGGCAGCACTGGCGGTCGTACGCAGGCATCGCCCTGGCTATTCTCACCAGCGCCCTCATCGTCTTCGCGCCCATGCTGGGCTATTACGTGACCCACACCCGGCAGTTGCTCAGCCATCAGCAGAGCAATCTCTGGATCAACAACCTCAGACACGTCACAGGTGGGGCCCCGAGCATCACCATCCCTATGATCTGGATGCGCCAGATCGAGCAGACCTTCTGGGGCTTCAACTACTACAGAGACACCAGCGGCCAGTACGGTGCCACAAGCACGTTGCTCGACCCAGCCACAGCCATCCTCATGTTCCTGGGACTCGTCATTTGCCTGTGCCGTTGGCGGGACGCGGGCCACTTCTTGCTCATCGTTTGGTTCGTGCTCACCAACTTCCTGGTTGGGGTCATTGTCGTGGGGCCGCCCAGTGCACCCAGACTGTGCGGCCTGCTGCCTGCGCTGTGCTTGATGGCGGGCATCGCCGTGGATCACATCTGGTGCCTGATGAAGGAACGGGGCGTCGTTCCGGGAGCCGTCACAGCCGTGATCGGGTTGGGACTGGTACCGGCGATCGCCCTCCTCTCCAACTACAACGCGTACTTCCGCCTGTTTGTCCCCAGCAAGACCTATGATCCGCAGGCTGCCGTTGCCCGCTATCTGAAAGAGCAGGCGGGAAGCGTGACGCCATACTCGCTGGGTGCTGAGATAGACCCCAACAACAGCATCGTGCGACTGATTGCCCCAGGTGTGGCCGGGCATCAGATGGTGACCCTCGAGGACTGGCTGCCTCTTCGGCAGGTGCCGGACAACGACGCGCTCTACTATGCTGGAGAGGGTTTCGTGCCTGCTCTCAGCTTCGTGCGGGACTACTACGCTGATGCCACGCTGGACGAACACAGGACGGCTGACGGTCGTATTATCTTCGCGGCCTATCGAGTGGCCCACGACGACCTCATTGCCAAGCGGGGATTGGTCGGTCGTTATCACGGCGTGCAGGCTGGCCTCATCGTCCAGCGCCGCGATCCGCAGATCGCCTTCGACTGGGCCACGGATACCCCGCACGGATTCGGCCAAGAGATCGAAGTCGAGTGGGAAGGCAGTCTATTCGCTCCCACCTATGGCAATCACCGGCTGCGTTTGGAAGGTAGTGGCCAGGCAGAGATTATCCTCGATGGTACAAGCCTCGCGCGCAAGGATAGCACGCAGGCCGCGACTGAGGGCGCACGATCGCTCGCCAAGGGCTGGCACTCGCTGCGCATCGTGTACCACACGACGGGTGGCTCCCTGAGGCTGCTCTGGCAGCCGCCCGGCGGAAGACTGGAACTCATCCCAGGCGAGGCGTTCATGACAGACAGCACAGTGAAGGGCTTGCTCGCGTCGTACTTCGAGGGGACTGACACGGCTAGGTCGCCAGTGTTTCAAGTCATCGAACCTGCTGTGTTCGCGCGCTTGAGCCCCTATAGCGAGAGATTCGGTTGGGGCAAACCCTATGTCTCCACCTGGTCGGGCAAGCTGAACGTCCCAGTCACCGGCGCCTATGTGCTGGGGGCCAGAGCTTTCGAGGGCAGTCTCAGCCTGCTCATAGATGGCAATGCTGTGCTGGAGTTCCAGCCGGTGGTCTACGACATCCGGCAGGGAAAGGTATCGTTGACGGCCGGCGCGCACGACATTGAGGTCGTGTTCCGTTGCCCCACGGGGCGTTTCGGTCGCATCGAGCTGTGGTGGCAGCCGCCCGGCGGGGCCTTTGTCCCCATCCCGCCGTCGGCGCTCGCCCCGCCCGCCCCAACGCCGGGGGCGACACCGGGTCGTGCC
>DAOUCN010000162.1:0-4143 GCA_034431995.1 Chloroflexota bacterium | reverse complement strand
CGGGTGTACACAGGCGATGCTGCGCTGACACAGCGGGACATCTGCCAGACAATTACGGAGGGGGGCGGGGACTACCTGTTCCCTGTCAAAGACAACCAGCCGACACTCCTCCATGACATTGAGGAGGCATTTTCCCCCTCTGCCCCTGCCGCCGCTGGACAACCCGCTGCGGCCGGACGAGAAGGAGCAGGCACGTCTCCTGCGCCTGACCCTGCCTGATGCCACCTTGACGGTGGCCCAGCAGTGCGCCGGGAAGGCCCGCCACGGGCGGCGGGAAACGCGGACGCTGTGGGCGCTCGTTCCGGGCGCGGTTTCCACATGCATCATCGTCATCCGCACGGCCCTCGAGGACAAGACCCTGCACGAAGAGCTGCACGGGTACCAGGACTACGCCCGGCGCGTGCGCTACCGTCTGGTGCCAGGCATCTGGTAGAGACAGACCTGGCAGGTTCTGAACCTCCAGAAGGCTGAGAACCCGCGGGAGGTTTTCGCCCCCCATTGCGCTGGCTCGCCCATTTGGTGTAGTATGTGAGTGCAGGCCCAGAGCACTCTAAACACAAGGAGATATACCCCACATCTCACACCCGCAGCCACAGCCAGAAGCCATCGAACGGCCCCGCCCCCAGCTACTGCCAGCGGCCCAGCCCGTCCGTCAACAAGTCATAGACCTAGCCTTGCCCGCCGTGGGCGAGCAACTCCTGAATATGACCGTCGGCCTAGTGGCCACGTATCTGGTGGGCCACCTGGGGGCCGCGTCCCTGGCGGCAGTTGGCCTGGCCAATCAAGTTGATCTAGTCGCCAACGCCTTCTTCTCCGCGGTAGGGACAGGGACGACTGCTCTGGTGGCCCGTCACACCGGCGCGCAGGAACCGTCGGCGGCCAACCGCGTTCTCCACCAGTCCATCCTGCTGGCGGTGGTCCTGGGTCTGGCAGGGGCGACTGTGGCCTATACCTTTGCTGCGCCAGCCTTGTCGTTCTTGGGAGCGCGGGCCGACGTGGTGCAACTGGGTACGACCTACTTGCGAATTGTCGCCCCTGCACTGGTGGCGTCTGCTGTGATGCTGGTGGGGAATGCAGCCCTGCGAGGAGCGGGGGACACGCGGACGCCTATGGTCGTGATGGCTGCCGTCAACATCACGAACATCGTGGTGGCTTCGCTCTTCGTCTACGGGGCGGGGCCGCTGCCGGCGCTCGGTGTCCCCGGGGCGGGGCTGGGAGCCGCCCTGGGGCGCACCAGTGGTAGCCTGCTGGTGCTCCTCTTTCTCTGGAAAGGCAAGAAGGGGTTGCGTCTGTCGGCGCGCTCGCTGCGCTTCGACAAGCCGCACTTGGGGAGGCTCGTCAACGTGGCGCTTCCAGCAGGGGGCGAGATGCTGATCATGCGTTTTGGCCAGACAGCCTATGCCATGATCGTTGCCAGCCTGGGAACGGCCGCCTATGCCGCTCACCAGGTTGTTCTGAGCAGCGAGTCTCTGTCCTACATGCCAGGCTTCGGCTTTGCTGCGGCCGCAGCCACGGTTGTGGGTCAGGGCTTGGGCGCCAGAGACCCCCGGCGAGCCGAAGAAGGGGCAAAGACGGCTCTCCATCTGTGCCTGATCCTCATGTCCATGATGGCGGTGTTCTTCTTTCTCTGCGCCCGTCCGTATCTGGGGGTTTTCACGCAAGACCAGGAGGTAATCGCCCTGGGCGTCTGGCCCTTGAAGATTGCATCCTTATCGCAACCGTTTCTGGCTACGGCCATGGTGCTCGCCGGCGGACTGCGCGGGGGAGGGGACACGCGCTGGCCGATGCTGGTCGCCATCGTGGGGGCATGGGGGGTACGCATTCCACTGGGGACATTCCTGGTGCACACGTCCCTGGGGCTGACGGGGGCGTGGATCACCATGAACGTGGACTGGCTTCTGCGGTCTGCCCTCTTCCTGCGGCGGTTCCGATCGGGGAAGTGGAAATCGGTGAGGGTCTAGACATAACCTCCCGCAGGTTCTGAAACCTGCAGGAGGTTTGCGCGAGGTTCATCGCTTTGGGGGTTCCTGTTCGCTTGCCTTCGCTGCCTGCTCCGCCGCCTTGCGGTCGGCCATGATGCGGTTATACGTGTCCTCGCCGACGCAGGCTTTGGCATAGGCGCACCAATCGAGGCAGGTCGGCCCCTGGCGCCGGTAGACGGTGGCCCCGCACGAGGGGCAGCGGGTGGTTGCCTCGAAAGACCAGATCTCGACCTCGGCGCCGCAACGGAAGCAATTCACGTCCTCTGGAACGGGCTGGCGAATGAACCGGCTCCCCGGGCAATACAGTTCTCCTATGGCCATCTGCTCTTCTCCTGAAGCGCCTCGCTGGCGCGCACCATCGTGCTACGTCACAACATCACAGGCGGCGAAGCCGACAAAGAATGCCTCTTTGTCCTCATTAAACCACACTGCTGCCCATTTGTCAAGGGGGCCGGGTTCGCCTAATGCCCATTGTCAGGCATAGCTCGGGTTTCCATACCCGACACTGGCTCTGGTGTGGCCCACGGAGGGGCAGGCTGAAAGCCGCACCAACAACGCCGCGAAGCCTACCTTCGCAGTCTGAGCCGGGCGCCGACAGGCGACTTGGCGCCGCCGTAGCAGCGATTCTTAGTTGCCCAAGATGTCGTTCGATACCCTCCATTTCACCCCTTGTATGTCGGCGCAGGCTGTGGTACAATAGACAGGGTCTGGCAACGGGGCTGCCTTTACAGCCGACAGATCTAAAGCACCAGCCCGGCCCTCGCCTTTCCCACGGCGTGCAGCGGCGCACAGGACTCGGGATGTCCTTGGAAGGAGGTGATGATACCAGAAATAGGACTGCGCGAGTACGTGCATCTCGGGGTACACCTTTCGTGCGTTAGGCTCAGAGTTCAAACTCACAGAAGGAGGTTAACGCGATGCGCAAGTTTACACTGGTTTCCCTGTCCCTGCTGGTAAGCCTGGCCCTGGTTCTCAGCGCGTGCGGGCCCACGCCCACGCCTACACCGACGAAAGTTCCGCCCACGGCGACGCCTGTCCCGCCGACGCCGACCAAAGTTCCGCCCACGGCTACACCTGTCCCGCCGACGCCGACCAAAGTTCCACCCACGGCCACGCCTGTGCCGCCTACACCGACGAAGGTTCCGCCCACGGCCACACCGGTTCCGCCCACGCCGACCCCAGCGCCCAAAGTCAAGGTCGGCTTGGTCACCGACGTTGGCAAGGTCAACGACGGCACATTCAACGAGTTCGCCTACAAGGGTATGATGAGGGCTGTGGAGGAATTCAAGCTCCAGTCTGCCTTCATTGAGACCCTGGCCCCCACCGACTACGAGAAGAACATCATGCAGTTCGTCAACGAGAAGTACGACGTGATTATCACCGTCGGCTTCATGATCGGCGACGCCACGGCCGCCGTGGCCAAGAAGTATCCCAACGTCAAGTTCGCCATCGTGGACTACGCCTACGACCCGGTGATTCCCAATATCATGGGCTTGGTCTTTGCCGAGGACCAGTCGGGTTTCCTGGCGGGCGCCCTGGCCGGACAGATGACCAAGTCCAAGGTGGTTGGCATCGTCTGCGGCATGGAGATCCCGCCCGTGGTCAGGTTCCGCAAGGGCTATGAGAACGGCGTGAAGTACGTCTGCCCTGACTGCAAGGTGCTGGGCGTGTACATTGACTCCTTCACTGCGCCGGACAAGGGCAAGGAGGCCGCCCTCTCCCAGATCGCCGAGAAGGCCGATGTGATCTTCGGCGCCGGTGGCCCCACGGGATCGGGCGGCATCAAGGCTGCAGCCGAGAAGGGCGTCTGGGTCATCGGAGTTGACCAGGACGAGTACTACACCACCTTCCGCGACAAGAAGCCTGGCTACGACAAGCTGCTCTCTAGCGCCATGAAGCGCGTGGATGTGGCGGTCTACACGGCGATCAAGAACGCCGTCCAGGGCACCTTCAAGGGCGGCACCTACGTCTTTGATGCTGCCAACGATGGCGTCGGACTGGCCCCCTTCCATGATGCCGACAGCGCTGTCCCCAAGGCGGTCAAGGACAAGCTGGCGGAGATCGCCAAGGGCATGAAGGAAGGCAAGATTCAGACCGGCGTCAAGCTTTAGGCAGCCATGACGTCCCGCCCCCCCACCGCGGGGCGGGACGTTGGTGTTCG
>DAOUCN010000161.1:0-4497 GCA_034431995.1 Chloroflexota bacterium | reverse complement strand
CAATACTGCTCCGCCGGGCCAGCGCACAGGATCATGGTCAAGGAACGGGGCCGGCGGAAGTAGGCTTCGTTGTTGCCCAGCAAGCTCTCGAACTCGAGCTGGGTCATTACCCGCTCATCCTGACCGTAGCCGTACTCCTTCCCGCGATGTTCTTCTGCGCCCACGGCCACGATGGTCACGCCGTGACGGACAGTCAACTCGTCGTCGAGTGGGGAACGTAGTTCGTCTTGCATGGTGCGCGGTGCGTGGTCCACCACGCCTTGGCCTTCGGTCCTTCGTCCTTTGTCCGTCTCACTCGCTGCTTGCTGCTTGCTGCTTACTGCTCTCCGTAGCTTGCTCTCAAAGTTGCCAATAAACCCCGTCGTGGCGACGACCTCGCGCTCCATATGCACGGTGATGAGGGGATGGGTCGTCACCTGGGTGATGAGCCTGTTCAGGTACACCTGGGGGTCGCGCCCGTTGAGCGGCACGTAGACGTGGCGCAGGTTTCCGCCCAGGTACGCTGTGCGCTCGACCAGATGCACCGGGAATCCCTGCTCGGCCAAGGACAGAGCGGTGTTCATGCCGGCCACGCCGCCGCCAATGACCAGGGCGCTGTGCTCGAACGGCTGAGGGGCCTTGTAGAGGGGATCCTGCCCCGCTACCCGAGCCACCGCCATGCGCACTAAGTCCTTTGCCTTCTCCGTAGCCGCGTCCCAATCATAAGAATGCACCCACGAGCACTGGTTGCGGATATTCGCCATGGCGAAAAGATACGGATTGAGGCCGGCCTGGCGCACGCTGTCCTGGAACAACGCCTCATGGGTGCGGGGCGTGCACGATGCCACCACCACCCGATTCAGCCCCTCTTCCCCAATCTTCTCAATGATACGGGCGATGGAGTCCTGGGAACAAGTATACAGGTTCGCTTCGGCGTAGACAACGTGTGGCAGGGTCTTGGCGTACTCCACGACGGCGGGGACATCCAGGAAGCCGCCAATGTTCGACCCGCAATGGCAGACGAAGACGCCCACCCGCGGCGGCTCGCTGCGCACATCCCGCTCCGGCGGATACTCCACCTTGCGGATCAGTGTTCCTCGGGCGGCGGCCAAAAGCTCTCCTGCCCGGGCCGCCCCGGCGCTGGCCTGGACAACGGTTTCGGGAATGTCCTTGGGCTCGGTGAACGGCCCAACGGCATAGATGCCCGCCTGGCTCGTCTCCACCGGTGCAAAGGGCACCGTGTGGCAGAAGCCGTAGTCGTCGAGGGCGATGCCTAGGCTGCGGCCAAGCTGCTTGACCTGCTCCGACATGATCATGCCGACCGACAGCACCACCATGTCGAACTCTGCCTCGACTAATCTCGGCGCCCCATCCTCTAGCCCGTCCGTTGCCTGTCGTTCGTCTTTAGTCTTTTGTCCTTCGTCCTTCGTCCGCTCCTGCTCATCAGCCACGTAGCGCACAATCAGATTGTGCGTCGCCGGGTCTTCCTTGATCGAAGAGACGCGACAGCGCGTGTACTTGATGCCGTAGCGCTCCCGTGCCCGCTTGTAGTACTCCTCATAGCCCTTGCTGAAGGCCCGCATGTCCATCATGAAGATATGGCACTCGGTCTCCCGTTCGTGCTCCATGGCCATCATCGCTTCCTTGGCCGCGTACATGCAGCATACAGCAGAGCAATAGTCATGCTCCTTGTCGCGCGAGCCGATGCACTGCAGGAAAGCGATGCGACGAGCCTTCTGGCCATCCGAGGGCCGCTGCACGTGGCCATGGCTAGGGCCGGAGGCGGAAAGGAGTCGCTCGAACTGTATCGAGGTCACCACATTGGGATAGCGGCCAAAGCCATATTCCTCAGATAGCTCAGCAGAATACGCCTCGTAGCCAGGGGCCAGCACAACCGCTCCCACTTCGATCTCTCGCCATGCCTCAATATCGTCATGGTTGATGGCGTTGGCCTTGCAGGTGTAGACGCAGGAAAGGCATTCCGAGCATAGACCACAGGCCAGGCAGCGGGCGGCCTCGGCCTGGGCCTCTTCTTCCGTGTAGCCCAGCTCCACCTCGCTGAAGTCCCGCCGGCGCCGAGCCGCATCCAACGCCGCCATCTTCACCCGCGGCTGGGGATGGATCTCGCCCCGGGCCATGCGCTCCTCGATCTCCCGCGGCGTCAGCTTGACCACCGGCAGCTCAGGCCGCGGTTTGGGCTCCAGCGGTTCGTTGCGCAAGTAGCGGTCAATGGACTCCGCCACCTGGTGCCCTGCCTTCACCGCTTCGATGACGAAGGCTGTGCCCGTGACGCTGTCGCCGCCGGCAAAGACGCCCGGCCGCGTCGCCGCCAGCGTATTGGGATTGACCGCAATCGTCTGCCGCCGGGTGACGCCTACGCCAACATCGGGCGGGATGAAGGCCAGACCAGCCGTCTGGCCGATGGAGAAGATCACCGTGTCGCAGGGAATGATGTGCTCCGAGCCTGGCTCGGTCTCGACGGTCAGGCGGCCGTCCTCGTCGAAGGCCATGTAGGTCACGTTGAGACATTCCACACCTGCAACATGACCGTCGTTGCCCAGGATCTGCTTGAACGAGCGGCTGGGGTGCAGGACGATGCCTTCCTCGATCGCCGCCTCGACCTCCCAGGGGTGCGAGGGCATCGTGTCGCGGCTCTCCAGGAAGGCCATGTGCACCTCGCCGGCGCCAAGACGCACCACGGTGCGGGCGACATCAATCGCCACGTTGCCGCCGCCGAGAACCAGCACGCGCTGGCCGAGCTTGGGTGGCTTGCCCAGCCGCACATCGCGCAGGAAGCTTGTGTTCACCAGGACCCCGTCCAGGTCGGCACCGGGTATGCGCAGCTTGCGCCCTTCGTGGGCGCCCACCGCAATGAGGACGGCGTTGAAGCCCTCGGCGAAGAGGTCGTCGAGGTTTGTCACCGTGGTGTTGAGGCGCAGCTCCACGCCCAGGTCCAGGATGTCGGCGACCTCACGCTCCACGATCCAGGTAGGCAAGCGGTATTCGGGAACACCAACCCGCAGCATGCCCCCGGGTAGCGGCATGGCCTCGAAGACGGTGACGCCATAGCCGAGCTTGACCAGGTCTTGCGCAGCAGTGAGGCCGCAGGGCCCAGAGCCGATGATGGCCACTCGTTCGGGTCGGGTGCGCGGTACTGGCTTCACTGGCTGGCGGGGCTTCTTGTACACCTGATCGGTGACGAAGCGCTTGAGGGCCGCGATGGAGATCGGCTCGTCAATCAGATTGCGATTGCAGGCCGTTTCGCAGCGATGATTGCAGATGCGCCCGCAGATGCCTGGGAAGGGATTGTCTTCCTTGATCACCCGCAGGGCATCATCGTAGCGGCCCTCGCGGATCAGGGCGATATAGCCTTGCGCTCGTTGATGGGCCGGGCAGGCGTCGCGGCAGGGCGAGATGCCCCGTTTCTCGATGGCATAGGCAGCAGGGATGGCCTGGGGATAGAGGCGATAGGCAGCGTGACGCTTGGCCAGGCCACCATCGTACTCGTTGGGGAGTAGGACAGGACAGACGTTGGCGCAGTCGCCGCAGCCGACGCACTTGCTCAGATCAATGTAGCGCGGCCGAGTGCGCAAGTGGGCTACGAAGTTGCCCGGCTTGCCTGCGATGCCCATCACATCGGTGTTGGTCAGTATTTCGATGTTAAGGTGCCGACCAGCCTCCACCAGCTTGGGTGCGAGGGTACACATGGCGCAGTCATTGGTGGGAAAAGTCTTATCCAATTGCGCCATGTGGCCGCCGATGGCTGACTTGGTCTCCACCAGGTAGACCTTGAAGCCGGTCTCAGCCAGGTCAAGCGACGCCTGGATGCCGGCGATGCCCGCGCCCACGACGAGCACCGCCCCCGTCGGCTTTCCGTCCATCCTCACCCCTCATTGCAGACCAACAACCAAAGACCACGGACGACCAACGAACGACGAAGGACCACTTGCTGCTTGCCGCTTACTGCTTGCTGCCTACTGCTTACTGCTCACTGCTCACTGCCTACTGCTCACTACCCGCTACTCGCTGCTTGCCGCTTTTTTGCTGCCTGTCTTCACCGGACTCGGGCCCAGCTTGCGCACGCGTTCGGTCATCTCCGCCGCTGCGCTGGCGTAGGTCTTGCCCTGCCCACCCGACATGAAGTAAATCTCCAGCCGCTCACCCCCCAAGCCGATGCTGTCCAGGATCTTTTTCGCCCGCTCTACCCTCTTCTGGGCTCGCATATTGCCTTTTACGTGGTGGCAGTTGCCGATTGGGCAAGCGATAACATAGACCCCGTCTGCCCCCTGCTCAAAGGCGGCCAGGATATAACGAATGTCCACCTTGCCTGTGCACGGCAACCGAACCAGTTTGACGTTGGCTGGGTATCCCCAGTGCAGCGTCCCTGCCGTGTCGGCGGCCATGTATGCGCAGTAGATGCACGAGAAGGCCGTGATCTCCGGCTCGAAGCCGTTGCCGCCAGGCGCCTGAACGCTTGTCTGTTCCTGAATGGGACTATCCGTCTCTGCCATAAGTATA
>DAOUCN010000160.1:0-8716 GCA_034431995.1 Chloroflexota bacterium | reverse complement strand
ACCCAGCGAAGAAAGCGAGACCTCACCCTAGACCTCCAGTCAACCTGAGCCGCACCGATTATCCTGCGGTATCGTTGCGAAGCGAACCGCCTGAAATCCTGATCAAAAGTTGCTGCTTCAGCAATGCGCGCTTCTTCCATGGCAACAAAACTCGTGCAATCTGTGAAAGGGCCCAACTGCAGGCTCTGACGGCGCAGCCGCTCGTACATCTCTTGAGGAAGATAGATTTGCATGCGCACGGGATTGGCCGACATCAGGATGCCTTCCCTCACGTCTTTGCCGTATACAGCATATCACCTCGGTCGTGGCCGGTCAAGTTCTACCCACGGTATGGGCGCCAACGCAGCGGATGGCGCAATCGCCATGCTGCCTCTCTCCCTGACAGCGTTGCTACCTCCTGCACATGCCGACGTTTCCTGAGGGCCAGCCCCAACGTCCGCAGCGCTGTCCAACGTCCGCGCAGTGGGCTAATGTCTCGCCGCACCAAGAGATGGTACGCCACAGCCGTGAGATCGCATCCGACGATTATCGGCAGGTTCCATAGCAGCTCCGGCCAGGGGTAGTTCTTGGCGATCGTCCACCACTTGTTGCGCCCCAGATGGTAGCCCTTGAATGGCGAGCCTTCCCCGCCAGTCGCCGAATGGCGATGGTAGACGCGCGCCGTAGGCACGTACAGGCACTTCCATCCGGCCATTCGCGCCCGCCAAGCCAGGTCAGCGTCCTCCAGGTAGGCGAAGAAGTCCTCGTCAAAGCCGCCGACCTGATCCAGCATGGCCCGCCGGTAGAGAGCCGCCGCCCCACTGGGGCCGAAGACTTCTCGTGGCACCGGTGACTCCCCTGGGTCATCCGGCTCGCCTGCCCGCAATTGCCAGAACGTGCCCGAGCGATCGGGCGCAATGCCTGCCGAGTCTATGATGTTCCGCCGATCCCAGCACAGTATCTTCGAAGCGCACATGCCGACGCGGGGATCGCTCTCCATCGCCCGCACAAGCTCTGCCAGCCATTGCGGATCCGGGGCAGCGTCGTTGTTCAGCGCGGCCAGGTAGGGAGCAGGGGTCGCTGCAAAGGCCTGGTTGTTGGCGGCGCAGAAGCCGATATTGCTCTCGTTGCGGATCAGGCCTACCTGGGGAAAGTGCTCGCCCAGCCACTCTGCGGAGCCATCCGTAGAGCCGTTGTCCATCACGACGACTTCGAAGCTGGCGTAGGTTTGGGCGGCAACGGCCGGCAAGCACGTCTCCAGCAGCCGCCGGCCGTTCCAGTTGACAATCACGATGCAGGCGTCGGCTGTCACAGCTTCAGCAATTGGCGTGCAATGACAATTCTCTGGATCTCGCTGGTGCCCTCGCCGATCTCGCACAGGCGAGCGTCGCGCCAGTAGCGCTCGACGGGGTAATCCTCGATATAGCCATAGCCGCCGTGGATCTGGATGGCCTTGTTGCAGGCCCGGTCGGCCACCTCCGAGGCGAAGAGCTTGGCCATGGCTGCCTCCTTGGTGTACCGTTGGCCCTTGTCCTTCAGCGCGGCCGCCCGGTAGACCATCAAGCGAGCAGCCTCGATCTCGGTAGCCATATCCGCTAGCATGAACTGAATCGCCTGGAACTGGGCGATGGGCTGGCCGAACTGCACGCGCTCCCGGGCGTACTTCAGCGCCGCGTCCAGGGCAGCCTGAGCCAACCCCACTGCCATTGCGCCAATGCCGATACGCCCGCCGTCGAGGGTGATCAGGGCCTGCTTGAACCCATCGCCCTCGTTGCCCAGGAGATGGTCGGCGGGCACGCGGCAATCGGTAAAGAAGAGCTGGCTGGTCACCGAGGAGCGCAGGCCCAGCTTCTTCTCATTCCTGCCTGGCTGGAAACCCTTGGTCCCCTTCTCCACGATGAACTGGCTGATTCCGTGGGAGCCTTTGCTCCTGTCGGTCACCGCTGCCACGATGACCGTGTCGGCGACGCTGCCGTTGGTGATGAACGTCTTAGTGCCGTTGATGACCCAGGAATCGCCGTCTCGCACGGCGGTGGTGCGGATGCTGGCGGCATCGGAGCCAGCGCCGGGCTCCGTCAAGGCCCAGGCGCCGATGTGCTTCCCTTGCGCGAGGGGAACCAGATACGTCTTCTTCTGCTCCTCTGTTCCAAACAGATACAACGGGTATGTGCCCAGAGAGAAGTGGGCGGCCAGCGTGATACACACAGAACCCGATGCCCGGGACATCTCCTCCACAGCAATGGCATAGCTGACCGAGTCCGCTCCGCCTCCGCCGTATTGCTCAGGAATCGCCAGCCCCAGCAGCCCCAGCTGGGCCATTTTCCTGATAATCTGTATGGGGAACTGCTCGGCCTCATCCAGTTGCCCTGCGACCGGCGCGATCTCCTTCTGGGCGAAGTCCCGCACCATGTCCCGGATCATCTGCTGTTCCGGGGTCAAATCGAAGTTCATTGGGCACTCCTTGCGCGAAGGGCAAGACAACAACTCCGCTGATGCCTGTCGGTCTATTCTCCGGACGACTTCAGACTATCGTAGTCTATCTGCCCCTTCGGACGTACCCTCAACAGGCGGATTCGCTTGGCATCGTCATCAACCTCGTAAGCGATGCGCCAGCGGCCAGCCAACCAGACACGGTAGATGTTTGGCTTGTCACGTAGTTCCTTCGCGCGAGGGGGACGAGGATTCTCACTCAGCGCACGCACCAGTTGGCGAGCCTGGGCGCGAACGTGTCCTGGCAGGCCTTTGATCTCGCTCTGCACCTCGGGGGGGACTTCAACGCGGTACCTCACCGGCTGCCTCCGCCCTGTCGAGTTCGGCTTCGAAGTGCTCCCAACTCACCCAGTCGTCTGGCCTGTCGCCATGTGCCTCGATGACGGATAGCGCCTCACCGAGCAGCAGCTGGTCTTCGCTGGCGTTTTCTGGCCCTTCTTGTCTCCAATCCTCGAGGATAGACCGTGCTGGAGTCCGTAGCAGCCGGGCAAGTTCGTCCCGCACGACGCGACGGATCAATGTCTCAAGTTCATTCGGACTAAGGGGTGCAGTCGTATGACTCATCCCAGCCCTCCTTTTTTCCTTGCCCGATGAACGCAGTCATAGCGCGCTTCTTCAGATTTGTACCCACCACGATGGAATCGGCATACTGCCGCGCTTCCCGGCCTATGCGACCGCTCGTCACTATGATGAGAACAACGTTACCATGCAGCCGAAGCGACAGTCCCACCTCTTTGGCAACATCGTCAGAGCGGCGTTGCCCCTATCCAGAAGGCTTCCTCTTCACCATCACCGTCCACTCGCCGGTCTCGACGACTTCGTCCTTCTGGTTGAGGAGAGAGACCTCGCTGACAACGATGCCAGCCTCCGGGCTGACGGCCCGCTTCTTCGTCGCCTTCATGGTGAGGCGCACGGTGTCGCCGATGAAGACGGGCTTGGAGAACTTCCAGGACAAGCCCAGAAAAGCAATCGCCGTGCCCTCGATAATGCCCATGCGGGCGGCCAGGCCCGACGCGATTGAGAGAACGAGTAGCCCGTGGGCAATGCGTTGCCCAAAGGGCGTACCCTTGGCGAACTCCACGTCAGAGTGTATCTGGGTGAAGTCACCGGACAGGCCACAGAAGCCCACCACATCCGCCTCGGTGATCGTGCGCCCCGGTGAGACATACTCCTCATTGAGAGGGAACTCCTCGAAGTACAGGCCGCGAGTGGGGCCAGGCATGATGTCTCCCTCCTCGAGATGCCAATTGTGGAATCTAGTGCACGACGGACAAGACTCGACTCAGCTCGATAGGCAGGACGGGCAGGGCGAGAGGCCACTGGGCGACGAGCAGGCGCACAACAAGGGAGTCCCTCACCCATCCATCCCAGCCCAGCACCGGGAAAGCCAAGAGCGCAGCTGCTGTCATCTCCACCAGGAAGACGCCCTGCACCAGGCCCAGCAACGCTCCGGCCAAGCGCCCCGACCCCGCCTGGCTGTGGTCCTTGGGGCCGAAGATACGGTGAATGACCATCTCCGATGGCGCATTCAGAAGCAAGTTGAAGAACATGAATACCACCAGGAAGCTGGCCAACCTGTTCCCTGCCGGATCGGCAATCACCCTGCTGGCCAGGGGCACCAGGTTGTAGTACACGCTGCCGGCCAGCCAGGTGCTGGCCACGAGGGCCAAGGCAGCCCAGATCTGGCGCAAGGCCCCGCTGGCGAGCCCGCCCAAGAGCATCAGCCCCAAGAAGACGCCAATGACAACATCAACCATCCTCTTCCCTCCTCTCGCTGCAACCCTTGCGCCCCTGTCGTCACGTCGGGGCGCACATCCCTACACGGGAACGAAGTACACGTCGCTTGGGCTCCAGTCTACCAGGCGTTTGAAGCGCGCCCGCACCGCCATCCCAATCCTGACATCTTCTGGGTTCACCCCTACCAGGCGGCTGAGGAGAACGCTGTCTATGCCGTCGAACTCAACATAGGCGAGCACAAATGGCAAGTCCTTCCAGAAGGCCTCAGCCGCGAAGTGCAGGATGGAGTAGGAATGTACGCGTCCCTCCTGGGGCGCTTCGAACCATTCGATGCCCCGCTCACCGCACCGACCACAGTCGCGACGCGGGGGCAGCCACGTCGCCCCGCACTGCGGGCAGCGGCTGGCATAGAGCTTCTTCTGCTGCAGGCCCTCGAAATAGCGCGAAACCTCGCCATAGCTATGGATGTAGTCTATGTGGTACGGACGCTTGATCATGAGAGGATGGAACGAATAGACCTCAGTCATCGCTCTGCCCCCTTTCCAGGATGGAGACGGTGATGTAGGTGCCTGTTCCCGCGTGGCTGTGGATCAGTCCACGCCTGGGATTCGCCACCTGCAGCGTGTCGTCCTGCATGTGCTTGCCGATGGTACCCTGGAGCTGCCACAGGGCAAAGACGCCCTGCATGATGCCGGTGGCCCCCACAGGATGGCCACAGGCGATCAGCCCTCCAGACGGGTTGACCGGTAGCTCCCCACGATGCGGCAGATCGAAGGGGTAGTCAACGTTCGGCATAAAGGAATAGCCGTCTTGGGCGAAGCGCCCGCCCTGGCCATACTTGCAGAAACCCAGGTCTTCATAGGTCTGGATCTCGCTGGAGGCATAGGCGTCGTGGACTTCGGCGAAATCTATCTGTTTGAGCGGATTGGTGATCCCAGCCTGGATGTATGCCTGGCGTGCTGCCTCTCGCCCGCCGCGGAAACTGGTCAGGCCGGGCCACCTGCCGTCGAGATAGGCGTAGTCGCCTTTCTTCTCGCCTGGAAGCAGGATCACATCCCCCCGCGGCCGGTCGCCCAGGCGCATGAAGTCCGTCCCGCAGCCGGTACCCGTGATATACACCACGTTTCTTGTAATCTTCTTCGCCTTCTCCTCCGACGCCAGGATAACCACCGCCGCGCCATCAGACATGACACACACCATTGGGCGCGTTAGGGGGGTGGCGATGATGGGAGCGTCGAGGACCTGCTGCAGCGTCCAGCGCTCGTGCTTCTGCGCGTACGGATTGTGAAAGGCGTTCTCATAGTTCTTAACGGCCACCATCGCCAGTTGTTGTGCCGTCGTGCCAAACTCGTGCATGTGGCGCTGGGCCATGGTGGCGTAGTACCCGGAATAGAAGCCGCCTACCGGGAAGTCGAAATCTGTATCCGATGCCAGGGCAATGAACTCGTTCCCCTTCTCTGTGCTCACCTCACTCATCTTCTCAAAGCCATAGACCACACACACGTCAGATAGCCCTGAGGCCACGGCCATGTATCCGGTCCGAATGCCAAGGCCTCCGGTTGCCCCACCGCCCTCCACCCGGACGTTGGGTTTAGGACAAAGTCCAAGATAGTCCTGGACGATGGCATCGAACATCAACTGCTGGTTGAAGTGATCCGAGAAGTAGGAGCAGACCGCGTGGTCAATGTCGCCCAGGTCCAGGCCGACGTCGGCCATGGCGTAGTCAAAGGCGTCTTTGATCATCGCCTCCTGGGTCAGGGCGGGGTTGGCCTTGGCGAACTTGGTGATCCCGCCAGAGATGATGCAGACTCTGCGCATGCCACCCTCCTCGTTGAGTGTGTGATGTGCCCGAGTGCATTATACAACATGGGGTCTAGGCGTCAAGGCGTCCGGGGGGGCGGGTGCTGGCAGGGGTCTTCCAAGGCGTATATGACCGCCTATGGGGCGCGCCAGAGCCGGCCGCGGGCACATTCGCAAAACCATGCAGAGGCGCCAGCAATTCCAAGTGTGTTGTTTGCCGTCGGGCAGGTTTCCATACCTGCCGCTCCGTGGGCCACGCCAGAGCCTCGTGCGTGATTCGCGGATGCCAGCCCCGACATCAGGTGGCACATCTTGCACATGCGCGGCCGCGCGCAAATTCACAGGAGTTTGCACCGGCGCAAAAGGTGTTGACATGAACCGGTACTTGTGGTATAGTTATCATGGAATTGCACATACGGGCCCTGATCTGACTACCTGCCGCAGGAGCATTGCGTGACGATGATGTCCATTCTGCGTTGGGGCGCGTTGTGGTCAGCTCACACGGAGTTGCCTTCCTCGGTCACGCTGTGGTGTGGTCCGTCTGTATCTTTCCCCTCATACCCACCAAGGCGATCGCGGCAAACTTGCACAGGCGTATCATATGCCATACAGCGTGTGCGGATCGTCTTCCCCAACGCAAGGTGTTGCCTCCTTGAGCGTTCCCCTCCCCAAGTAGCGTGCGCTGCGTTTTCCCGTCGGACGATGCGTATCACGCCCGTTGATCTACTACACATCCACTAATCGGAGGGATTGAAATGAACGCGCATGTCCGAAAGCAACGTTACCTGCTGCTTGCCTGCGTCGTGGTGATTTTCGCAGCAGCGATCCTCGCTTATGGGGTTGAGCGGGATTTTGGCAAAGTTGATGTCCAGTTGGTCCGCTTTGCCCATCCCTCGTACGACATCCTAACCGCGAAACTCTACAAGCCCGCCGCTGCATCGGCAACCAACAAGATGCCCGCAGTGCTGGCTCTGCATGGCTATCAAAACGACAAGGATACGCAGGACGCCTTTGCCATTGAGCTAGCGCGGCGGGGCTTTGTCGTCCTGGCGCTTGACCACCTGGGACATGGCAGCTCTGACGGGTTCATCGGCGCCAGCATCCCTGACACGACCTACGGTGGCAACGCCGCATATGCCTACCTCAAGACATTGACGTACGTAGACACCAAAAACCTGGGTCTTATGGGACACTCCATGGGAGCCATGACAGCAGTACGCACTGCCCTGGCTAATCCAGATCATAGGGCCGTCAACTCGCAGTGTGGTCCCTCTGGCTCTCCTCCGCTCAAGAATCTCCTCCTTACCCAAGCCCTTTATGAAGAATTCGCGGGATTCCGAGAAAACCAACCTCGGGTGGAACCGCTCACAACCAACACGACTCGGATCAACAACTTTGGCCTAACCGGCACCGTGGAGATAAAGTGGGATACCACCTACGGTAGCTTCGACAATGGAACTGCCCGCCGACAGACTCTGATCAACTCGGTGCATCCAGGCGTCACACACAATGGGAAGGCAGTAGCTGAGGCTGTGGATTGGATGCGGATGGCCCTCAAGGGCGGCAAAGAAGACGCTTACTGGATTCCGCCAAATCAGCAGATCTACATGTGGAAGGAAATCTTCACATTGATCGCCTTGCTGGTCACTGCCCTCTCCATCATTCCTCTGGCGAATATCCTCTTGGCACGCCCGTACTTCGAGCCGGTAGCTCAGCCGCTGCCTTCGCGGTATGTCACCAAGGGACGCAGTTGGATTGTGTATGCGCTGATCAACAACCTCATCGCCGCGGTCACCTACCCACTGTTTACGAGCGGCACGTGGAGGACACAGATCAACCGGATGCTCCCGGCTTGGGCTACGCTGCCGATGACGAACGGTGTTTCCATCTGGTTCGTGGTAAACGCGCTGATCTGCGCTGCCCTCCTTTACCTCTGGTATCGAAGCGCGCGCAAGAGAGGCGTGACGACATACGATTTGGGCGTCTCGTTTGATCAGGAAAAGACAGTCATTGATTGGCCGATTATCAAGAAGACGTTGCTGCTGGGGATAATCCTGTTTGGCTGGATGTACATCCTGGAAGGAATCTCAGAAGCAGTGCTAGGTGTGGAGTTCCGCTTCTGGTGGCCATTCATGAGGCAGTTCACACCGCGTCGGTCCGTGTTCTTCCTGATTTACCTCGCACCGGCACTGGCGTTCTTCCTGCTCAATGGCGGCATGTTGATGTTTGGCCAGGCCCGCCAGAAGGAGCACGGCTCGCCTGCCGCAACTCAGATCCTCTGGTGGCTCAAGAACTGCTTCTTCGCCCTGTTTGGCTTGGCGCTGGTATGGGCATTCCAGTATGTGCCCTATCTTTTCCTGGGTCAGCCCCTCGGCTTTGAGGGAGCAGGATGGTCCCAGTACAGTGGCATGTGGCCCCTGATGCTCTTCATCTTCATCCCCGAGTTCGCTGCTCTGCTCTTCCTGCTGACCTGGTTCTATCGTCGGACTGGGAGAGTTTATCTCGGGGCGTTGATGGTTGCAAGCCTAGCCATTTGGTTCACAACGGCAGGGACCATTATCTCTGGAACTCCATAGGCTTGCGCACGAGCGAACGACGGAAGGTTGTGCGCTCAGACGAGCAAAGCGTGAGCATGGAGAGCGTGAATCCGGCCCATGCTGGTAGGCAGAGGAAGCCTTCCCGGGATAGCTCACAACGAGGCGGGGGGGGG
>DAOUCN010000159.1:0-2534 GCA_034431995.1 Chloroflexota bacterium | reverse complement strand
CTCTTGCGCCGACTTGCCAACCAAGAAGAGCACAAAGGACACAAAGACTGCATGTTGCTTCTTTGTGCCCTTTGTGGCCTTTGTGGTTTCAGAGCGGCGGGGCCGAACAGGTACGATGTAGTCATGCCACTTGCAGTCCCATAATCCAACACCTGAAGGGGAACAACACCGATGCACACGCCTCTACGCTATGCCCTGCCCATGATGGCCGTTCTCCTGGCGGCCGCGCTGATTGCCTTGGCGGTGCCCGCCGGCGCGCAGCCGCCCACGCCGTGCGACGATAGGCAGCCCCTGGCGGACGACACCGCTCTCGCCAACGGCGCCAGCCTCTACCCATCCCCTAACGAGCGCATCGGCGTGGGTCTTCAGTATCGCTTCGGCGACATCACCGACTACAACGTCGCCCAGCTCGAGTCTGGCTGGTGGGCCGACTGGAGCTCGCGGCAAGATCCGCCCCATCCCAACGGCATGGACTACGTGCAGCTCGTCAGCGTGCATAAAGATAGGTATCCACCGCAGTGGGATACCATTGCCGAGCGGGCGGCCGCCAACCCGGGCAGCCTGTGGCTGGTGGGCAACGAGCCCGAAGCCCTCTTCCAGGAGAACCGCAGCCCGGCGGAGTATGCCGCGATCTACCATGACGTCTACGCGTTCCTGAAGCGCATTGACCCTACAGCCCAGGTGGCCATCGGCGGCGTTATCTTGCCCTCGCCCCTGCGTCTACAATGGATAGATGCGGTTTTGGCCCAATACCAGAGCCGCTATGGTGTGCCGATGCCCGTGGACGTGTGGAACATCCACATGCAGATGGTCAATGAGGTGAGCTGCGCCTACGATCCGGGCAACTGCTGGGGGGCGGAGATACCCAATGGTATTAACGCCAACTACGGCATCACCATGACCCTGAGCGACAACGCCAGTTACACGTTGTTCACGCGGCTGGTGCGCGATATGCGGGTGTGGATGAACGCGCGGGGCTTCCGCAACAAGCCGTTGGTCATCTCGGAGTACGGTGTGCTGTTGCCCTCCACCTACATCTGCGAGTGCGATGACCCCAACGTGGGTGATGCCATCGTGATCAATTTCATGACCCGCACCTTCCAATTCCTGCTCACGGCCACGGATGCGGCCATCGGCTATCCCGCCGATGGCAATCGCCTGGTGCAGAGCTGGCTCTGGTACACGCTCAACGATCAGCCCTACAATTGGGAGACGGGCGAAGGCTTCAACGGCGGGCTCTTCGACCACCGTAACAGCATCTATCCGGGCACGCTGACCAAGTTCGGCCAGGCGTTCAAGAGCTTCGTCCCCCCGCTCAAGGTGCCCTACCGCGATGTGGTGCCGGCGGGCCTGCGCGCTGGCCTGCGTGACCCCAATGCCGGGCCATCGGGGACGGTCACGATCACCGTGCAGGTGGCCAACCTGGGCAATACCGGCGTTGCCAGTGTGACCGTGCGCCTGTTCGACGGCGACCCGGGCGACGGCGGCGTACAGATAGACACCGACAAGGTCATCCCGTCCTTGGGCATCCGCCACACCGCCCCTGGCATGGCCACCTTCGCCTGGACGACGCCGCCGGAGGGCATTGAGACCCACAGCTTCTACGTGGTGGTTGACCCGGACGACGCTATCACGGAATCCCGCGAAGACAACAACACGGGGGTCTACGTCCGCCGCTTCAACGACTATCAGGTCTTCCTGCCCATCATCACCAAGGCGCTGACAGTAACAACGGTTGTACGGTAGAAGAATCATGACACTGCAACATCGTGCAACTGCACATCGTCGGGGCAGCCCGCTGCCCTTCATCGTTGCCAGCATCGTCTTCATCGCCCTGCTGGCGAGTGGTTTGGGAGTGTGGGCCGCGCCCGATGAGGGGCGTCTCAGGGGCACTGTCCCCACGCCCACGCCCAAGGTCACGCCCGGCCAGGCAAAACCCGGCGCACCCCCGCCGCCCGCCACCAAGACGCCCACACCTACCCGCACGCCCTGCGTGAATTGCCCCACGCCCGTGCCCATCGTCGCCGGCAAGCCCTTCGATATCCTCGTCAACTGCGGCGGCCCCGACTACACCGACGCCAAGTCGCGCCTCTGGCAGGGCGACCAGGAGTATACCAAGGGCGAGACCGAGGGGGGCTATGTCCTGAGCGAGCGGGAGGCGGGCTCCTTTGCCAGCACGACACCCATCAGCGGCACCGATGACGTGACGCTCTACCAGGACGAGCGCTGGGCCATGGCTGGCTACCGCTTTGAGGTGCCCGATGGCAAGTACGAGGTGGAACTCAAGTTCGCCGAGCAATTCGTCAAGCGAGCCACGGCCCGTACCTTCAATGTGAAGATCCAGGGCCAGGTGGTGCTGAAGGACTTCGACCTCTTTGTGGAGAGCGGCGGGCGGTTCATCGCCTATGACCGCGTGTTCACCACCACGGTCGCTGGTGGCCTATTGACCATTGACTTCGAGCCGATCGCCGAGAACCCCACCATCGCTGCCATTCGCGTGAGCGCCATCGTCCCGCCCACGCCCACGCCGACAC
>DAOUCN010000158.1:0-3015 GCA_034431995.1 Chloroflexota bacterium | reverse complement strand
GCTCGTCTGGGACGGCGGCGTTGGCGTCCAGGTGGGCGTGGAAGTTGGCGTCCAGGTGCGCGTGGGGGTCGGCGTCCAGGTGTGCGTCTGCGTCGGCGTCCAGGTGCGGGATGGGGTCACCGTGACCGTGCCTTCGTAGCAGTACATCACCTCGAGAGTAGGCGGCAAGCCGACGGCGTTCTCCTTGCTGGCGAAGCGAGCTGAGTTCGTGTCATTGTGATCGGTGACCATGACGCCATGGTTCGCCCTGTAGCCTTGCACCCAGTCCCGTACCAGTTGTGTGATGTCCCAGATTGCCCAGCGCGGCGTCTCGATGGCCACCCAGCGGTTGGCAACAGCAACCGGATCATAGCCTGGCTGATTGTTCCAGGTGATCGTCCCCTCGGCCCAATCACTTTCAGGAAGGAACACGTCGAGAGACACATCGCCGTTGGACAGGTGCCAGAGCATGAGCCGCCCGCTGAGGATGTTGGCATTCCAAGGGATGCCGGCAGCAGCCACGTTGAACTTGAACCAGGTGCGAAGCTGGCGTAGATACCCAGCGTCAAGCTCGGTGGCCAGGCGATAGTTGGCGAGGGGGTTGCCTTGCGACGTCATCGTGTCGTCCGTCGCGGTAAGCTGGATGGTCTGGCAGCCTGCCCACGGCGTCGGTGTCAGCGTGTGCGTGGGCACAGGCGTGAAGGTGAACGTGCGCACCGGCGTCGGGGTGATAGTAGGTGTGTTGGTCGGCGGTGCGCTCTCTAGCTGTTTGACATGGATGGCGCTGACGAAGGGGGCATCTTTCTCGCGCCAGCGCACGAAGTCAATGTTCAGCACGCCATCGGTCACCGTTGTTGTGTGCGTTACATCATAGGCGCGATAGAGGCCACCCGCCAGCCCCCGCACGTCGAGCCCGGAAATCGCAAGCTGCCCTTCCACCTTGACGTCAAAGATGCGTTCGCCAACCGCTGTGCTGCCGTAGATCTCGGCAAAGCGAAAGACGGTCTGATATGTACCATTGGGCACCCAGAACTGGTAGCCAGCGGTCTCGCCTAAATAGCGCTGGGTCTGGTAGAGGTAGTCGTCCGTCGTGCCCTCAATGGGCTGCGTGTTGGTATAGGTCAACCCACCCGTGGCGCCCCAGTAAGGCCAGGTGCAGTACTGGTACATGCGGTCGGCCAGCCATTGCTGGCCGTTGGCATCGGCGAAGTCGCCGCCGCCCGCGTTCACGCGGGCCTCGTAGGGATCAGGGAGCGACGCCACGCACGTAGGAGTGGGAGTCCGCGTTGCACGCTCGCCGTAGTACAACCTGATAGACCAGTAGTCTATGTAGCCCTGGTATCCAAATTCGCCGTCCCATACGTGAAGCTGCCAACATCCATTCACTCCAAGACGCCAGTCCCCGAGAGCCGTATGTGTCTTCACACGATCAAGCCTGCCCATCACTCCGCTGCACCCAGTCGGCTCTTCCAGCGGGAACCAAGAACACATCCAGCATGGTTGGTACGCAACCAGCAGGTCACTGTGACACGGATGCTGAATGACGTAATGAACCTCGGCTGCGGTGACAACCGCGTTGCCAGGCGCACCGGTGATCTCGAGCGGGCTTGAGCCCCAGAACCCATCGGGAATCCACACGTCTTGATCATTGCTGTTGAAAGCAGATCCATTGGCGGGTTCCACGTCCAGGTAGCCTGCACGCTCCACCAAAACAAACGAGCGTATCGTCTCATACGTAACACCCATCTCACGAAGGGAGCATTCTTGTTCAGTCGTGACGTCTGCCCGCACAAGATCGGGCCGCGATGCCGGCGTCGTTTCGATGCCCAGCAACGCGACCGCAGCCAGAGCCTCGTCCGAAGCATCCACCTCGATCTCCGTCATGTTCCTGACGCGGACGGGCCCTTGGCCCATCGGTTCACTCCGGGCAAGCGATAGCTGGGGCAGAGGGGGTGGAGCGACTGCTTCCGAGGGAGAAACGGCGACAGCCAGGAGAAGAAAGACTGCTGTGCAGAGGAGACCACAGGAGAGAACCAAGCCAGATCCAGAAATGACACGCTTGTCCATCGTGCACCTCCATCCGGTCCAGCCACCCGGTGAGGGATTCCATTCTGACCTACACGCAGTATAGCATATCTTGCCGTAGCGTCAAGATACAAACGCCAATATCACGCAGGGCGTGTGCAGAGTCAGCTCGACCTCTCGCAGACTCAGTCCCTCTACGCCCAGAGCTGTGAAGCCCCGGCGTGGTCTCTGGCTGTAGTCAACCTGCGGCAGGTTTTGCGGTCGCCCCCCTACTTTGCACACGCCGTGAAAAGCGCGCACCCGCTTGACGCGCGTAGCCGTTGTGCTATAATATCCTCTGCACTCTTCAAGGGGAGGAGGAGCTGCCTATCGGCGACGGCGCCTTTGCCACATGCAGGAAGGAGGTGATGGCACGCCAGACAAGGTGACGCACGTTCGAAGTCCCATACCGCTGGTAGCGTAACATCTGAAAGGAGTGTATGGAAGATGTTTAGGTCTCCCAAGCTCTGGGCGATTCTCAGTCTGCTGGTGGTGGGTAGTATGATTCTGGCGGCCTGCGGCCCCACGCCCACTCCCACACCGACCAAAGTGCCGCCCACGGCCACCAAGCCGCCGCCAACCGCCACCACGGCTCCCGCTGCACCCACGGCCACACCGGTCCCGCCAACGGCCACCAAGCCGCCCGCGACGGCCACGCCTGTGCCCCCCACGCCGACGCCCAAGCCCAGCGTCTTCATCTTCGGCGCACAGGGCGAGCCCGTCTGCCTTGACCCGGCCATCATCACCGATGGTATCTCCGGGCGCGTGACCAACCAGATCTTCGAGGGCCTGGTCAAGTACGACAAGGACACCGTCAACGTCATCCCCAGCCTAGCTGAGAAGTGGACCATGTCCGACGACGGCAAGGTCTGGACCTTCACCCTGCGCAAGGGCGTAAAGTTCCACGACGGCACCGATTTCGACGCCCAGGCTGTCCTGTTCAACTTCGACTACTGGTCCAACACCAAGAAC
>DAOUCN010000157.1:0-3061 GCA_034431995.1 Chloroflexota bacterium | reverse complement strand
GTGGAACCCGGACATGATGTCCGACGCGGCCAAAGACGAACTGAGCTACAACTGACAGGTATGATGTTCGGGGGGCGGGGGAAGCCGTGAGCGGTCAGGTGCGCAGCGGCAAGCCTGACTGAACAGGGCCTGGGATAGGAGGCTCCATGACCAAGTTGTGGGGTGGTCGTTTCACAAAGGGCACGGCCAAGGCTGTGGATGCCTACACTGCCTCTATTCCCTTCGATCAGCGGCTCTACGCCGAGGACATCGCGGGGAGTATTGCCCATGCCCGCATGTTGGCGCGCCAAGGCATCATCACTGACGAGGAGGCGCGCACGCTGGTAGACGGCCTGGAAGCCGTGCGAGCCGACATAGAGCGGGGTATACTGACGTTCACGGCGGAGCACGAGGACATTCACACCAATGTAGAAGTGGCCCTGCGCGAACGGGTGGGCGAGGTAGCAGGCAAGCTGCACACGGCGCGCTCGCGCAATGATCAGATTGCGCTGGACATGCGCCTCTACCTCAAGCGGATCATCGCTGAGATCATAGACTTGCTGGTCAATCTGCAGGCGGCCTTGCTCGACATCGCCGAGCGGCATGAACATGTCATCATGCCCGGCTACACCCATACGCAGCGGGCGCAGCCTGTCCTTTTCGCCCACCACATGCTCGCCTACTTCGAGATGCTACAGCGAGACAAAGGTCGTTTTGCCGACTGCTGCAAGCGAGCCGATGTCTGCCCGCTGGGTAGCGGTGCTCTGGCCGGCAGTACCTTCTCCCTCGACCGCGCGTTCGTCGCCAGGGAATTGGGGTTTTCCGCCGTTAGTCGCAACAGTCTGGATGCAGTATCGGACCGGGATTTCGTCCTCGAGTTCCTGGCCGCCGCATCCATCCTCATGATGCACCTGTCGCGCCTGTCGGAGGAGCTTATCCTGTGGTCAACTGCCGAGTTCGGCTTCGTGACCATGGACGACGCCTACGCGACAGGCTCAAGCATGATGCCGCAGAAGAAGAATGCCGCCGTCGCTGAGCTTACCAGAGGCAAGACAGGGCGGGTCTACGGTCATCTGCTGGGACTGCTCACCACCATGAAGGCCCTGCCGCTCTCATACAACCAGGATCTCCAGGAAGACAAGGAGGGCCTGTTCGATACTGTGGACACCCTGATGGCAGCCCTTCCGCTGTTGACGGGAATGGTCGGCAGCCTCGTCGTCAACGAGGACACGATGGCACGGGCCGCCGCTGGCAGCTTCATGACGGCGACAGACCTGGCCGATCACCTGGCGCGGCGGGGTGTGCCTTTCCGTCGGGCTCATCAGGTCGTGGGGCGCATCGTCCGGCATTGCCTGGACAACGGCAAGGAGCTGACCGACTTGACAGTGGCCGAGATGCAGGCGTTTTCGCCGGTCTTCGACCAGGAGGCCCTTACGGTTGTCCGGTCCGCGAACGCAGTCTCGGCGCGCGACGTATATGGCGGCACAGCTCCACAGCAGGTGCGGGCGCGCCTGGAGGAGGCGCGGCAGGTGCTGAATGCCACCCCCAAGGCACGCGGGAGATCGCGGCGCGCCCGACATCCTGCCCCAGCGTGAGTCGGCCTACGGCACACGACACCTTGGGCGACGTCGAGTCGCACCGCCGTTGACCGGTGTGCGGGAGCATGGTATAATAGCTTGGGCGACAAGAACGCGCTTGCTGTGCACGGCCCTCAGAGTCGAGAGCTCTGTGGGTCGTTTCTTTGCCTACAGCACGATGGCTGTGCGGAGGAGTGGCAGGTGTTGCGTGTGGCGATCGTCAATGCTACAGGATATACCGGCGCTGAGCTTGTACGGCTTCTGGCCAGACACCCGGATGTCACCGTGGTGGCTGCGACGGGACGGAGCGAGGCAGGCCGGCGATTGCGCCAGGTATTCCCCCATCTACGGGACGCGGATCAGGATGTCCTCGCCGATGTTGCTGGTGAGGTGGACGTCGCCTTTCTCGCGTTGCCTCATCATGCTTCGGCAGAGGCAGCGCCGGCCTTTGCGGAGCGGGGCGCCAAGATCATTGACATCAGCGCCGACTTCCGCCTGCGGGACTTGGCAGTGTACGAGCAATGGTACGGCAAGCACCCTGCCCCTGGGCTTCTCTCAGGCGCCGTCTACGGGTTGCCGGAGTTGCATCGCGATGAGATCAGGAAGGCCGGTATTGTGGGCAATCCGGGCTGCTATCCCACCGCCTCCATTCTCGCTCTTGCGCCAGCGCTGCGCGAAGGGATGATCAGACCCAGCGTCATCATTGATGCTAAGTCGGGCGTCTCCGGGGCTGGACGCAGCCTCAAGCTGGAGAGCCATTTCTCGGAAGTTGACGAAAGCGTCACCGCCTACGCCCTCGATGGCCACCGCCACCAGCCGGAGATCGCGCAGGAATTGGGAGTAGTCTGGAGTCGAGGGGGCGGGCAAGGGCAACCGGCAGTGACGTTCATCCCCCATCTGATTCCCATGACGCGGGGCATCCTGGCTACCTGCTACGCCGACCTGGCGGGAGACTGGCCGGTGGAAAAGATTCGCGACGCCTACCGCGCCTTCTATGCGTCCGCGCCTTTCGTGAGGGTGGTTGATTCTCCCCCTGCGACAAAGCATGTGTGGGGAAGCAACTACTGCTTCATCTATCCAACCGTGGACAGGCTTACCGGCCGCCTGGTTGTCCTGTCAGTCATAGATAACCTCGTCAAAGGGGCATCCGGGCAGGCCGTGGAGAACATGAACCTGATGTTTGGCTTACCGGAGACCCGTGGCCTGGAAGCCCTGCCGGTCTACCCCTAGTTCGTCCGACAGTGTCACATTTCGTGTCCCGGGCCATGCGGCGTACAGCAGTGGTGATCACAGGTGCTTTGGTTCTTGTCCTGGCGACTGCGCTGGTCGGCGCTGACCTGGCCAGTCTGTTGGGCGATCCTGCCGGGGTGCGGTCTGCTATCCTGGGGCTTGGGCCGTGGGGACCTGTTGGCCTGATCATGCTCAGCGCGGTGCAGATCGTCTTGGCGCCCGTGCCGGGCTATCTGGTGCAGGTCGCGGGCGGCTATCTGTCTGGTCCGTGGGGT
>DAOUCN010000156.1:0-6287 GCA_034431995.1 Chloroflexota bacterium | reverse complement strand
GGGGTGCTGCGTGCCCCGGTGGACGAGTTCGTGCGCGAGCTATATCGCAGCCTCCTGGGCCGATTTGAGGATGCCAGCGGCATGGCGGCGTGGATGGAGCAACTGGCCGACGAGCATGGCAAGGCAGACGTGCGGCGCCGGCGCGAGATCGTGCGCGCTTTTGAGCGAAGCCCGGAGGCGTTGAGAACACCCAAGTATGCTATCTATGATCTGCGCAGGGACCCCCTGGAGGAGCATCCAGTCACAGCGGGGAATGACAGGCTCTTCTGGCTGCGTTATCGTTCGGGCCTGAAGATCATGGATGCAATTGAGCGAACGGCGCGGCCTGGCGGCCCGCTGCTGCCGTATGACGGCGACGAGGAGGTGGTGCGCAAGAGGCTGCAGGCGCTGGGGTACGAGGACTAGTCGCCGTTACTTGGCCAAATCAGCACTCATCAGCGCCCCTTCCGCGTTCGTCGGCGTTCCATCCTTCGTTGACATTCCCCCGTCAGGGATGTATAATCGCGCCGCTATGAACAAGGCACTGCCGCCGCCGTGTGTTGGGTCGGCGGCAGTCTTGGTGTATGGCCTGTGCATGTCATCAGGAGGTGAAGACCATGGCAGAGTGCCCCGAATGTGGCGCCGCGATTTCCCTCGCCAACCCAGAGAAAGGCGAGATCGTCATCTGCCCAGACTGCGGCCTGGAGCTCGAGGTGCGCAATCTGGAGCCGATAGAGCTGGCCCCGGCCCCAGAAGAGGAAGAAGACTGGGGAGAGTAGGCAGACCATGAGGATCGGTGTTCTTCTGTCCCGCGTGCGCGTCGAGGAGAAGCTCATCTTCGATGCCCTTGACCGGCGTGGCATTCCATACGACAAGATAGACGACCGGGACTGCATCTTCGAGCTGAACCAGCCCAACTGGGAGTACGATGTGGTGCTGGAACGGTGCATCAATCACTCGCGCGCTCTGTATGCGCTGAAGATCCTCAATGACTGGGGCGTGAAGACCATCAACACCTACCACGTCGCCGACACCTGCGGCAACAAGTTCCTGACCACGATGGCGCTCCTGCGCAACAATGTTCCCTCGCCCCGCACCTTCATCGCCTTCACGCCCGAATCGGCCATCGCCGCCATTGAGACGCTGGGCTATCCGGTGGTGATGAAGCCGGCCATCGGCTCGTGGGGGCGTTTGCTATCCAAGGTCAACGACCGGGACGCGGCCGAGGCTATCCTGGAGCACAAGGAGATCCTGGGGTCATACCATCATTCGATCTTCTACATCCAGGAGTACGTTAACAAGCCAAAGCGGGACATCCGCTCGTTCGTGGTGGGCGATGACTGCATCTGCGCCATCTATCGCTACGCCGAGCACTGGATAACGAATACGGCCCGCGGCGGCCAGGCGGTGAATTGTCCGGTGACGCCGGAGCTGGCCCGCCTGTCCGTGGCAGCAGCCAAAGCCGTCGGGGGAGGTGTGCTGGCCATTGACCTGCTGGAAGCGCCCGATGGGCGCCTACTAGTCAATGAGGTCAACTACACGATGGAGTTCCGCAACAGCATTGAGACCACCGGCGTGGATATTCCGGGAAAGATCGTGGATTACGTGCTTCGCGTGGCGCAGCAGTAGATATGACTACATACCACCAGCGGCGGCCAGAGAAGACGATCACGGGCGAACGGGAGATGATCGAGGTCATCAAGGGACAGAAGATCATGACCCTGGCCATGGCGCGGGACAATGAGCCGTACCTGGCGACAGTCAACTATGGCTTCGACGAAGCGCAACGGTGCTTCTATTTCCATTGCTCGCGCCTGGGAAAGAAGGCGGACTTCCTGAAAGCCAATCCCGTGGTGTGGGGGCAGGTACTGGAGGAGGGGGGATACCTGCCCGGCGAGTGTAACCATGCCTTCCGCACGGTGCAATTCCGCGGCCGCGTCGAGTTCCTGGACCGCGACGAGGACAAGCGGCGTGCTCTCAACGTCATGATTGAGCATCTGGAACCTGACCCAGAGCCAGTGAAGCAGCGGTTCATCAAGCCAGACTCGCTGGCCAAGGTGGCGCTGGCCAGGGTTCAGATTGAGGAGATGACGGCGAAGCGCAATCCGGCACAGTAGCACGATAGCCGGGCACGGATGCTGGCCTACCACAAAGTCACGGGGCACCAAGGGAGAGACGGTGACCTTGTGTCTTCGTGGTTGGCCTGGTCCCCGGGTCTGGCACAGACAACGCGATGGAGGGTTGCGACATGGAGGTCATTGCTGAGGGCCAGGGGGAACTCATCGGCTGGCATGATCCCGACGAGAACCGCCAGTGGATCGCCGAGAACAAGTCGCGCGACCTGCGCGACAAGCGCATGAGCGTCGCGGACATGGTAGCGGCGTTCGTCCACGACGGGGACTACATCGCCATGGGCGGGTTCGGTCATATCAGGATTCCCATGGCCCTGGTCTACGAGATCATTCGCCAGAAGAGGCGCAACCTGGTCATGGCCGGCAAGACCGCCGTGCATGACATAGATATCTTGATCGGCGGCGGATGCGTCAGCAAGGTCGAGGTGGCCTACGCCTTTGGCCACGAGCTGCGCGGGCTGTCACCGTGCGGGCGGCGGGCTGCCGAGAGCGGCCAGGTGAAGGTGGCGGCGGAGATCTCCAACGCTGGCTACCAGTGGCGCTTTCTGGCCGCCATGATGGGGCTGCCCTTTATCCCCTCGCGCAACATGCTGGGCAGCGATACGCTCAAGAAGAGCGCGTGCAAGGTGGTCAAGGACCCCTGGACGGGCAAGCCAATCTGCCTCATCCCCGCCGCTTACCCCGATGTGGCGATGTTCCATGTGCCCCGCTGCGACAAGTATGGCAACGCTCAGATTGACGGCATCATGATCGAGGACTTCGAGCTGGCACGGGCAGCCCGCCGTGTGCTGATCACGACCGAGGAGATTGTGGACGAGGACATGATTCGTGCGCAGCCCTGGCACACCGCTATCCCCTTCTACCTGGTGGATGCTGTCTGCGAGGTCCCCTTCGGCGCGCACCCGACGCAGATGCCCTACCATTACTTCTTCGACGAGGAGCACATCGGCGAATGGCTCCAGCTCTCGCAGACCCCCGAAGGGACCGAAGCGTACTTCCAGAAGTACGTCTTTGGAGCCAAGGATTTCGAGGAGTACCTGGAACTGGTAGGAGGCGTCCGCAAGCTGAGTTACCTAAAGCACGTGCTGCAGTTCAAGGCCCCCATGCGAGCACCTTGGTTGGACAAGAAGTGAGGAGGTGAGCCAACGATGTCTCACGTCGCAGGACGGTACACGCCGACGGAGCTTCTGGCCTGCGTCGCGGCCAGGTTGCTCGAGGACAAGAAATCAGTCTTTGTGGGCACGGGGCTGCCCATGATCGCCGGCCTGCTGGCCCAGAGGACCCATGCACCGAATCTACTTATCATCTTCGAGGCAGGCGGCGTGGGCCCGCAGGTGCCTGTGCTGCCCATCTCCGTGGGCGAGGCGCGCACCTTCCATCGAGCGGTGGCAGCGTCATCCATGCACGACGTAATGAGCGCCTGCCAGGCGGGCTATGTTGACTATGGCTTCCTCGGCGCGGCCATGATTGACAGGTATGGCAACATCAACACCACGGTCATCGGCGACTGGGAGCATCCCACGGCGCGCCTGCCCGGTAGCGGCGGGGCAAACGACATCGGCTCCCTCTGCCACCGCACGATCATCATGATGCGCCAGGACAAACGGCGCTTTGTGGAGAAGGTGGACTTCATCACCACCCCGGGCTATCTCGATGGCCCAGGGGCCAGGGAGCGAGCGGGCCTGCCGGCAAACACGGGGCCTTACCGAGTGATTACCCAATTGGGCGTCTACGGCTTCGATGAGCAGACGAAGGGGCTCAGGCTCCTGGCCGTGCATCCGGGCGTGACTGCTGACGACATCAGGGCCAACAGCTCAATGGAGATCAGGATTCCCGACAAGGTGGAGACCACCCGCCCGCCGACGGTGGAGGAGCAACGCCTGCTGCACGAGATTGACCCGACGGGTATGGCGATCGGAAAGTAGTTCGAACTCATTGATCTGTCGCGGCTGGAACTCAGGTCGCCGCTGCTTGCCGACCTGATCTTCAGCGAGAGGGTTCCGGCAGGCGTGTGAGACACGTCAGTGCGACGGGTCTGCGCTTTTCCGATTCCATAATGTACATTGCCGTGAGCGATGGGCGGGAGATCGGTGTGCCGTTGTCACGTTTCCCCTGGCTGGCGCAGGCCAGCCCGAAGCAGCGTGACATGTGGAGTATCGAGCCGCATGGATACGCCGTGTGGTGGCACGATCTGGACGACGGCATCGAAGTCTGTCATCTTCTCGACATGCACGCTATCGTGTGAGACCAGGACGGATTGGGCCTACCGCTGCGGCGGGCTGGCAAAGGAGACGCGAGAATGGCCTTTGACATTCATCAACTGGATGGCATTGACCGAGACGCCTACGACGAAGCAGCAGAAGATGCATTGGAGAAGTACCAGGATGCCCTCATAGAGCAGTTCGTGCAGTCACCTGAAGGACGGGCACGTCTGCAGGCCGATCCGGAAATGGGCTTCTGGGCGGCACAACTGATCTACTATGGCTACCAATACATAGGCGTCTCCGTGCCGGAGATGACGGCTGACGACGTTGATGAGGTTGTCACCGATCTCTTCCCGCGCAAGGTGTCTACCCTGTCTCCCGATGACGCCGACGACGTCATTCCAGAGCTGCTTGCCTTCTGGCAGTTCCTGAAGCGGCAGTACCGACTCGCCAACGCCGACGCTATCTTGGGCTATCTGCGTGGCATCGCGCCGCAGTTCAAGGGCATCATGAACGACCCGTCACGCTTCGGCATGGCCAAGTCGTTCTTCATGATGGGGCAGGCCGCCGGCTTTGACATGACGAATGAAGCGGACGCCACTAGGTTCATCGTGGCTTACAATGCTGGAGTGCTATCCCGTCCACCCGAATTGCCGGCCAGCACCCGAAGGACCGACCTGAAGAAGAAAAAGCTACGCAAGATGGCCGAAGCATCGCGCAGGAGAGCTAGAAGGAAACGCAAGTAAGTCGAGATCGCTATGACCAGTAACGCACCCTGGCGCGTGCTCAGGCGCAAGGCGATCTATCAGAGCCCCTGGATCAACCTGTACCAAGACCCGGTGCAGCTTCCCGATGGAACGATAATCGAGGACCACCATGTCGTGGACTACCCACGCCACGCGGCAGGGGTGATTCCCCTGGGCGGCGACGGCCGCGTGCTACTGATTGACCACTATCGCTTCATTACCCAGACGCGCGGGTGGGAGATTCCATCGGGACGCATCGAGGAAGGAGAGACGCCGGAGCAGGCGGCCGCCCGCGAGTTGATCGAGGAGGCAGGCTACGCGGCGTCAACGCTACAAAAGCTTGGGCGCTATTTCCCCTCCAACGGCTCCAGCAATCAGGTGTTTCATATCTTTGTCGCCCGCGGGCTGTTGGCAACCGGCGGCGACATAGACGCGAACGAAGTCTTGGACCGGCGCTGGTTCAGGCCCGACGAGGTGCGCCAGTTGCTGGTGCAGAATGCCGTTCTCGATGGGCTGTCGTTGACGGCGCTGCTGTGGGGGTTTCAGATGGGGGTGCTGTAAAGCGTCCAGGCGTGCGGGCGTCAAGGCGTCGAAGTATCAGGGCGTCAGGGTGTCAAGGCATCATGGCGAGGTCTGGGCGGTTGACGCTCTGACGCCTTGACGCCTGGACGCATCATCACAGGGAGGAGGCGTTTTTGTCCACATCCATACGCGTTTCCATCGTTGGCGGCTCCGGCTACGTGGGCGGGGAGGCGCTGCGGCTGCTGCTGCAGCATCCGCTGGTGAGCGTGGGCCAGGTCACGTCGGAATCGAATGCCGGCAAGTTTGTCTACGCCGTTCACCCCAATCTGCGCAAGCGCACAGAGCTGCGCTTCGTGAGCTTGAATGACCTCGCGCCATGCGATTTCCTCTTCCTGGCCCTGCCCCACGGCATGAGCATGGGCAAGATCGCGCGGTTCAGGGCTATCGCTCCGCGTATTGTTGATCTTTCCGCCGATTTCCGGTTGCGTGACCCCGAGGACTATCCCCGCTGGTACGGCCACGCCCACGAAGCGCCCGATATGCTCGGCGAATTCGTATACGGCATTCCGGAGCTGCATCGCGAGGAATTGAAGATGGCTCACTATGCCACTGGCGCCGGCTGTCTGGCGACGACGGCGATTCTCGGCCTGTATCCTGTGTTCAAGAAGGAGCTGGTGGAGCCGACGGTGGTGGTGGAAGCGAAA